>CAUQPE010000090.1:0-7483 GCA_963519915.1 uncultured Campylobacter sp. | reverse complement strand
TGAAGCCGTATTTTAAGGAGCTTGAGGCGGGGGCGGTGGAATAAGATTTAAATTTAGACTTTAGCATAAAAAATATAATTTAATAACCATTTAATAGTGCCCTGAAAAATCACGCAAACTATAGCCGTAATTAACGCATAAGGGCCTATAAATAACATCAAAATCAAAGAAATAATAAGATTAAAAACGTAAAAGTAACTATCGCCGTTGCTATCGTCGAAAAATAGATCTATAGGCGTTAGTTCAATATTTTGATCGCAAGGAATAAGCCCCAAACAGCGAAATAACCAAAAAATTGGTATAGCCAAAATCAAACCGAAAAATAAACCGCCCATGATGTTGTCCATGTCGGGGGCGATACCCTCAATCAAATAAGTACTCGCAATGCCTAAAAATAAGACAAAAAGAATAAAAAATATGCGCTTCATACGGATATTTTAAATTTTCGAGACTTAAAAATCAAGAGAAATGCGATACGAGCCTCGCCAAAACTCCGCTTGAATTGTAAATTTAAGCTCTGATTTGCGTCGTGCTTGGCAAATTTGCCCCGCTCCGAGCGTCAGATTTTACTTACCGGATTGCAGCAGATAGGTTTTTTTGCGCTCGCTGGAGCTGCCGATATTTAGCGCGAGGCGGTATTTGGTTATCGTGCGGCGGACGACCTCGACGTTAAATTCCTTCTTTATAAACTCCAAAATTTTAAGATCGCTAAGCGGCTTGGCGGGATTTTCGTTGCGGACAAGATTTGCCACGAAGTCCTTGATGGCCTTGTTTGAGACGTCCTCGTCGATCGCGGCGGAGAAAAAGCTCTTTATAGGCACGAGTCCGCGCGAGCACTCTAGGTATTTGTTTGAGATGCCGCGCGAGATGGTCGACGGGTTTCGCCCCAGATCCTCGGCGATGTCTTTTAGGCGCATAGGCTTGATGTCGCCGCCGAAAAAGTAATCATACTGATACTCCACTAGCATGAGGGCGATCTTACGTAGCGTGGCTTTTCGCATATCAAGCGCGTCTATGAGGTCTTTGGCCTCTTTTACGCGCGAGGCGACGAAGCTCTCTTTTTCGTCAAGCCCCTCGACGTCGATGACGATCTCGGGATAAAAGTCGTCATTGATGCGCACCTCGATACCGCCAGAGCTCGTGTCTATGACGATGTCGGGGATGATCGCCGCAGCCTCGCTCATATACTCGATCGCGGGCGGATTTTTTAGCCTCTTGATGACGGCGAGAGCTTCGTTATAGAGCGGGATTTTGCGCATTTGGGAGAGATTTTCGAAATTTAACGCAAGCTTTTTAGCGCTTTCAAAGAGCTTCTCGTCCAAATTTAGCTCCTCAAGCTGAAACAAAAAGCTCTCTTTGTAGTCCTTTGCGCCGATACCCGCGGGCTCTAGGTAGGCAAAGCGCTTTCGCACCGACTCGATCTCCGCCTCGCCAAATTCGTCAAATGTTTCAGGCTCGTAGTAGCCCTCCTCGTTTATACACTCGATGATTTTCATCGCGATTTTTTGGGATTTTTCGGTCGGAAAAAGGGGTTTATCTATCTGCTCGATTAGCTTGTCGTAAAGCCCCGTTTTAGCCACGCTAAAGCTTTCGATACTATCGGTTACGCTGTTTTTTGATATTTCTTTGAAGAAATTTTTATCTTTTTTAGATGGCGCGGCGCTTGGCAGCTCGCTTAAATTTCGCTGCTGTACGCTAGCAAACGGATTATCCGCCAAAAACGGCTCAAGCGTCTCCTTTAGCTCCTCGACGCTGCTGCTTAGTATCGGCAGCCACGATCGCAACGTGTGCGAGAGCTTATTTTTGGGAGCTTGAGTTTGCTTTAGCATTATTCTACAAATTTAAACTCTTCGCCCAGATAGTGGGTGCGCACGAGTTTGTTGTTCGCGACTTCGTTCGCACTGCCGCTAGCTAGCAGGCTACCGTCCTTGATCACGTAGGCGCGGTCGCAGATGGCTAGCGTCTCGCGGACGTTGTGGTCGGTGATGAGCACGCCGATGCCAAGCTTCTTTAGATCGCGAACGATGCTTTGTATGTCGCTAACGGCGATCGGATCGACGCCGGCAAATGGCTCATCCAAAAGCAAAAATTTAGGCGTAATGATGAGGCTTCTGGCGATCTCGCAGCGTCTACGCTCGCCGCCGCTTAGGCTCACGCCCTTTCGCAGGCGTATCGGCTCGATGTTTAGTAAATTTAGCATTTCATTTACTTTTTTCTCGCGAACGGCTTCGTCTTTATATAGGATCTCGGCTCCGAGCAGTAAATTTTCCTCGACGGAGAGATCTTTAAATATGCTTGATTCTTGCGGCAGATAGCCGATACCCATATGAGCGCGCTTATGCAGTGGCACCTTCGTCACGTCCGCGCCGTCTAAAAACACGCTACCGCTAGAGGGCGAGATAAGCCCGCATATCATATAAAACGTCGTCGTTTTACCCGCGCCGTTTGGACCCAGCAACCCTACTACCTCGCCGCTTTTGACCTCTAGCGAGATACCTTTTATGATGTTTGTTTTTTTGATTGTTTTTTGTAAATCTTTAACTTCTAATTTGTGCACCGTAAACCTCGTATTTTCGCCCTTTTTGGCTAGGCGAGATGACTACCTTGACGCATTTTTCGCCCAAATTTGCCAGCGCCTTTTCCAGTCGCTCGTCGCCCCACTCTACCAGGTGAAGCCCCTCCTCTAGCAAATTTTCAAAAAGTCCGTTTTGTAAAATCGCGTCAAGTCCGTTTTGATAGATGTCGTAGTGATAAATTTTATCCCCGTAGCTTTGCATAACCGAAAACGTGGGCGAAGTAACCTCCGCATCGATGCCGCGAGCCTTTACGATGGCTTTAACCAGCGTCGTTTTGCCGCTAGCCAAATTTCCCTGCAGTATAACGACGCCGCTTTGGGGTAAAATTTTTACCACCTCGTCAAGCTCGTCAAGTCCTAAATTTAGCTCTATCATAGCTCTTTTACGTATAGCGCTTGGGCTGATTTTGGGATGCTTTTGGTCTCCGGGATCGCTAGCACCTCGTAGCGCGCCTCTCTCGTTAAAAATTTGATCGTAATCACGTCGCCGATCTTGATCTCTTTAGCCGGTTTGGCGACGACGCCGTTTACGCTCACGACGCCGCTTTTGCACATATCTTCGCTGACTGCGCGTCTTTTTGTTATATTTACGGTATTTAAAAACTTATCTACTCTCATGGCGGCGATTTTAACCAAATTTGGCTTAAATTTTTAATTCCTCGTCATCGCATATTAAATTTAATGTAAATTTGATGTTTAGCGCACGCGATTTTAGCGGAAATATTTATAACAAATTAATCAAATTTGGCTAAAATACGCGTCATCTCAATATAAAGGATAGAGAATGAAAAAAGATGTGAAAAAAGTCGTTCTCGCCTATTCTGGCGGACTTGATACGAGCATTATTTTAAAATGGCTACAAGACGAGTATAAATGCGAAGTGGTGACCTTTACCGCCGATATCGGTCAGGGCGAGGAGCTAGAACCCGCACGCCAAAAAGCGCTCGAGCTTGGCATAAAACCCGAAAATATATTTATAGAGGATTTAAAAGAGGAATTTGCGCGAGATTTCGTATTTCCGATGTTTAGAGCAAACGCCGTTTATGAGGGCGAATACCTACTAGGCACCTCGATAGCTCGCCCGCTGATAGCTAAAAAACAAGCCGAGATCGCCGCCAAAGTAGGCGCCGACGGCGTGAGTCACGGAGCAACCGGCAAGGGCAACGACCAAGTGCGCTTCGAGCTAGGCTACTACGCGCTGGGAGATAACCTAACCATCATCGCCCCTTGGCGCGAATGGGATCTAAACAGCCGCGAAAAGCTACTAAAATACGCCGAAAAAAACGGTATCAAAATAGAAAAGAAACCGGGCAAAAGCCCCTACTCTATGGACGCAAATTTGCTCCACATCAGCTACGAGGGTCTAGTGCTTGAAAATCCCGCTCACGCTCCGGAAGCCGATATGTGGCGCTGGACGGTAAGCCCAAAAGACGCGCCAAACGAAAGCGAGATAATAGAAATCGGCTATGAAAAAGGCGATCCCGTTAGCATAAACGGTAAAAAAATGAGTCCGGCGGCGCTGCTAGCCGAGCTAAACCGCCTAGGCGCCAAACACGGTATCGGCAGACTCGATCTGGTAGAAAACCGCTCGGTCGGCATGAAAAGCCGCGGCTGCTACGAAACTCCTGGCGGCACGATAATGCTAAAAGCCCACCGCGCGATCGAGAGCATCACGCTAGACCGCGGCGCAGCACACCTAAAAGACGAGCTAATGCCTCGCTACGCAGAGCTCATCTATAACGGCTACTGGTGGTCGCCTGAGCGTATCATGCTACAAGCGCTCATCGACAAGAGCCAAGAGAACGTAAACGGCACGGTCAAAGTCGAGCTCTACAAAGGCAATGTCATCGTGCTAGGCCGCGACAGCAAGACGGACAATCTCTTTAGCGAGGCGTTTTGTACGTTTGAAGAAGACAGCGTGTTTGATCAAAAAGACGCAAACGGATTTATCAAGCTAAACGCGCTAAGATTTATCATCGGACGCAAAAACGGACGCAAATTTAACTAAATAAAGGATAAAAATGAAAGTATTACTAATAAAAGACGTAAAATCGCTCGGAAAAGCCGGCGAAATCAAAGAGGTAAAAGAAGGCTACGGAAATAACTTTCTAATCGGCAAAGGCTTTGCTAAGGCTGCGACTCCCGATGTCTTGCGCCAATACGACGCCGAGCAAAAACGAAAGGCCGAGGAGCTAAAATACGAGATCGCAAACATAGAAAAACTAAAATCCGAGATCGAAAAAATCACGCTCAAGGTTAAAAAGCCGCTCGGAGCAAACGGAGCGCTATTTGGCGCGGTGACGAAGGATGAAATTTCAGAAGCGCTAGAAAAAAATCATCATTTAGTCGTAGATAAAAAGGCGTTTGACTTCGCTCACACTATAAAAGCGACCGGTATCTACGAAGTGGACGTCAAGCTCGGCCATGCCGTGCGCGCCACGCTAAAACTAGACGTCGAGGGCGAATAAGTGTTTCACGCGACTACCATTTTAGCCTATAAAGGCAAGAACAAATCGGTCATCGGCGGCGACGGACAAGTGAGCTTTGGCAACACGGTGCTAAAAGGCAACGCGGTAAAAATCCGCAAAATCCACGGCGGCAAGGTCCTAGCGGGCTTTGCCGGCAGCACCGCCGACGCGTTTAATCTTTTTGATATGTTTGAAAACAACCTCGAGCATGCCAAAGGCGACCTGCTAAAAGCTGTGATCGAATTTAGCAAAGAGTGGCGCAAGGATAAATATCTGCGCAAGCTAGAAGCTATGATGCTGGTGCTTGATAGAGAGAAAATTTTCCTTTTAAGCGGGACGGGCGATGTCGTAGAGCCCGAAGACGGCAAGATAGCCGCCATCGGAAGCGGCGGCAACTACGCTCTATCCGCAGCCAGGGCTCTGGATAAATTTGCCCGGATCGACGAAGAGGAGCTCGTAAAAGAGAGCCTAAAGATCGCAGGCGAAATTTGCATTTACACGAACACGAATATAAAAACCTACGTTTTAGAATAGAGAAAAGATGAATTTAACCCCAAAAGAGATAGTGAAATTTTTAGACGATTACGTCATCGGGCAAAAGGATGCCAAAAAAATCATCGCCATCGCGCTACGAAACCGCTACCGTAGGATGAAGCTGGATAAAACGATGCAAGATGACATCATGCCAAAAAACATCCTAATGATAGGCTCGACTGGTGTGGGCAAAACAGAGATCGCAAGGCGTTTGTCAAAGATGATGGGCTTGCCGTTTATCAAAGTAGAAGCTAGCAAATACACCGAAGTAGGATTCGTCGGACGCGACGTTGAAAGCATGGTGCGCGACCTAGCGGCTGCGTCGGTAAATTTGGTCAAAGCCGAACAGCGCGAAAAAAACCGTGAGAAAATCGACGAATATGTAAAAGATAAGATAATAAAAAAGCTCCTGCCGCCTTTACCGACGGGTGCGAGCGAAGAGAAAAAAGCCGACTACGAAAAAAGCTACGAAAAGATGATGAGCAGGCTCGAAAACGGCGATCTAGATGATCTAAGCATCGAGATAGAGGTCGTGCAAAACAGCTTTGATGCGGGTGCAAACGTGCCGCCCGATATGGCGCAAATGCAAGAGAGCTTCGTCAAAATCATCGGCCTAAGCAACAAAACCGTCAAAAAAGAGATGAAGGTAAAAGATGCCAAAGAAGCGCTCAAAAACGAAGCTAGCGATAAAATTTTAGACATGGAAAGCATCAAAGCCGAAGCCGTGCGAAGAGCCGAAAACGAGGGCATAATCTTTATCGACGAGATAGATAAAGTCGCGGTGAGCTCCGGAAACTCTGGCAGGCAAGATCCGAGCAAAGAAGGCGTACAGCGCGACTTGCTACCTATCGTGGAGGGCTCGACCGTGACGACCAAATTTGGCGCCATAAAGACCGATCACATCCTTTTTATCGCCGCGGGTGCCTTTCACATCAGCAAGCCAAGCGACCTAATTCCGGAGCTTCAAGGGCGTTTTCCGCTGCGAGTAGAGCTTGATAGCCTAGATGAAAACGCGCTGTATCAAATTTTAACTCAGCCTAAAAATTCGCTGCTTAAGCAGTACGAAGCACTTTTAAAAACAGAAGGCGTGGATCTTAAATTTACGGATGACGCTATCAGAGCTATCGCTAAAATAGCTCAAAACGCCAACGAAAAAATGGAAGACATCGGTGCTAGACGCCTACATACCGTAATCGAGCGCGTGATCGAGGATATCAGCTTTGAGGCTAACGAGTACGGCGGCGAGACGGTAGAGGTGAACAAAGCTCTCGTAGAAAAGCGCCTATCAGACGTCGTCGAGGACCAGGATCTAGCGAGATATATCTTATGAAATCAGGCTTTGTTAGCATCATAGGGCGTACGAATGCAGGCAAAAGCTCGCTTTTAAATTTTTTGCTTGATGCGAAGATCACCATCGTCTCGCACAAGCAAAACGCCACGAGGCGAAAAATCAGCGGTATCGTGATGAACGGTGAGGATCAGATCGTTTTTACCGATACGCCGGGACTTCACGAGAGCAACAAAACGCTAAACAAACTAATGATAAACGAAGCGATAAAATCGATGGGCGACTGCGATGCGATCGTGTTTTTGGCGCCTATTCACGACGGCATAGATGACTACGTCAAATTTTTAAATTTAAATCCGCAAAAACCGCATATCTTGGCGCTCACCAAGGTTGACGAAGTCTCAAACGCCAAGGTGCTTGAAAAAATAGCACAGTATCAAAAATTTCAAGACAAATTTACCGCGCTTTTGCCTTTTAGCGTCAAAAAACAAACTTACAAAAAGCCGCTTTTAGATGAAATTTGCAAGCTTTTGCCCGAGCACGAGTATTTTTACGATCCGGAGTTTTTAACGCCGACAAATGAAAAGGAAATTTTTCGCGAATTTATCCTTGAGGCGC
>CAUQPE010000089.1:0-7513 GCA_963519915.1 uncultured Campylobacter sp. | reverse complement strand
TAGGGCAGGTGAGCTTTAACCGCATTTCCGAGCTTTCGTCGCTTAGCTGGCGGATATTGGATGAAAATTTGAGCCTTGATGAAGCCAAAGAGCAGTTTGAGGGCGTCATGCGCATAGGGGCGAATAAATTTACAAGCTCTCTTATTTTGATCAGCCTTGCAAATGCGGCGTTTTGCAGGCTTTTTGGCGGCGACGCGGGCTCGGTGGCTTGCGTATTTTTCGCGACGCTCGTGGGATATAGCCTTAGATTTGCGCTTGCTAAAATGGGCGTAAATTTAAAAATCCAGTACGTTTTGACCTCGTTTGTAGTCTCGTTTATCGCCTATCTTGGCGTATTTTACGGCTTTACGCACACTAGCGACGTGGCGATCGGCTCGTCGATACTCTTTTTGATGCCGGGCGTTTTTCTCATAAACTCGGTCTTTGATATCCTAAACGATAACACGCTTGTAGGCATCAGCAGGGCCGTAAGCACGGGCATCCTGATACTTTGCATCGCGGTGGGCGTCTATATCACACTCTCGCTTAGCAGCGCGGAGATTTTACATGTTTGAGCTTTTGACTGCGACTCTTATAGACGGCGCTTTTGCCGCGGTGGCGGGGCTTGGCTTTGCCTACGCTAGCTCGCCGCCTAAAAGGACTCTCGCCTTTTGCGCGCTGCTTGCGGCGTTTGCGCACGCTAGTCGTTTTTGGATCATGCAGATGGGATTTTTTAACATCAGCGTGGCCACTCTCATAGTATCATTTTTAAGCGGGATTTTAGGTATGCTCTTTGCCAAACGGTTAAAGGTGCCCGCCGAAATTATCGCGTTTCCCGCGCTTTTACCGATGGTGCCAGGAGTTTACGCGTATAAGGGCATCTTGGCGCTATTTTCGTTTCTAAACGAGCCTAATATCGCTAAGAAAAACGAATATCTAATCATATTTTTCGATAACGCGATCACGACTACGACGGTCTCGCTAGCCCTAGGCGTCGGGGTTTCGGTGGTACTTATTTTGTTTTACGATCAGTCGCTGATGATAACACGCGGCGCCAAGTGCGATCTGGCGACGAAAAAGCCCAGCGAAAAGTAAATTTTGCGCGGCGTCTTTTAAGCGTCTTTAAATAGGCTAGAAAATTTTGCCCTGCGACAGACTATATGTCTAGTCTTGGGAGGAAATTTACTTCTTCTATTTAGCTGCAAGCATAGCGAAGTAGAAAACATTTAAATTCATCGCAAGATACTTCCGCTTATCTTTTTTGCGTTCAAATTTGGATTAAATTTAGCTCTCGAAACGGGAGCTAAATTTGATATCCTTCCTTATCTTTACCCTAAATTTTTTCTCAAATTTACCGATTTATCTTAAAATCTAAATTTAAAAGGATTTAAAAATGATAGAAGGCATAAATTTAAACTCGGCGGGTTATCAGCCGAATTTCGAAACAAAAGCCGACCTGCAAAAAGCTCAAGCAAGCGCCGCTAAAATCGCTCCTTTTGATATGCAAATTTTAAATAAAACGCCTCAAAAAAGCGTGCAAAGCGACGAGGATGCGCGCATAGCGCAAGCGTATATGAATAAAACTACCTACGAGATATTTGCGGCTGAAAATATCAATTTTGATAGGAGCGAAGAGGGCTGGATAACCAAAACCATAGAGAAAATCGACGCGATGCTAGCCCAAAAATACGCGCCCGGACAGATGCATGAGATGATAATGAGAGATGAGCTGGATGCAAAGGAAAAGGTCGTTGATTTTACTCTAGATTCGTATTCGTGGTGGCTAAAAAGCAAATCCATAGACGGTAAACCAACTATCTCGGGTAAAATGCTGGGGCTCGGAACAAAGGAGGAGGAAGAGGAGCTGAGAGCTTTTAAAGATTCTTTACCAGAAGGAGCTACGATGAGCGACGTCGGAGCCAATTTGCTACAAAGAACCGATATTAGTATAGAGGAATTTAAAAAACTCTACGCGGAAGATATCGAGAAAACCACGAAAGCCCACAAAGAAGCCGTAGCAAAAATCAATCAAGAGATGAGAGAATACAACGAAAATTTAGCTAAGCAAAGAGCGGAAGCTAAATTTAAACCCATCCAAGCCACTAGCAAAAGCAAGACTTACGTAGATAAGGACATCAGACGAGAATTCTTTGAAAATTTCCTGAAAGCCGAACAAGAAAAGGGTACGGATATAACTGAAATTTTAAATCAACTAGCAAAGCTAGGTAAATTTGACGTAAGGGTATAAAGGATTAATATGATAAGCGGTATAAACGGATTTAACGCAAACGTAAATTATGATTTTAGTAGCGCTTATGAGCGAAATTTAAAGACGCATGAGGAAAAAGAGGCTATAAATTTAACCTCAAATCAGGCTTCGAATGTGGCGGTCGCGCAGCCAAATTTGGCAAATCAAGCGAACCCAAAAAATAGCGAAAACGTATCAAGCCTAAAGGGTATCGACGTAGACTTTAACATCAAAGAGATGGAAGCGGCCATCAGGGAGATAAAAAAGCTCCCGCCCGGCACACCGGTTAATATACGAGGCGTTTTTTCTCTGAGCGGATATACGCTGGATGAAAAGATAAGCGTATGGGGTAAGATAAGTGGATTAGACGGCTCTTTTAGTAGGAGCGAAGCGGAAAATCTGAAGAAATTTATAAATAGTAGCGGGGCGTTTGGTTTCGATAAACTTACTCGGGATTTGGCGGGATACGATACGACCAACGTCGATGAATTTGCGAAAAAATACATAAACCACGAATACCCATTTTTGGGCATAGAAGATAATGCAGGGAATAAGGGGATGGAAATCCTTGACTCCGATATGAGCGTGGACGAGTTTAAGGATAGGTGGGCTGAATATACCGTGCTGAAGCGTTTGGGCGAGAGCGGCGCAGAAAGAATATCCGTAGATGGCGAAAATATCGCGATAGTCATTAATAAAAATAAGGCTCCCGTGGAGTTTAGGGAGCTTGAGAGTATCGAGTATAAGGACGAGCAGAGCAAAAAGGCGTTTATAAAATTCGTGCGAGATGCGATAGAAAAGGGTTTGGATATACAAAATCTGCTTGAGGGCAGGGCTGAATTTAAGGAAAATACAAGCGAGGCGACAGAGTTTAAACCCATCCAAGCCACTAGTAAAAGCAAAACCTATGAGGACAAGGATATTAGACGCGAGTTTTTCGAGAATTTTCTGAAAGCCGAACAGGAAAAAGGGACGGATATAATGGAGCTTTTAAGAAAACTAGGTAAAATAGAGCTTGATCTAAAAGCCTAAGGAGCAGCCTTGAAAATACGAATCTACTACGAAGATACCGATGCGGGCGGCATAGTCTATCACGCAAACTATATAAAATATTGCGAAAGGGCGCGCAGCCAGATGTTTTTTAACTCGGAGGTTAAGCCTTTTAGCAAGGACGGGCATTTTGTCGTGAGCGAGATTCGAGCGAAATTTAAAAAACCGGCCGTCCTGGGCGATCTGCTCGAGGTAAAAACGAGCGTGGCAAGCCTAAAAAAAGCCTCCGCGCTCATAAATCAAAAAATTTATAAAATCGCAAATTTAAGCGGCGAATGCCAGCCTGAGCTCATCTTTGAAGCGGACGTCGAGGTCGCGTTTGTTAGCAACCTAAGGCCTGCTAAGATGAGCGAGGAGATAGTGGATTTTCTCTCCTCTTATTGCTCGTAAAAGCCGTATTCGCCGGCTTTTAAAACCTTCGTATCATAGATGATTTGCGAGTCCTCGACGCTCTGGCTAAAAAGCCTCTGCGCGCCGCGGTTTAGGTAGGTTGCATAGATGTAGTCGAGCCCGGCGCTAGCGGAGTAGCCCACCCAGTTGAAGTTTAAATTTTGCCCCAAAATTTCGTTATTTGAGTCCAGCGCGCCGTCGGTTTTGGAGATCGAGTTGGCAATGTAGAGCTTTTCTCTATCTTGCGGTTGCGTGAGTTTAAAGATGCTCGGCGCGTAGTTGATCTGGGTACTTAAAAGAGCGTTAAATTTGACGTCGTAAAGGCGCATTTGAGAGCTTACCATCGAGGCTTTTACGAGCGGAACGTTTAGAAAAACTGTCGCGCCGCTTAGCCTTGAGTTGCCGGATAACATCGGCTTTAGATCGGTCGCGCCGCTTGCGATCTCGTTTTCGTAGGCTAGTCCGCCGCTAAACTCGTCAGCGTAGCGATTTAGCGCCGCTCCTAGCGCGCTACCGTCAGAAAATGCCGCGACTTGGCCGTTTGAGAAATTTAGTAGCTTTTCAACTTGCCCTTTGTAGTCTATACCGCCAAATATCAAATTATCCTGAGGAGAATCGACGCTAGAGATGTGCAAAGTCGGCACAAAAGCAGTCATAGATGGATCTAAAACCTCGTTTAGGTATTTTGCGCCTACAGGCGTAAACGGCGCGATGATATAGGCGATATTTTCGCTTTTAGCGCGTGCTAGGGCGCCGTCGATAGCGCTTGGAGCCTCGTTGCCGATGTTGTAAAATTTAACTTCAATGGCGGCATTTTGTCTCACTATGTAGGCGATAACCGCGTTTGAGACGACGCCGGCGTAGCTTTTTATGCTATCTTGCGGGATGATGACGGCGATCTTAAACTCGGCGTTTGAGCTTGGCGTCAGGCTCTCGGTGCCGGCGTTTACGTATGAGCCGTTTAGAGCGTTAAAGGCTTGTAAAATTTCTTGATTAGAGCTGCCTTCGTAGCGAGCTAAAAAGCTGTGTAAAAGACCTTCTCTAACGAGTTCTAACAAACATGTGTCGTTACATTTTACGGGTTCTAAATTTATATAAATTTCGCTAGCAGGCGGGATATCGGAGGGCTTGTCACTCCTGGCAAATAGCGCTGAACAGATCAATAAAACGGTTAAAATTTTTCTCATAGGTACTCTTTTATCTTTTTTAGATCGCTGAAAAACAGCTCTTTTTTGCTTGGATTTTTCGCTACGACTGTGGGCGAATAGGTCGCCAGCAGGGCCGAATGTTTAAATTTCATTATGTTTCCCCTTATTGTCTCAAAGCTTTGCGCGCTTTGTTTTATCATTTTGTAAAAAACCTCTTCGCCAAGCGCTACGATAAGCTTTGGCGCGACTAGGCGGACTTCTGCGCTAAAATACGGCTCGCAAAGTTCGTAAGCATTTGTCAGAGCTTTGGCTGCGGGCTTGCATTTTAGCAGGCTCGTGACGTAAATTTCGTCCTTTTTAAGCCCCGCTAGCTCATTTAAATTTTGCAAAAACTTATGATCGCCTGCTAAAAACTTTCCGCTCGCATCCTCGGCGGCGTTTGGCGCGTCAAATACGAAAACTACTTTGGCGCTTTTATCTCCAAGGCCCGTTAGTGTGTGATTTGCGCTCTTGCAAAGCTCGCAGAGATTGCACTCTTTGATGCTTGCGTTTAGCTCGGCAAGGCTTCTCGGCAAGGCCGCGGACGAAGGCGAAAAATCAGCAAATTTATATCCGAATGCCCTCAGATAGTAAAGTTCTCTTAAAATTTCGTTTGCGTAACTCATCGCGCGATGATATCCAAAAGGGCGTTAAAAACAGATAAATCAAAGCGCGAGTTTGCTTAAATTTTCGCCGTCCAGGCGGTAGTTTCGCCACTGCTCGGACTGGTTTTTCGCGCCCATTTTTTCGTAAAATTTGATGCCAGGCTCGTTCCAATGCAGGCACGCCCACTCGAGACGTTGCAGATTTTCGTCCTTGCAAATTTGAGCTAGATGCGTAAAAAACTCTTTTCCTATGCCTTTGTTGCGATACTCTTTTTGGACGTATAAATCCTCTAAGTACATCCCGCCAAGCCCCAAAAATGTGGAAAACGTGTAAAAATATATGGCGTAAGCTATGATTTTACCTTCTGTTTCGCAGACTAAAATCCTGGCATAGTTTTTCTCAAAAACAGACTCGGCAAAAATTTCGGGCGTAAATTTGACATCATCGCTCATTTTTTCGTATTCGGCTAGTTCTTTAACCAGCTCGCAAACAGCTGTAATGTCTGCTCTAACGGCTTTTCTAATAACGTAAGGCAAATTCGCTCCTAAATTTTAATAAGCGATTATATTTTTATTATTTTAAAACGAAGTTTAAAAATTTATTAAAAGGATTTTAAGCGATTTGTTGATAAAATCACCGACTTATATCAAAATCACCATAAGGAAAAATTTATGAAAAGAACATACCAACCTCATAAAACCCCTAGAAAACGCACTCACGGGTTTCGCGTCCGTATGAAAACTAAAAACGGCCGCAAAGTGCTAAACGCAAGACGCGCAAAAGGCAGAGCAAGATTGGCCGTTTAAGCAAATTTAGCTCTATAAGTAGCCAAAAGGAGTTTTCAAGCGTCTACAAAGAGGCCGTGAAATGGCACTGCGAGGAGGCAATAGTCTTTTTTAGGCCTTGCAATGAAAACAAACTAGCCGTCGTAGCCAGCAAAAAGGTGGGCAAAGCCGTCGTTCGCAACCGATGTAAAAGACTTTTGCGAGCGGTCGTCGTCGAGATTTCAAATGAGCTTGCGGACGGCATTTATGTGATAGTCGTTAAAAACGGGCTAGATAAAAGCTCGTTTTTAAAGCTCAAAAAAAATATCTCTTGGGCTATGAAAAAACTCGGATGTATAAAATCAGGCATATGAAAATGATAAAACAAGCTATTTTATTTTTGATAAAAGGGTATCAAGATTATATCTCCAAATTTACTCCGAAGTCTTGCAGATACTATCCATCTTGCTCCGAATTTGCCGTTTGGCAGTTCAAATTTAACGGCTTTTTCTCGGCGCTTTTTGCGGTTATTTTTAGAATTTTACGCTGTAATCAACTCTTTAAAGGCGGTATCGATTACCCCGTCATCAGTAAAAATTTCAACTCTTTTTTTATATCCAATCAAAATTTAAAATCACATATCGCATTTTGGTTCGTCCCGTATAAAAAAAATAAATTCTACGTTATTAAAAATTTAGACTTTCAAAAGGAAAAATAGTGTTAGACAATATGTCAGTTCAAAAACGCGTGATATTAGCGACCGTTTTATCTTTTATCTTTTTTATCGCTTACGATTATTTTTTTATTCCTAAAAATTTGCCGTTAGATCAAAACCAAACCGTAGCTGTGCAGCAATCAAGCCAAGCAAACGCCGCTCGGAGCGCAAATACCACATCAGGAGCTAGCGCTCCGCAAGCCGTAGTGACGCAAAGCCGCGAGATCGCCGTTATAAAGGGCGAACACTTTGAGGCGCGCATCGACGAGCTTGGCAGGATTTCTAAATTTTATCTAAACGACGAAAAATACAAAAACGCCGATGGCAATCGCATCGAGCTAGCAGGCGCTCAGCCGCTACCGCTTGAGGTTCGCTTTAGCGACAAGGCTTTAAACGAGCAGGCTTTCAAGGTAGCCTACGCGAGTGACGTTAGCGAGATAAATTTAACTAGCGAGCCAAAAAGCATAGTTTTAATGCAAAATTTAGAAGGCTCTAGCGTAACCAAGAAAATCACGTTTTATCCAAACGGAAGCTATGATCTAGACCTTAGCGTGAGCGCGGGCGAATACTACGT
>CAUQPE010000088.1:0-7563 GCA_963519915.1 uncultured Campylobacter sp. | reverse complement strand
TAATGAAAACTATTATGTTGTGTGCCATTTGTTCGGTCAGCTCCGGCAACTGCTCCGAGGACTGCGGCTACTGTACGCAAAGTGCAGGCATAAATGCCAGCATCGAAAAATACAAAATAAAAACCGCCGAGCAGGTAGTCGCCGAGGCCAAGATCGCGGCGGCAAACCACGCGCTGGGCTTTTGCCTCGTCACCAGCGGTGCAAGGCTCACAGACAAAAAGACCGAGGAGATCGCCCGCCTCGCGCGCGCCGTAAATAAAGAAGTCCCAAACCTCATGCTAATCGCTTGCAACGGCATGGCGACGCTACCGCAGCTAAAAGAGCTAAAAAGCGCGGGCGTATTTAGCTACAACCACAACCTCGAGACCTCGCGCGAGTTTTTCCCGCAAATTTGCTCGACGCATAGCTGGGACGAGCGCTGGCAGACCAACATCGACGCCAAAGAAGCGGGGCTAATGCTCTGTACGGGCGGCATTTACGGCCTTGGCGAGAGCGAGGCCGACCGCGCGAGCCTGCAAGCTAGCCTTGCAAAGCTTGATCCGTTTTCTAGTCCGATAAATTTCTTTATCCCAAATGACGCGCTACGCGTCAAGCGGCCGCCTATGGGAGCGGACGAAGCCCTGCGGATCATCGACGACACCGTCCGCGCACTGCCTAACGCTCGCGTGATGATCGCAGGCGGTCGCGAGAAAATTTTAGGCGAACGCCAATACGAAATTTTTGATCACGGCGTATCCGCCGTCGTCATCGGCGACTACCTCACGACCAAGGGCGAGGTCGCCAGCCGTGATATCGCCGAGTTTAAAGCGCGCGGATTTAACTTCGCAACGCTTTGCCACTGATGCAAAATTTGCTCTTAATCGGGTGCGGCGGATTTTTGGGGTCGGTTTGTAGAGCTGTTTTAAGCAGCGCAGTCGCTAAATTTTGCCCCGATTTTCCGCTTGCTACTCTTTGCGTCAATGCTCTTGGTAGCTTTTTGATCGGCGTACTACTCTCGTTAAATTTGAGCGAAAATTTAAGGCTATTTCTAGTCGTCGGCGCGCTCGGCGGCTTTACGACGTTTTCAACGTTTAGCTATGAGACGGTGCGCCTTTTTAGCTCGGGACAAAATTTAGCCGCATTTTTAAACGCGTTTTTTAGCGTTTCTGTTTGCCTCGGGTTTTGTTATCTAGGCACCGTTATTCGCTGAAAATCTAAATTTTACCCACCGAGACCCGCACCGCGAAAACGCTAAATTTGGTTTGGCTAATTTTGATGTTGCAAATTAAGTTCTTTGAGTAAAAAACAACCGTTTGAGGTTGTTTTTTACTTTGTTGTAAAGGGGGTGGGGGCTTGAATGGCAAAGTCGCTCCCCACCCCCTACGACGCTTTTATGGCGGCGACATGGCTTTGCTGACGCAAAGCGTCGCAAATTGAAATTTGTATTTTCAAGATACGGGTCTCGGCGAGTAAAATTTGACTTCAAATTTGAGCGAACAATGATAAGGCGAAGTATTTTTGTTCTAGACGAGGCGCTTTTAAATTTGGCGACGGGAGTTACCATGTAGGTAATGACCGAGCCGAATTTAAAAGCAACGAAGTATAGGACAAAAAGACGAGCCCAAGCTGGTCAAATTTATCAAAGAATAAAAAACCTTAGGCTATAATCCCCCATTTACAAAGGACTTTCTTGCAGGCAAACGGGCTAAATATCCTCATCGCGCTAGCTTTTATCATCTTTACGTCGCCGTATTTTTCTAAAATTTTACGCATTCCTATCGCGCCCGTGGAGATTATTTTGGGCTCGCTGGCGGGGTATTTCGGCTTTATCGGGCACAACGAAATGTTTAAAATCGTGAGCGAAGTCGGCTTTTTCTACCTCATGTTTTTAGCCGGCACAGAGGTTGATTTGAAGCTCTTTTTCACGATAGATAAAAAGATCCTAAAAACCGGCGTCATCTACCTGGCGATACTCTACCTGCTCTCGGCGCTACTGACGTTTTCGTTTGATCTAAATCGCCTTTTTATCCTCATCGTGCCGCTGATGGCCGTGGGTATGATATTTACGCTGTTTAAGGAATACGGCAAAAACGAGGAGTGGCTAAATATCGGCATGCTCATCGCCTCGATCGGCGAGGTCGTGAGCATCACTCTGCTAACCTTCGTCGGCGCGTATATGAAATTTGGCGCGGGTAGCGAGCTGGCGTTTTCGATCATATATCTTAGCGGATTTTTAGCCGCGGCGGTGATCGGGTACAAGACGCTAAACGTGCTGTTTTGGTGGTATCCGCAGCTGCGCGTCATCCTTATGCCCCACTACGACAACTCTGAAAAAGACATCCGCCTGTGTATGGCGCTGTTTTTCGGCATCATCGCGCTTATGCTTTATCTAAATTTAGAAATAGCTTTCGGCGCGTTTGTGGCGGGGACCTTTATCGCGACGTTTTTCGATCACAAAAAAGACCTCCCGCACAAGCTTGCTAGCTTTGGATTCGGCTTTTTGGTGCCGACCTTTTTCGTCCACATCGGCTCGACGTTTAAGCTTAACGCTTTTATGATAGACGGGGTCGTGCGCGATGCGATGCTGATAACGGGCGTCATGATAGGCTTTAGACTAGCGGCTAGTACGGTGTTTTTAAACATCCTTGGGCTAAAAAACACCGTCCTTTTCGCACTATCGCACTCGATGCCCCTAACGCTTCTCATCGCAGTTGCTACCATAGCCTACAAATCAGGCGGCATAAATGAAAATTTTTACTTCTCTTTCATACTAGCGAGCCTAACTCAGGCTATAATAGTAACGATTTGTATCAAAATCCTAATGAGCTACGAAAATAAAAATTTTCAAAAGGAGCTAAAATGAGCGATACGGTTACGCTAACAGACAACAGAAACGGCAAAAGCTACGACTTTCCGATACTGCACGGTACGATGGGGCCCGATGTCATCGACATCTCGACCTTTTTTAGCGATACGGGGATGTTTACGTTTGACCGCGGATATACCTCGACGGCGATGTGCCGCTCTAGCATCACTTATATCGACGGGCTAAAAGGCGAGCTGATGTACCGCGGCTACGACATCGCGTATCTAGCGGAGAACAAAACCTTCATCGATGTGGCGTATCTGCTGCTAAATAAAGAGCTGCCGGATAAAAAGCAATACGACGAATTTAAACTCGAGCTTAAAAAGCGCAGCTTCATCCACGAGGGCATGATGAAAATTTTCGACGCTTTCCCGGATAAGGCGCACCCGATGGCAATCTTGCAGGCGGCGGTCTCGGCGCTTTCTGCGTTTTACTTTGATCACCTAAACATGGATAAGCCCGAGGAGTACCACGAGATGGCGATGCGAATAATCGCCAAAATCCCGACTATCGCGGCGTTTTCTTATAGATTTTCGCGCGGCCTACCGATCATTTATCCAAATTTAGACCGCGGCTTTACGGAAAATTTCCTCTACATGATGAGGAGCTACCCATACGAGCACGTAAATTTGCGCCCGATCGAGATCAAGGCGCTTGATACGGTCTTTATGCTGCACGCCGACCACGAGCAAAACGCCTCCACGACGACCGTTCGCACCGTAGGTTCGACGCACGCACACCCGTATGCGTGTATCGCCGCGGGTATCGGAGCGCTATGGGGCTGGGCTCACGGCGGAGCAAACGAAGGCGTCATCCGCCAGCTAGAGCAGATCGGCTCAGTAGAAAACGTCGATAAATACATCGCCCGCGCCAAAGACAAAAACGATCCGTTTAGGCTGATGGGGTTCGGCCACCGCGTGTATAAAAATTTCGATCCGCGCGCAAAGGTGCTAAAATCTATGTGCGATAAGCTATTTGACGAGATCGGCATAAACAGCGAGCTTCTAAAAATCGCCAAAAAGGTCGAGGAGATCGCGCTAAACGACGAGTATTTCATCTCGCGCAACCTCTACCCGAACGTTGATTTTTACTCGGGACTGATTTTAAAGGCGCTTAGCATACCAAACGATATGTTTGCGGTTATTTTCGTCATCGGTAGGATCCCCGGCTGGATCAGTCAGTGGATAGAGCTAAAGGAGCAGGAGAGCATCAAGATCGTAAGGCCGAGGCAACTATACGTGGGCGAGACGAACAGGACGCCAAAGTGACGCGTCGTCTTTTGCGCGCCTTTAAATGAGCTAGAAAATTTTGAGCTGCGACAGACTATTTGTCTAGTCTTGCTCAAAATTTCCGTCGCAACATTTAAATTCATCGCAAAATACGGCCGCTTATCGATTTGCGTTCAAATTTGAGTTCAAATTTATAAATTTAACTCCATCAAAATTTACAAAATTTGCGACGCTTTGCGTGAGCAAAGCAGTGTCGCCACTTCTCACGTCGTAGGGGTTGGGGGATTGTTAAGGGGGAAGGGAGCGACTTCGTAATTCAAGCCCCTTCCCCCTTAACAAGAAAAATCAAAATATTAAAAATACAGCAAAAAGAAACCAAAATGCAAAAATTACTAAACCTAGCCAAGCTTGCGGCCATCAAAGCAGGCGACGAGATAATGAAATTTTACGCCCACAAGGGCTTTGACGACGATGTTTTGGCGGCTCGTTCGACTTTACCCGAAAGCGCGTGTAGCCAAAACTGCCGGGATTTCGAGGTAAATTTAAAAACCGATCATTCGCCCGTGACCTCAGCCGATCTTGCGGCAAATGCGGCGATATTTGAAACGCTAAAAAGCTCGCAAATCCAAATTTGCTCGGAGGAAAAGATTTTGGGCGAGTCCGCGCGGACGTTTTGGCTCATCGATCCGCTAGACGGCACGAAGGATTTTATCGAGGGTAGCGGCGAGTTTTGCGTCTGTATCGCGCTCATAGAGGACGGTCGCCCCATTCTTGGCGTCATCTACGTGCCCGTTACCGGCGAAATTTATAGCGCGACAAAAGGCGGACGAACGCGAAAAGAGCTCTATAAAAACGGCGCGTTTATCCCGCAAGCTCTAGCCGCAAAAGAGCATGCACCGCAAACGATAATCAGCGGCAAACGCGGCAAAAACGTAACGGCCGGCAAGCTTGCGACCGCCCTAAATTTTGAGATCTCGCGGCTAAGCTCGGCGATCAAATACTGCCGCATCGCCGAAAATCTCGCGGGCGCATACATGCGCTACTCGCCAAGCTCTATCTGGGACAACGCCGCTGGCGAGATGATCGCTGCGGGCACGGGAGCAAAGATGATCGATCTAGCGACGCTAAAAGCGCCGATCTACGACGCAGCCTCGCTAAAAAATAACGAATTTATCGTTATCGCAAAGGATTTTTTAGCCCGCGAGGATGAAATTTTACGAGCGATAAAAGAGCTAAATTTATAAACTAAAAGGCGACTCGCCGCATTTTAAATTTAAACGGCTCAAGTAAATACATTATATAGCAACGCCGAATTTAAGACCCACTAGACGAGAGTCGATAAATTTCATTAAAATTTAGCTAAAATCGTAGTCAAATTTCAAGCCCTAAGTCGCCAAACGTTTAAAGGAAACAATTGTTAAAAATCATAAAATCAGTTCTTAGCGTCATTTTCCAGGCTAGAATTTTATTTATCCTTTTTTACTTTTGCGCCTTCGTTACTTTTGCGCCCATGTCCTCTATCTTGGGCGCGGAGATGAGCCAAATAACGCTTTCTGCGCTATTTAACCCGCTCACGATACTATCTTGCGCATTGCTTGCCGTTTATATCGGCTTTAGGGTCGCAGCATATAAAAATCATGGCATAGATTGCAAAATGGACGCCGTATTTTTCTTCGCTTTGAGCTGGGTATTTTTTATGCTGTTTTGCTTGGCGACGCTTCTTGCGACCATTTTATTTTTAGAGGATTTTAGAAGCTTGCCGTCGCGAGAATTTTGCTCGTTACTTTTGGTGATGGCGATTTTTGCGGCATGGCGCACGCTTAAGAGTTCAGAATACAAATTAAGCGTATTTTACGAGCGAAAAGCCGGCGCAAAAACAAGCATAGTCAAAATCTTAATTTATTCAGTCTTAGCGTTTGCGGCGATTGCCGCGATATTTTTTTAGCGAAACGATTTTAGATTCTATAATTTTGGCGCTTTTGGCTCATCACGCGAAATTTAGATTTGCCGTGTCTTATGTCCCATCACCCGCTCGCAACAGCGCCACAAAAAGCTAAATTTGGGGTAATAATCGCCGAATTTGATCTAAAAAGCAATTTTCGGCCAAATAGCGAAACTAAATCCTCGTTAGCTCGCTTCTAGGGCTCGCCTGCAGATCAAGCCCTGCAAACTCGCCGCGCAGGTATTTTTCTCGTCCTGCGCGTGCGATCATCGCTGCGTTATCGGAGCAAAACTCCAGCGGCGCGCATATGAGCTCGCAGCCGTATTTGTCGCACAAAGCCTTTAGGCGGGAGCGCAGATTTAGATTCGCGCTCGCTCCGCCCACGACGCCGAAACGCTCAAATTTACGCTGGGCAAAGATCTTTTCTAGCTTGTTTAAGATATGCTTGCAAGCCGTATTTTCAAAGGCAAAGCAGATGTCGGCGACATCCTGCGCGCCGAGATTTCCGCTTTCGGCGAGCTTTTCTGTTTCGACGCGAACCTGATTTTTTAGCCCCGAGAAGCTATACGCCGTGCGCGCGTCGCCCAGCAGCGGCACGGTAAATTTAAACCTCTCGCGCCCGCTTTTTGCCGCCTTTTCGACCGCTACGCCGCCCGGATACCCCAGCCCCAGCATCTTTGCGACCTTGTCAAAGCTCTCGCCGAAGCTATCGTCCATCGTGGCAGCCAGCACGCCGACAGCCCCGTCCGCGCCGATATCTAGCACCATCGTGTGCCCGCCGCTAACTAGCAGCACGCCCGTAGGCAGCCGCGCCTCCTGCGACAAAAATAGCGAATACACGTGCCCGGCGAGGTGGTTCACTGCTATCAGCGGCACGCGCAGTGACGAGGCGAGCGCCTTTGCCATCGCGACGCCGCCCACTAGGCTCACGGAGAGCCCGGGCTCGTTCGTGACGGCGACGGCTTTGACGCTCGGTAGCTCTGGTTTGATCTGCTCTAAAATTTTAGGCAGCGCAGCCGTATGCAGCCTGGCGGCCAGCTCCGGTACCACTCCGCCAAATGCGCAGTGCTCGGCATCCTGCGAGATTTTTTTGTGAAATTTTAGTTCAAGCGTCTCTATGTCTAGCAGAGCAACCGAGCTGTCGTCGCAGCTGCTTTCTATACCCAAAATCAGCCCATCCGCGCCGCTATTTTGTAAATTTTCGCTCATTTTATTGTTTTTCCTTTTTTAGCGCATTTTACCGCTTTTTGCTTTCGCGGTTATAAATTCGGTGCGGTTTTTGACAAAGGCGACAAAATACGCGGACAAATCGCTTGCCGTAAATTTGCGACGAAACTGAATTTGATGCACCGAGACCTGCGCCTTTAAGGTGCTAAATTTGGTTTTGTCAAATTTGTTATTGTAGGTTAGGTTCTTTGCGCAAAAAACAACCGTTTGAGGTTGTTTTTTACTTTGTTGTAAAGGGGGTGGGGGCTTGAATTACGCTCTGCTAGCAGTTGCGAGGCAAAGCCGAAGCAAAAGAGCTCCCTTCCCCCTTAACGATCCCC
>CAUQPE010000087.1:0-7566 GCA_963519915.1 uncultured Campylobacter sp. | reverse complement strand
TCCTTCGGTTAAAATCGCGCGGATTTTAGCTGATTTTAAAATTCGCGTCAAATTTTGCGGAATTTTTGCTGTAACTCTTGACATTACAACAAAATTTTACTATACTTCGCTCATCAGTTGTAAGATATAGCATTACAACAAAAAATCCAAGGAGACAAAGATGTCAAACTACAAGATCGTTTCAACAAAAAATGCGCCGAGAGTCGAGCTAAAAGACGCTCTAAATTTAAGCGGCTGCGAGCTTTCTATCAATGAGCTTCCCGCAAACGTGAGCGTGCCTTTCGTGCATTCGCACAAGCAAAACGAGGAGCTTTATTTGGTGCTAAAAGGCGGCGGCACGCTTTTTATTGACGGCGAGGAGACGGCGGTAGGTGAGGGCGACGCGATCCGCATCGATCTGGACGGCAAAAGGTGCTTCAAGGCGGGTGCGCAGGGGATGAAGTTTATCTGTATCCAGACCAAACGCGGCAGCCTGGAGCAGTACACTAACGGCGACGGCGTGATAAACGACGATGTAAAGCCTAGCTGGCTGTAAATTTACGCGGCAATAAAAACAAATCAAATTTAAAGGAGAAGCAATGAAAGTAGCAATCATCGGAGCAAACGGAAAATCAGGTTCAAATTTGGTGCAAGAAGCCCTAAAACAAGGGCATGACGTAACAGCTATCGTGCGAAACAAAGAGTATAAAAACGGCGACGTAAAAATCGTTTATAAAGATATTTTTGAGCTTAGCAAAGCCGATTTGGAGGGCTTTGACGCTGTTATCAGCGCATTTGCGGCATGGACGCCGGAGACGTTTGGGCTTCATAAAAAGGTAGCAAAACACCTAGCAGACGCGCTTAGCGGCACAAAAACAAGACTGCTCGTCATCGGCGGCGCGGGTACGTTATACGTGGACGATAAGCAGACGATGGTTATGGATACGCCAAGCTTTCCTGCCGAGTACATGGGCGTCGCTAAGGCTACGGCGGAGTCGTTTTCCGAGCTAAAAGGTAGAACGGGCGTGCTTTGGACATACGTCTCGCCTGCGGGAGACTACGATGCAAACGGCGCTCGCACGGGCAAATACGTCCTTGGCGGCGATAATCTAATCCTAAACTCCAAAAACGAGAGCTACATCAGCTACGCAGACCTAGCGCTTGCGGTCATAGACGAGCTAAAAAACGGCGCCTTCGTGCAAAAGCGCTTTACCGCAGTAGGCCAGAGAGCGTGAGCTTAAAATTTTGCTTAATTTAGCTAAAATAAGGCCGCGCAAAAAGGACGCGCGGCTTTTAAATTTAAACCAAGGCTGATTATGCAAATAGGACAAAAATTTTCCATCGCTATCCACATCCTGCTTAGCTGCGAGTTTTTTAAGGACGAAAAAAACACGAGCGAATTTTTAGCTGGCACGATCGGCACGAACCCAGTCATCGTGCGAAATATCATTAGGCTTTTAAAATCTGCAAATTTGATAAACGTAAGCGCGGGCACGGGCGGGGCGAGCCTAGCTAAAAGACCCGATCAAATCACGCTTTTTGATATATTTTCGGCGGTAAACGAGGGCGAAAACGACATCTTTAAAATCCACAAAAACTCGCCGCCGCCTTGTCCGCTGGGAGGCAGGATCGAGGCGCTTTTGACGCCTAAATTTGCATCCGCGCAGCAAGCGATGTTTGATAGCTTAGCGGGCGTAAATTTGCAAAATTTGTTAGACGAACTGGCGGCTAAAAACTAAAATTTGCGCCCTTTTAAATTTTCTAGCTTTAAATTTAATCCGTAATTTAAAAAACAGAAGTATTTGTAGTTTAAGAAAAATTTACTTATAATTCACGGATTAAATTTAAAGGAGATTTCGTGCAACCAAACGCTAAACGCGGAATAGTTCAGAAATATTTCGAGGCGAATTTGCTTCTAAAAATTTTAGCCGGACTTATTTTGGGCGCCGTTTGCGGCATCATTTTTCAAGACGCAAAGGACGCGATAGTTATCCTAAAGCCTTTTGGTGACGTGTTCATAAGGCTTCTTAAGATGATCATCGTGCCTATCGTTATGGCTTCGCTCATCGTGGGCTGTAGCTCCATCTCGCCTTCCGATCTTGGCAGAGTAGGGGCAAAGGTGCTGATTTTTTACATATTGACGTCGTTTTTGGCCATCGTAGTCGGGCTTGCGGTCGGGCTTATTTTGGAGCCTGGAGCCGGACTGCACATAACCGGCAGCGGCGACATAGGCGGCAAAGCCGCAAATGCGCCCAGCATGTCGTCGATACTCGTAAATTTATTTCCAACCAACCCTTTTGAAGCTATTGCAAAGGGCGAAATTTTACAAATCATAACTTTTAGCCTATTTTTCGGCGTCGCGCTTTCGTTTTTAAAGGATAGCAAAGATGAGAGGCTTAGTAGGCTGGGAAATTTGATCTACGACGTATTTGACGGGATCAACCACATCATGTTTTACGTCATAAGATGGATCATGGAGTACGCGCCGTTTGGCGTTTTCGCGCTTATATTTATCGTCTTTTCACAGCAAGGCGTAAAGGCTTTCGGACCGCTTCTTGGCGTCACGGTTAGCGCATATATCGGCTTTGCGGCTCAAATTTTCGTCGTTTATTTCTTGATTTGCTTGGTCGTTAAAATCAATCCGTTTAAATTTCTAAAAAAAGTTCGATCGCCTATGCTAACGGCTTTTGTAACCAGAAGCTCGGGCGGAACGCTGCCTATCTCGATGAAAACGGCCGAAGAAGATATGGGTATCCCAAAGCAAATCTACGGCTTTGCGCTTCCCGTGGGCGCCACCGTAAATATGAACGGCACGATCATATATCTTGGTATCTGCGCGATGTTTATCGCTAACGCCGTGGGCGTAGAGCTTGACTCGGGAGCTAAAATGACCATAATACTAACGGCCGTCCTTGCTGCCGTCGGAACGGCAGGCGTGCCTGGAGCGGGCGCGATAATGCTTTTGATGGTGCTTGAATCAGTCGGTCTAAAAGTCGAGGGCGGAAGCGCGGTAGCTGCGGCGTATGCGCTTATTTTGGGTATCGACGCGATCCTTGACATGGGGCGCACGTCGATGAACGTGACGGGAGATATGCTGGGCGCGCTAGTTGTGGCCAAAAATGAAAAAAAATTAGACGAAAGTAAGTGGGCGGATTAGAATTTAATAAATATTTAGATAAAATCGCTAAAAATTTAAAGGAAATATATGATTTTCATCGATGCTTGTTTAAAAAAACCGACGCCCTATACGCCCGTTTGGATGATGCGCCAAGCCGGCAGATACCTACCTGAGTACATGAGGGTTCGCTCTGCGGCAGGAGATTTTTTATCGCTTTGCAAGGATTATAAAAAAGCCAGCGAGGTCACGATCCAGCCGGTTGAAATTTTAGGCGTCGATGCGGCGATACTTTTCAGCGATATCCTCGTCGTGCCGCTTGAGATGGGCATGGATCTTAAATTCGTCCAAGGCGAGGGGCCCGTATTTAGCGATCCTATAAAGATGAGAGAGGATCTAGATAGGCTAGACGTCCAAAAATCAATCAAAAATTTAGACTACGTATACGATACGATCAAGCTAACGCGCGAAAATTTGGCGCAGGATAAGGCGCTAATCGGTTTTTGCGGGGCGCCGTGGACGATAGCTACGTATATGATCGAGGGCGGCGGGACGAAAACTTACGCGGTTAGCAAAAAACTTTTATATTCAAATCCCGAGTTTATGCATCAAATTTTAGCCAAGGTTACGGCAGCGCTCATAGGTTATATGAAAGAGCAGATAAAAGCCGGCGTAAATGCGGTTCAAATTTTTGATAGCTGGGCGGCCGCGCTGGAAGACGAGGCGTATTTTGAGTTTGGTTGGAAGTATATCATGGATATAGTGGATGCGCTTAAGGCCGAATTTCCGCAAATTCCGGTTATCGTTTTTCCAAAAGGCATAAGCGGATATCTGGATAAAATTTCGGGAAATTTTGAGGTTTTCGGCGTGGATTGGAGTACGCCGATCGAGCTTGCTAAAGCAAAACTAAGCCCAAAATACGTCCTTCAAGGAAACATGGAGCCTACGCACCTTTATAGCAAGGAGGCGATCGACGCCGGTGTGGAACGAATTTTGCAGACGATGAAAAACGCGCCGCATATCTTTAATCTCGGACACGGTATTTTGCCGGACGTTCCCGTAGAAAACGCGAAATATTTTATAAAACGAGTGCAAGAAAAAAGCGCAAGATAAAGGAGGAAGGATGAACAATCTGAGCATAAAACTTAAAATTTTAGTCATAGCTCTAGTCGGACTAATAGGTCTTGGTATCATTAGCGCCTATATGTTAAACGGTATTATCAAAACTCGCGATAAAGCCGATTACAGCGAGCGGATCGTCGATACGATCATAAATCAAAACGACTTCATTCACGAGATGCAAAAAGAGCGCGGTTTTAGCTCCGGAGTGCTAGCCGGGGGAGATAATACTAAACTCGTGGCTCAGCGCAAGAACGTGGATGCGGCGCTTGAGAAGCTTGCGGAAAAGAACGAAATAGCTCCGGAGATAGCCAGTATTCGCTCAGGCGTAGATCAAAGGAGCGGCGATAATCTAATCGGACGTATAACTAAAATACTAAGAAAAGAAGTTATCGCTATAAACGGGTATAGCGATAAACTAGAGCCTAGCCTCGTTGATGATTTAAAACGCATTATTATCGTCGGGGAGATAAAGGAATCGTTTGGTATCTTACGCGCTACGCTAAACGGAGTTTTCACTAAAAAGAGCATAACTAAAGAAGACTACAATAAAGTAGTCTCGCTAAATAGCGTAATCAATAAATTTATGCAGGATTTCGACGAGTACAATCCGAAAGAATTTAGCGCGGAATTCGATACTATCGCGAGGAAAAAGGCGGACTTTAGCGATGCTATGAATATCATCAAAAACGTAGTAGCAACCGAAGACGTCTCCTATGACGCCGCGACTTGGTTTTCAAAAATAACCTTATCTATAGATGCGATGAGGGAGCTAGAGCTAAAGCTATTAAGCGATATGAAAAACGGAGCCTTACAGGTAAAAAGCGAAGCTACGGCGCAGCTTATATTTAGCGGTATTGTTATCGCCGTATGCGTACTTTTGATGTTGCTAGCTTCTATCATGATCGGTAAAAATTTAATCTCCGGTATCGATCAGACTAAAAACGGCCTTGTGAGATTTTTCGACTTTTTAAACAATAAAACCGACAAAGCCGAAACGTTAGAGCGCAGCGGAAGCGACGAGATCGGACAGATGAGCGCGCTAATAAACGAAAATATCAGGCAAATCGAGGCAAATCTCGCCGAGCAAAATAGCTTTATAAAAGAGGCCAACGCGTTTGTAGGGCAGATAGGCAAGGGCAACTATGTAGCCCAGCTAAACGCCGACACCTCAAATCCGGCTCTTAGCCAGCTAAAACAGACTTTTAAAGACCTACAAATCGCGCTAAAACAAGCCATAGCTGCAAGCGGCGACGAGGTGTTAAATTTGCTAGAAAGCTTTAAAAAGCAAGACTTCACGAAAAGACTCGACGATGAAGGCAAAGTAGCTGCCGGTATCAATGCTTTAGGCGAAGAGATAGCTGGTATGCTAAGGGCAAATTTAGAGCAGGCGCATACGCTTGAAGAAAAGGCCGAGTTTTTAGCTCGCTCGATGCAGCAAGTCACGCAAGGTGCTAATTCGCAGGCTAATTCGCTACAAGAGAGCGCTGCGGCAGTCGAGGAGATGAGTAGTTCTATGAATGCCATTAGCCAAAAGGCCGAAGACGTAACTCGCCAAAGCGAGGAGATCAAAAACATCATCGTCATCATCCGCGATATTGCCGATCAGACAAACTTGCTAGCGCTTAACGCAGCCATCGAAGCAGCGCGCGCAGGCGAACACGGCAGAGGCTTTGCGGTCGTGGCCGATGAGGTTCGCAAGCTGGCCGAACGTACGCAAAAATCCCTCGGCGAAATCGAAGCCAACGCAAACGTGCTAGCTCAAAGCATCAATGAGATGAGCGAAAGCATTAGGGAGCAAAGCGAAGCTATAAATATGATAAATCAAGGCGTAGCCGAGGTCGATGAGCTAACTAAGCAAAACGTCAGGGTCGCAAACGACACGAGCGTCGTAACCGCCGAGGTAGACAGTATGGCAAAGGCGATTGTAGAAGACGTAAGGAAAAAGAAATTTTAGCCATTTTGACGGTTCTTTTTGTGCAGAACCGTCAAATTTGACTCTTATGTATGATTTTTAAATTGGGGTAAAGCAAAATTTGAGAGAAACTAAATTTTCGAATTTTGCTTTATATCTTTTTAAAAGCTTTTTGCGCGGTAGATAAATTTCGTATTGGGCTTATCGCGTATTTTAAAATTTGCTACTAAATCGGCTTAAATCTAAATATTTTTCAGGATTTATATTCTTTTTATCCGCTTTAATAAATTTTGCCCTGGCTTTTAGTATAATCGCACATCTTAAATTTAGGAAAATCAATGCAAATCGTCTTTGGTCCCGTTAGCTCGCGCAGGTTCGGCGTTTCGCTGGGCGTAGATCTATCGCCTGCGCAAAAGTGCTGTAACTTTGACTGCGTTTACTGCGAACTCACGGCGGCAAAACCCGTCGCAGCGATAAAAAATCCGCCTAGCGTAGAGCAAGTGATCGCCGAGGTGAAGGTCGCGCTTGCCACGCATCCGCACGTTGACGTCATCACGCTCACGGCAAATGGTGAACCGACGCTTTATCCGGATCTGGCAGGGCTCGTACGCGAGCTAAATTTGATAAAAGGCCGGGCTAAAACGCTCATCCTCTCAAATGGCTCAGGCGTACTGGGTCCTAAAATTTGTGAGGCTCTAAAAGGGCTTGATATCGTCAAATTTAGCCTTGACAGCGCGGTGAAAAAGACCTTTGCTAGGATCGACCGCTCGGGCGAAAAAATAGACGTCGGCGAGCTAGTGGCTGCGATGGCTAAATTTAGGCGAGAATTTAAAGGCGAGCTAGTGCTTGAAATCCTGGTCGTAAAAGGACTAAATGACACAAAGGCTGAATTTGAAGCGCTAAATGCGGCACTAAATCAAATTTCACCAGCCCGCGTAGATATAAGTACAATCGACCGTCCTCCCGCATATCCGGTTAAGGGCGTGAGCCAGGAGCTCTTACGTGAGCTTGCACAGCAAATTTCCGGCGTACCGTGCGTGATAGCATCAGCAAAATACGGCGATGAAAAATTTGAACTTAGCAGAGAGGAGCTACTTGAGCTAGTAAAACGCCGCCCGCAAAGCGAAAACGACGTGATAAATAGCTTTTCTGAAAGCTCGAAACAAAATTTACAGGAGCTTTTGACTGTCGAAAAGATAAAAATAGTAGATGCGGCGGGGGCTAAATTTTACCGACTTGCGTGATTTTACGGTAAAATTTACTCTTTTTTTCTACTAATTTTTTGATATCCAAAAATTTAAGGTTAAATTTATTGACAAACAGAGTTTTTTTGCCTATAATACGACTTCTTTTAAAACGTTCCGGATTAGCTCAGCGGTAGAGTAGTCGGCTGTTAACCGATTGGTCGCTGGTTCGAATCCAGCATCCGGAGCCATTT
>CAUQPE010000086.1:0-7575 GCA_963519915.1 uncultured Campylobacter sp. | reverse complement strand
CGCTCGCCCAGTAAAGCGCTATATAAAAATGACTCGCGCGCGTATCTAGCTGCCCCACTTCAAAGCGCGGGACTTTGTTTTCTTTTAGATAGCGCTCTACGGCCGTATTTATCGTATCGGCTAAAATTTGCGCCTCGGGACTTTGCTTAAAGCTAGCTAACTGCTCGAGACTAGCGCCCAGAGCCAAAAACTCTCCCAGGCTATCCCAGCTTAGGTGATTTTGCTCCAGCAGCTGTTCGGCGAGCCTTGGTGCGCTGCCTCCGGCTCCCGTCTCAAAGATACTTCCGCCCTCTAGCAGAGGCACGATAGAGAGCATCTTGGCGCTGGTTTCAAGCTCCAAGATCGGAAAAAGATCGGTCAGATAGTCTCGCAAGACGTTGCCCGTGACGCTGATGCAGTCCTTGCCGCGCCTCATGATCTCAAGCGACTTTTTGCAAGCCGTCGCCGGAGACATGATCTCTATATCAAGCCCGCTAGTATCGGTGCTAGCTAGCTGCGCTCTTACTTTTTTTAGAATTTCTCGGTCGTGAGCCCTGTTTTCGTCCAGCCAAAATATCGCCTTCTGCCCCGTGATTTTCGCGCGTTTTAGCGCCAGCTCGATCCAGTTTTGCACGGCGACGTCTTTGGCCTGCGTCATCCTAAATATATCGCCTTTTTCTAACTCAAATTTAAATAGAATTTCGTCTTTTGTATTTAGCACGCGCGCTTCGCCCGCTTCGCTCATCACGAATGTCTTATCGTGGCTGCCGTACTCCTCGGCCTTTTTAGCCATTAGACCTACGTTTGAGACGCTACCGATTTTAACGGGATCTAGCGCACCGTTTGCCTTGATATCCGCGATCGCGGCCTCATAAACGACGGCGTAGGTTTTATCTGGTATCACGGCTTTGGTTTCGCGAGCTATACCATCTTTATCCCACATTTTGCCGCCGTTTTTTATCATCGCGGGCATCGAAGCGTCGATGATAACGTCGCTAGGAACGTGTAAATTTGTAACGCCTGCAGCCGAATTTACCATCGCCAAATTTGGCCTATTTGCGTAAATTTCATCAAATTTGGCCTTGATTTTTTCTTGCGTAGCTTGAGGTAAATTTAAAATCCGCGCAAAAAGGTCTTTTAGTCCGTTGTTTTCGCTGACGTTTACGCTTTTTAGCTCGTCTGCAAACTCTTCAAAAACTTCCGCGAAAAAAATCTTCACGAAATGCCCGAAAATCACGGGATCGCTCACCTTCATCATCGAAGCTTTTAGGTGCACGCTAAAGAGCAAATTTTTTGCCTTCGCGTCCGCGATTTGCTCTTTTATAAAGGCGTCTAGCTCTCGCGCGCTCATAAAGCTAACGTCGATTATGTCGCCTTTTTCTACCGCCAAATTTTCTTTTAGCACACTTTTTTCGCCGCTTTTTGAGATAAACTCGACGCGTAAATTTTCATCCGTTTCAAAGCTAATCGAGCGCTCGGAGAAGTAAAAATCGCCGCCCTTCATATAGGCGACTTCGGTTTTGCTATCTTTTTCAAAAGGAGTGATTTTATATGGGTTTTCGCGGGCGTAGCGTTTTACCGCGCTAACGCATCTGCGGTCTGAGTTGCCTTCGCGTAGCACCGGATTTACCGCGCTTCCTAGCACTTTAGAGTATCTGGCGGCCGCGTTTTTTTCCTCAGGCGTTTTTGGCTCGGACGGGCATGGCGGTAGATCGTAGCCCTTAGCGCGAAGCTCCATGATAGCGGCGTTTAGCTGAGGTAAGCTTGCCGAGATATTTGGCAGCTTAATTATATTCGCGCGCTTTTCTTGCGTCAAATTTCGCAGCATCTCCAGATCGTCGCTCACGCGCAGATCAGGCGGCAGCTTGTCGTTAAAAGCGGCGATGATCCGCGCGGCTAGCCCTATGTCGGCCTGGGCTATCTCTATGCCGCCCGCGCGCAAAAACACCTGCAGGATCGGAAACAGCGAGTAGCTAGCAAGCAGCGGGGATTCGTCGGTTCTAGTATAGACGATGTCGCTCATCTTTTCTCCTAATTAAATTTCGCAAAATCTTATCCAAATTTATATTAAAATGCCTTTTGATAGGCTATTTTTGGGAATTTATCGCGCCTACGTGCTCCTCGTATGTCGCGCTAAATTTATGCTTGCCCGTCTTTTTATCACGCACGAAGTATAAAAACTCGCTCTGTGCAGGCCTTATCGCCGCCCTGATCGCAGCTATCCCAACGGTGCAGACGGGACTTGGCGGCAGGCCTTCGTTTAGATAGGTGTTAAATTTACTCTTATCGCTTCGTATGCGTTCAGCCGTGACCGTCTCGTGTGAGTAGAGCCCGTAGTTTAGCGTGCCGTCCATTTGTAGCTTCATACCCTTTTTTAGGCGGTTTTGGATGACGGAGGCAACGAGGGGCATCTCGTCCTCGTTTGCGGCTTCTTTTTGTACGACCGAGGCCGTCACGAGATACTCGCTCCAGCGCTTTTCGTCGTAGTTTCCAAGTAGCTCAGTAGCCGTTTTTTCGTGGGATTTTTTAGATAAATTTACGAGGTGCGCCGCTAGCTGCTCTTCGTTTACGCCAAGGGGCACTTTATAGGTCTCAGGCACCAAAAAGCCGTCCTCTAGCGGAGCAAATTTGGCGTAAAATTCATTTAGCTTCGCCTCGCTCAAATTTAACTTTTTTGCAACCTCTTGCAAAAATACGGCCGTCGTTTCGCCGGGAATCAGCGTTATTTGCGTTAGGGCCGCTTTTGCGGTCGTGAGTTTATATAAAAAATCAAGCTTGCTAAGCTTTGCCGCGCCAAGGTCTATCCAGCCTGCTTGCACGTGCCCCATAGTGCGCAAGATCACGGCGTCTATTTTATTCGCGTCCGTATTTTTTTCGCTTAGATATGATATAATCCCAAGCGTACTGCCCTGAGGCACGAAAATAACCTCGCTCACGCTCACCGGGCGGCTAAGATAAACAAGAAAGCTCAGAAAAAATATGAAAATCATCTCGCTGATAATGAAGAAAATTTGGCGCATTTTGATCCCTGCGGTTTTGATATTCGTCATTTTTATAGCCGTCCTAAAACACGGCGTCGAGATAGAAAATATCGACGCGGGCGACTTTAAAATAGAGCAATTATATATAAAACTCGATAAAAAAATAATTTTACGCGCGCAAAATATAGAGATACCCAAACAAAGCGCCAAGGATAGTTCCGAGGAGGCGCTACTAGACTTGTCCAAAAACATCGTCTGGATCGACAGGCTGTTTGACGAAATCTTACTCGAACGCGTCAAATTTTTAAACAGCGAGTCCACGCTATTTTATAGAGACGGCGTTTTTTATCTAGATAGCCCGTTTTTGGCGGTTAGCTCAAATTTTAAAGATACCGAGGACGGCATCACCGCAAACGTTTATCTACTCGAGTTTAAGGATTTCAATATCACTTTAAGCGGCGTTAGCAATGCCGATTTAAGGCGTCAAATTTACGATTTTAACGGTACGTTTTCAAGCCACGAACTAAACGGAAATGCTACCGTAAACCTCAAAAAAGGCGAGCTAAAATACGAGCTAAGCGACATAAACGCGACTAGCCTAAGAGGTTTTATGGACGAACTGGGCGCAAAAACGGGGCTAGATAAAGAGATAAAAAACTGGATATACGGCTACATCACGGCGGATAACTACTTCGTAAAATCGCTTCGAGGCAGATTTAACTTAGACAAGCAAGAACCCTATCTAAACGAGCTTAGCGCACAGGGATTTTCTAAAAACGTAAAGGTTAAATTTCACGAAAAACTACCCGCCGCCACAGCCGAAGGGGTCGATGTCGAACTAAAAAAAGGCTCGCTATTTTTCACGCTAAAAAACCCGAAATGGCAAGGCAAAAATCTAAACGGAAGCACTCTTGAAATCTATAAAATTTTCGAGGAAAAAGGCGCTGGACTCACACTAAATCTGCAAACCTCGGCCCTCTACGACAAAAGCGTAAACTCTATACTAAAAGCCTACGACATCGAGGTTCCCGTTGAACAGCTAAGCGGCAAAACGGACGGCAAACTCGCGCTTGATATCAAATTTGATCCGCTAGAAGTGACGCCAAAAGGCAAATTTAAGATCACCGGCGGGCAGACTCTGATCGCGGGAGCTAAATTTAACGTAGATACCGCAGACGTCGAGCTTTTAAACGACAAGCTAAAGGTAAACGCGAAAAATACGGGGATGGACTTTTTTAGCGCGGACGCAGCGGTAGACCTTGATCTAGGCAAGCTCGCAGGAGACATAAACGGCACGCTAAAGGGGCTAAATTTAGCCTTCGGTAAGAGCGAAATTTTAAAACTAGGCGCGATGCCGTTTGCGGCTAGGCTTGATTTTAGCGGCAAGGATACGAAGCTAGATATCGCTTCGCCCGCCGCCGTGGGTTTAAGATTCGGCGCGCAAAACGAGATAAATTTACCCGACTCGCGCGATCTACTGCCCTACTCGCCGCTGCTAAAAAGCCTGAAAATATCAGAAGGCGGCGTAAATATAAAAACCAAGGATTTTGAAAATCTTAGCATCGAGGCCAACGGCGTTAAATTTAAAACTCCGCTACTTAAAAAAGACGGCTCGCCGTACGACGCCGATAGCTTTGCCATCGACGTAAACGCAAAAGGCGCAACGGGCAAAAGCAAAAGCGGCGGTCTAAATTTCAAAATCGCGGGCGGCAAAACGGAGCTTTTTATAAAAGAGCTCGATCTTGTGCTTAGCGGCGGAGAAAATTTGAGCGAAAAAGACGGCGATATCGAGTTTGAAGCCAAGGGCTCAAAGCTGATTTTAAACGATTTTAACGCGACTCTAGATCTGCTAGTATATAGCGGCCAAAGTGTGGGCGGGACGGTGAGATTTGACGCAAAGCCCGCTCGCGGCAACTTTTCGCTCATAAAATCGGACAAAAAATTTGAAATGTGGGCAAACGACATCAGAGGCGAGTTTATCAACTCGATTTTTAACATTAAGAGCTTTGAGGGCGGTAGCTTTAAAATGCGCGTTTTAGGCGGCAGCACCGATGATTTTAAGGGCGAAGTAAGGTTGATCGGCGCCACGTTAAAAGACTATACGTTTTACAACCAGCTTCTCACGTTTTTAAACTCCGTGCCGTCCTTGCTCGTGTTTAAGACGCCGGACTTCGGCGCCGACGGCTATCCGGTGAAATTCGGCAAAATTTTATTTGAGAAAAAGGCAGATGTGCTAAAGTTTCTAGCCATCGAGCTAGAAAGCTCGAGCGCGGATATCGGCGGGCACGGTACGATAAATCTCGCGACCAAAGAGATCGACGTGGATCTGGAGCTAAAGCTGCTAAAGGACGCCAGCTCCATCATCGATAAGATCCCGCTCATAAATCAGATCGTGCTGGGCAAAGACCGTACCCTCTCGACCGTCATCAAGGTGCGCGGAACGCTGCAAAAGCCGCAGTACTCGACGCAAATCCTGCAAGACGCGCTTCTCTCGCCGTTTAAGATAATCAGAAACGTACTTGAAGCGCCGTTTTTGATATTTGAGTAAATTTGACGAGCGCAAGCGTCTGCGCCCGCTAATTTACGGGTTAAATAAAGCCAAATTTGATACTCTGTGCCGCTTGGTTGCGCAAGGCGCTCACGGGCTATGGCAAATTTAATCAAATTTGCGCTCTTTGCTATTTCTAAATGGTAAGCATGAGCGCTACACTTAAATGCGGCCAAAAACGGAGTCAAAAATAAAGCCCAAAATCGCAGCGTCAATGACCGCATAGCAAAAATTTCGCCCTTCAAATAGACTAGACTCGCTGCGTATTTCCATAAATTTGTAATCTTTATAGACCGTGAAAACCGCAAGCAAAACGCCAAACATCGCCGCGATAATTCGCGCCGAAAATTTAAAATCGCGTCCGCGTCAAATTTGATAAAAACGGCGCAAAGGCTAGCAAGATAAACCAGGCGTAGGTGTATAGTATACAGACGTGCTAAATGCTCTCAGGGCAAAAAAAACGGCCTCATAAAATTAGCGCACCGACCGTAGGTTTTTGTGTATTTCCTGCAAATTTGCGGCAGGTTTTGGCGCTCGGCGCCGTCTTGCTGGAACTACGATTTTTATTAAATTTGCTTGCGTTTTAAATTTTATCGCTAGCGGCTCGGACATTTTACGGCGTCAAATTTAGCTTTTGATCTCATCGTCAAAAAGCTCGCGAACGTCCACCCAAAAGCTTTCGGGCATAAAAATCGGCGAGTCCAAAATCTCCAGCAAACCGTCCTGAAAAGATAAAAACTCCGCGACTCTTTGGAGTCCGTCCACGGTTTTTATGCTCATGTCCGCTAGCCGCAGCACCTTTACGAGCTGCATTTTATCGGCCGTTTACTGGGCAAATGCCAAAAACCGCGAATCGTCCGAAAACGTAAAACACGCCGTAGCCTGCTCGCTAAGTAAAATTTGCTCAATCTCGCCGCTTTGGCTAAATTTTACGTTTTTGCTCTCGCTGTCGCTTTCTTTACGATTCAAATTTAAACCCTGCGTCTCCGCGCTCGCGTAAAGCCGCAGCTCGCCCAAACTCGGTGCGCCCATGGCTAGGTCGAGACCATCAAATTACGCGCTAAATTTACCGCCCGCGCCACGCTCTTTCGCGCTATAATCCCAAGCAGAACCCATTTATAATTATTTAGTTCAAATTTACCCGCGCATTTGCCAGTCCGCGCAAATCTGGGGTCTCACGGCTCAAAATTAGGACAGTAAAATTCATCCGCCTCATCCCAAAGCTCCTCTAGCGAGCATCCGTCTATCTGCGGCGCGGCGTAGAGTTCTCGTAGCGTAGTAAAATACCGCTCGCCGCTCGCGTTTGCGCCGGATTCGTCCGCGCACCTTTGAAACGAGCAGCGATGCGCATAGGCGATGATCATGTACTCTGCGCCGCGCAGGCGAAAGCTAAGCTCAGGCTCGCCGCCCTCGGATACGCATTTTAGCAGCATTTGCTCTACGGTTTGAAATGAGTATTTGGACATCAGGCTTCCTTTTAAATTTATCTAGGCGCTTTTTAGAGGGGCAAGCAGACAGAGTTTCATCAAATTTACCGCGTTTTTGGAAGTAAATTTTAAAAATCGGCTCAAATTTAAGCAGCGAATTTGAGCTAAAATTTGCGGCAAAATCACCGCATCTCAAGGCGCATGAGGTGCATATCCTCGCCGCCCGTGACATCAAGCTCCTGCGAGCCGCAGGCCGGGCAAGTGAAGTCGTTTTCGCTAAGCTCGCCGCTAAAACCGCAGCTTTTGCACTCCACGGAGACGTTTTGCAAGGCGATCAAAAGCTCGGCATTTTCGCAGACCGTGCCGGTTTTATAGACTTCAAACGCGCTTTCTAGGTAGTGAGGCTCGACGCCGCTTAGTCGTCCGATACGCACTTCAAGGCGCACGACCTCTTTTGCGCCGTTTGCGGCGGCGTTTTTCTCGCAAAGCGCGACTAGGCTTTGCACTATACTTAGTTCGTGCATCAGCTTGCCTCGCTTGCGGACGGAGCGGATTTTATTTTTACGCACGCGTCTAGGGCGTAAATTTGATAAATTTTGCGAGCCCGCTCTCGTACCGCGCAAGCCCGAAAATCTAGCGC
>CAUQPE010000085.1:0-7649 GCA_963519915.1 uncultured Campylobacter sp. | reverse complement strand
GCTTAACGGCGCAATAAATTTTAACGGACCAGGCGGGCTTTTAGGCTTGCTTTTTCTTGCGCCAGCCGCGATTTTATCGCTAAAAAGGGCGGCGGATAAGCTTAAAATTTTAAGGCTTTTGCGAGAAAGCGAGCGGCGATTTGAAAAATAAGAATTTACCGCTTCTTTGCGCGGTTGCGCTTTTTGCCGTACTTTTTACGGTATTTTTTACGGTTTATATCGCTAGCTACGAGGAGGAGGGCGAATTTACCCAGATAGGCGGCAGCGAATTTTACGCGACGCCGCAGGGCAAAATTTACGCGCTCATCCCAAGCGGAGGCAAATTTGAGCTAAAAGGCGTGCGTGCGGATAAATTTAGATTTTTCGCGTCTGAGAGTTACCGCGGCCGAAACGTCGGCATGGGCGAAAGTGCCGTCTACTGCGGCAATCTCGCGATGATCGGGCTAGATCCATCTCGTGCCAGGGCGATTGGCAACGGATATTTCACGGATGGCGAGATTAGCTATTTTTGTAGCGACGCAGGCGAGAGAAACTACGAGCTAGGCGGCTTTACCGAGATGGTTCAAACCGTGAGGTACGCGCTGCTAGGCGCTGATAAGCCTCAAAGCTATATCTATAAAACCCAGCGCATTTCTAGCGTAAATTTAGCCCCTATTTTAGATTTTGGATTTGCGGCGGAAAAAGCGGCTTTGGGTAACGAAAGCGGCAAGGTATATTTTGAGGGCAAGCAGCTAGAGGGTGCAGATGCTAGAGCGCTAAGATACGTGCTAGACGCGCGCGGACGAACTAGCGATTTTTACGTTACGGACGGACGAAACGTTTATTTTAAAAGCTCACGGCTCGCGGTAAAATTTACTCCTGAGCTGCATGAGGCGGCGTATTTTAACGGCGTGCACTATCTTTTGGAACCCGCTAGCGGCGCGGTTTATGCGGACGAGCATGAGTTTGCACCCAAATTTGCGCCTTATTCGCTACCCTTTGGTGTCTCTGGTGCGCACGCCTATCATCTACTTTTTCGCGGCAAGGGCGGGATTTACTTTTGGCAGCGTCATAGCGGCGGCGAAAGCGACGAGCTAAAACGCGCGGGAGACGATCCTTTTGTGGGTGATATTTCGCCGCTTGCGGGTAGCGTTTTTGTTAGCGGTGCTCAGACTTATTTCGTGCAGAGCCGCGAAGTGTGGCATAGAACTAAAAATGGCAGGCATTTGGGCTCGCGCCATACCGAGCTTTTTAGGCTTAAAACGAGCGAGCAATGGCGCAAAATAGGGCTCGTGCGTAACGGCGTATACGGCGCTGTTTATGCAAACGGCGATAAAATTTACTATTTTGACGCGCTTGGGAAGGTGCAGCTCATAGACTCTAGCGTCTACGAGATCGCGGATACTGACGTCATCGAGATCCTGACGCGGCAGTATGATCCGCGTGGCAAAAATTTGGGCAGCGAGGATATCCGCAAGATGATAAAAGATGAGCGGCTCGTGCCGGCGCAAGGCGAGCTAGTTTTTGAAGCGGTTACTAGCTATGACGGCGAGGAGAGGTATGCTCTTTGGATATTTTTGGCGGTCGCTATCTTTGCGGCGATCGCGGGCAAAGCCTACGAGTATAGAAATCGTGCGAAAGCGGTAAAAAACGAAGCTGCGACAAAACCTCGCGGCAAGGTAAAATTTAGACGGTAAATTTACGGCTTGGATTTTAAATACTTAAATTTGGCGTTTTGCTCGCCGCTAGCAAATTTTAATCAAATTTTCGCTAAAATCGGGTCAAATTTAAAAGGAGTGCAAATGAAACTGGGAAATTTTTCCGCAAACTCAAGCCTAAGCAATCAATACCTAGAACAAGCTCAAAATAACAGCGCAAAAGCCCTAAATAACATCTCCGCACAGCGCGCTATAAGCGGCATCGACAGCGCAAATCTCGCTATCGGGGACTCTTTGCGCTCTCAAAGCTCCGCGCTAGAGCAGGGCGTCGCAAACGCAAACGACTCCATCGGCATCCTGCAGATCGCCGACTCTACGCTAGCAAATATCACGCAGAGCGCCGACCGCATCGGCGAACTCTCGGTGAGATATAACGGCGGCATCCTAAACGCCGATCAGCAAAAGATGATAAAAAGCGAGGCGGACGCGCTCGTGGGCGCGATGAGAGAGAGCACGCAGCAGGCGAGCTTTAACGGTAAAAACGTATTTGGCGGGCAGATGAGCTTCCTAACCGGCAACGGCACGGCGAGCGTAAATTTAAACGCGCCTGATTTTAGCGGTATAGACGTGAGCAACGGCGATAGCGTGAGTAAATTTATCGGTAGCGTAAACGCTCTGCGAGGCGAGATCGGCGCGGCGCAAAACGGCATCATCTCGGGTATCAACGCAAGCCTAACCAAAAACGTCGCGCTAAGACAAAGCGAGTCGCAGCTGCAAAATAACGACATCGCTAAAAATCTAAGCTCTTTTAAACAAAACGACCTGCAAGCAAACGCCGCTATCCTCGCGCAAGCGCACAATACCGCAAGCTTGCAAAGCCAGTTTAACAGGCTTTTGGGCTAATTTTAACTGCCTTACATTTTGGCCGCTACGCCCCTTGGCGGCTAAAATATTTTTATTTTATTCTAAATTTGGTGATTTGATCGCACCTTGCAGTCGGTCAAATTTACCTAAACCCTCCACATTAGCTTTGCTAGGATTATCATTATAGCGCACAAAACAAGGGCGATGATGTGCGAGTATTTGCCGAAGGGATCGGGCTTTTTGAGCTTATAGACGTAAAAGAGCGATATCGCCGTGATTAGGCACATTAGCCCTAGTACGCCGATCTTGGTCGCGAGTAAAATTTGAAACGGGCTATCCAGCCATCCGTTCTCGCCGCCGAAATAATCCTTCGCCATATAAGCACCGCTGATAATCAGCAGCAAAAATGCCGTGCCAAAGACCTTCGCGCTGCCTTTAGTATAGGCTTTTTTGACGCGAGCGAGCGTATCCTCGTCTATGTGCTTTTTGGCAAACGGGAATATGCAAACGTCGAAAAATACGTAACCGACGAAGGCTACGGCGCTCAAAATATGAATGATTAGGAAAAATAGATACATTTAGGACCTTTTTTGTTTGATTATATTTAAATCAGTCGTCCAAATGGATGATTTTGATTAAGGATTGTCGAAAGAGAGTCAAATTTAATCTACGGGCGAAGCGGTAAATTTGCAAAAACAAGCGGTTCAAAAACTACATGAAGTCAAATTTGGATTTGGTAAAATTGAGTTAATGAATTTATAGATTTATAAAAAACCGCCCGTCAAATTTAACGGGCGGGGCAAATTTAAGGGCGCGACAACGCTAAACTTAAATTTATGTTTAAAGCCCTCGCCGAAACAAGGGCTAATTTTTACTCGACTTCGGCGTCTATGACGTCGTCGTCTTTTTTCTTGCCGCCGTTTGCTTGCTCGCCCGCAGCGCCGTCTTTTTTATACATCGCTTCAGCTAGCTTATGGCTGGCTTCGCTTAGAGTTTTGACCTTCGCGTCGATCTGCTCTTTGCTCGCGTTTTCGTCTTTTAGAGTCTCTTTTAGCTCGTCCAGCGCCTTTTGGATGCGCTCTCTGTCCTCGGCTGGGATCTTTTCGCCTAGCTCGTCAAGGCTCTTTTGCGTCTGGTGCGCGAGTGCGTCGGCTTGGTTGCGAGCCTCGACTGTGTCTTTGCGCTTTTTGTCGTCCTCTTTGTGTAGCTCGGCGTCTTTTACCATGTTGTTGATCTCGTCCTCGCTTAGACCGCTTGAGCCTGAGATCGTGATATTTTGGGCTTTGCCGGTAGCCTTGTCTTTAGCAGAGACCGTTAGGATACCGTTGGCGTCGATGTCAAACTCGACCTCGATCTGCGGCACTCCGCGAGGAGCGGCAGGGATGCCCTCTAGGTTAAATTGACCCAAAGACTTGTTGTCGCGGGCAAATTCGCGCTCGCCTTGTAGTACGTGGATCGTGACGGCGCTTTGGTTATCCTCGGCAGTTGAAAATACCTGATTTTTCTTAACCGGGATAGTCGTGCCTTTTTCGATGATTTTCGTCATCACGCCGCCTAAAGTCTCGATACCTAGGCTTAGTGGAGTGACGTCTAGGAGCAATACGTCCTTCACGTCGCCTTTGATGACGGCGCCTTGGATCGCCGCGCCGATAGCTACGACCTCGTCCGGATTTACGCTTTTATTTAGCTCTTTGCCAAACGCCTTTTTGACCTCTTCTTGAACTAAAGGCACGCGCGTCGAGCCGCCCACCATGACGATTTCTTTTATATCTTTTTTGTCAAGTCCGGCATCTTTTACGACCTCGTTTATCTTGGTGATCGTTTGAGCGACCAGATCCTCGATCATGCCTTCAAATTTAGCCCTAGTTAGCGTCTTTGTGAGGTGTTTAGGACCCGTAGCGTCAGCTGTGATAAACGGTAAATTTATCGTCGTTTCTTGAGCCGAGCTTAGCTCTTTTTTAGCCGTTTCGGCCGCCTCTTTTAGGCGCTGCATAGCCATTACATCGGTTTTTAGATCGATGCCTGCGTCGCTTTTAAATTCGCTCGTTAGCCAGTCGATTAGGCGGTTATCGAAATCATCGCCGCCTAGAAACGCATTACCGCCGGTAGCTAGAACCTCGACCACATTATCGCCGGTTTCTAGTACCGTAACGTCAAACGTACCGCCGCCTAGGTCGTAAACCATGATCTTTTCGGACTCTTTTTTATCTAGGCCGTAGGCTAGAGCCGCCGCTGTAGGCTCGTTTATGATACGAAGCACGTTTAGTCCCGCGATCGTTCCCGCTTCTTTAGTCGCTTTTCTTTGGCTGTCGTTAAAGTACGCAGGCACCGTGATGACGGCATCTACGACCGTTTCGCCCAGGTAGCTTTCCGCATCCTCTTTTAGCTTCATTAGCACTTTGGCCGAGATTTCTTGCGGAGTGTAGACCTTGCCCGCGATCTCTATAGCGCACGCGCCGTTTCTATCCACGACGTGGTACGGCAACCTAGCTTTAGCTTCCTGTGCGTTTTTCTCGTTGCTCATTAGACCCATTATTCTTTTGATAGAGTAGATGGTTTTTTCAGGGTTGGTTACTGCTTGGCGTTTTGCGCTATCGCCTACTAAAATTTCGCCCTTATCGGTAAACGCTACGACCGAAGGAGTCGTGTTTTTGCCTTCTTTGTTTGGGATTACCTTGCTTTCGCCTCTCTCATACACGCTCACGCATGAATTCGTCGTTCCTAGGTCTATGCCTATTACTTTTGCCATTGTTGATCCTTTTTACTAAATTTTTATTTTAAATTTTACTTTGCTATCGATACCATCGCAGGTCGTAAAACTCTGCCGTTGATTAGATAGCCTTTTTGTATCACTTGCACGATTTTTCCTTTTTCCACGTCCTCGCTATCGATTTGCAGTACGGCATTGTGGAAATTCGGATCAAATTCGCCCTCGGTTTCGATCGGCGTGATACCGTTTTTTTCAAAACACTTTTTAAACTGATCTATCGTTATATAAATTCCTTCTTTGATTTTTGCCGCATATTCGTCGCCTTCGGTTTCAAAATTTACCGCCATCTCAAGCGCGTCTATCACTGGAAGCAGATCTCGCGCGAATTTTTCGTTTGCATACGTCGCGATGTCCGTTTTTTCCTTTTCAAAACGCTTTTTGATGTTTTCAAAGTCTGCGTTGGCTCTATAGTACTTATCCGTTAGCTCCTCGAGCTGCTTTTGAAGCTGGGCCGACTTCGCGTCTAGACCCTCAAAGCTGATGCTCTCGTCGAAATTTGACGGGATTTGTTGCTCAAGCTCTACATTTTCATTCTCGTTCATGCCGCCTCCTTTAGGTTGTTTAAAAATCTTTCATAATCATTATAAATACTGCCCGCGCAAAGCATTTTGGCCTCTTTACCCTCAAAATTTACGTCTAGTTTCATGCCTAGATAGTTCTCGCTGAAAAAGACCAAATTCGAATCAAAAACCATCTCAAAGCTAGGGCTTAGCGCGTTTTTAAAATTCTCTCCGAAAATTTCAAGCGCAACCCTTTCGTTTTCTAAAAAGCGAATTTTAGTGCGCTTTAGCTCGGCTATCTTGTTTCTTAGCTCGTTTAGACCCACCTGCATACAGGTAAGTTCGAGTCTATCGAGGTCTATGCCGATGAGATTGCTCAAAAACTTCTCGACTTTCGAGTTAAATTTGAGTGCTATCTCATCCTCGCTAAAGCTCAAAATCAAAAATCTATTGTTTAAATTTAAGATCTCGTTTAGCGTTTGGGTTTTGCTTTCAAAAACCATCGCATAAATTTCAAATTTATCGCTTAGCAACTTTAGTAGGTTAGGATTTGCGATATCTAGCGCCTCGTCAAAATTTAACCTAGATCGCCAATAATCTCTCATCGTCGCAGCCGTCGGTATCCTGCCGCCGCTAACGTGAAACTGCGTAATCGCGCCCTCGTCGGAGAGCTTTTTAAAATAAACCCTGATCGTAGAGGCCGGAATCGACATCGCCATACGAGAACCAAGCTCGCTAGAGCCGATTGGAGCGTTGTCGCTAAGATAAGCTTGAATGATAGAATCAAGTATCAGATCTCGCTTACTCACCTTTATCATATTTAGCACTCTCTCCTTTAAATTGCTAGGCGCATTATACAACATTGAGCGGATAATTGTCAAGGGGTAGAGTTAAAAAAATTTATTTAGATAACTTTAGCGTAGTTAGCTCAAGTTTATAAGGGTAAATTTTGGGGATGACTGGCAGCGTGCCGGAAAATTTGAATAAATTTAACGTAAGAGTAGGTTAAATTTGGTTTTATCGCTAAATTTTAGGAATCTAAATTTTGAAAATAATAAGAAGTAAAATTTGAAAGAAAAGCCCCAAATTCGGGGCTTAGGATTATTTATCTCTGAGGTTTAGCTCAGCGATAACTTTTGTGTAAGCTGCGTAATCTTTAGCTTTTAGATATTTCATCAAGCGTTTTCTGCGACCGACTATTTTAAGTAGTCCGAGGCGAGACGAGTGATCTTTTTTGTAGATTTTTAGGTGCTCGGTTAGCTCCTCGACTCTTGCTGTTAGCAATGCGATTTGAACTTCCGGAGAACCGGTATCTTTTTCTTTTCTAGCGAATTTCGCAACAATTTCTGCTTTTTTAGCCGAATCCAAAGCCATAATGACCTCCTGATTGGTGAGATTAAAAAAGGTGATTATATCATAAAAATCAAAAAATGCGGCGCCTGTTTTAAAAAATATTGATTTAATCAAATTTGCAGATAAAATTTAATAAAATAGCCGCAAAAAATTTAAGGGGAATTTATGCTTTTGACAAAAGCAAGCGAATACGCGCTGCTTTCACTGATTTACATAGCGCAAAAAGACGCTCCGTCAGACGTCGATACGATGTCGGGCGAGCTTGAGATATCAAAAAGCTTTTTGGCTAAAATTTTGCAAAATTTGGCCAGAGAAGGCATTTTGATTTCGTTTAAGGGCGCAAACGGCGGATTTATGCTCGCGCAAAAGCCTGAAGAAATCAGCATAAAAAGAATAATCGAAAGTGCAGAAAAGCGTAAAATGGCGGTATTTGAGTGCTCTATCTCGGCTGATAGCTGTGCCTCTAGTACGGGCGGAATGTGTCAAATTTGGCCGATGTATAGTGCGCTGCAGTCTAAAATAGAC
>CAUQPE010000084.1:0-7661 GCA_963519915.1 uncultured Campylobacter sp. | reverse complement strand
CGACTAGAGGGAAATTTCCGTCCAGTTTGCCGTTTAAAATTTCATCGCACGCCTGAGCGATCGCCTTGGTGCGAGGCTCGTCTAGGCGGCCCAGCTTACGATTAACCAGCGCGCACGCCTTTTTTAGATAGGCAAAGCCCTCTATGACCTCTCGCGGCATCGTCTCCAGCCCTACTCCGATCTCGAAATTTTCATGGCTGCGCTGCGTCTGCGCACCCCAATATTTCTCATTTGGAACCTTTACCTCGCCCATCGTGTCTTTTTCTACTCTATATTCCATACCTTTTATCTCCTTTGCTTAGATTAGTATTTGAAATTATATATCAATTATCATAAATTTAATCTTTCGAGATTTTACGCGCAAATTCGATATAATCGCGAAATGAAAAGAGTTTTAGCTAAATTTATCAAATACTTCGCCGCAGTCGCCCTGCTCTGCTTCGTAGCTTTTTTGGCGCTTGATTACGCTTATCCGCTTGACACGAAAGCGCTAAAGCGGGAAAATTCGCTCATACTTTTTGATAAAAACGGCCAAATCATTGCCCTTCGGCCTAGCAGCGACGAAATTTGGAGATTTGAGGCTAAAGACGTCCCGCAGACGCTAAAAGATAGCGTCATTTTGTTTGAGGATAAATTTTTTTACTACCACATCGGCGTAAATCCCTTTGCCATGATCCGCGCTGCCGCGCACAATCTCACGCACTCTAACCGCATCGGCGCATCCACGATCACTATGCAAGTCGCGCGCATGATGAAGAGAGATGAGCGCACCTACGCGAATAAATTTAAAGAAATCTTTACCGCGCTTCAGCTTGAGTGGCATTATAGCAAGGATGAGATTTTAAATTTTTACTTTAACCTCGCTCCCTACGGCGGAAATATCGAGGGCGCGGCGGCTGCGGCTAGGTTTTACTTCGGCAAAGACTTGAGCGAGCTTAGTATCGCCGAATGCGCGCTTTTAAGCACGATACCCAAAAACCCCAACGCCAACCGCCTAGATAAAAAATCAAACATAAACGCGCTAAAAAACCGCGCCATCAAGCTGCTTTATAAAGCCGGCGCGATAGATCAAAGCGCCTTTACTAGAGCGCAAAGGGAGCCCTTTAAAAACAAACGCTACGATGCCGTTTATAAGGCCAGGCACTACGCCGCGCAAGCTCTAAAAAACGGCGTTACGCACTCGAATTTAGATCTAAATTTGCAAATTTTACTCGAAAACGCGATAAAAAATACCGCAGCCTCGCTAAAATCAAAAGACGCAAATAACGCCGCCGGGATAATAATCGATAACAAAAACATGAGCGTAGCGGCATACGTAGGCTCGCACGACTGGCGCGCTGCGCAGGGGCAAAACGACGGCGTAACGATGAGCAGAAACGTGGGCTCCACGCTAAAGCCGTTTATATTTTCTCTAGGACTCGACGAGGGTTTCATCACGCCAAAAAGCCAGATGATAGATACAGAAATTTTCCTCGGAGAGTACGCGCCCAAAAACTACGACAGTAGGTTTTTCGGCATCATCTCAGCGACCGAGGCGCTAGCGCTCAGTCTAAATATCCCCGCCGTTAGCCTAAACAACAAGCTTGGCGAAAATTCGCTCTACGAGCTGCTTTCGCGTGTGCATTTGGTGAGCCGTCCAAAGGAATTTTACGCAGATAGTATCGCGCTTGGAAGCGCAGAGATGAGTTTGCTAAGCTTAGCCCACCTCTACACGATCTACGCAAACGGCGGCGAGCTAAAGCCTCTTGAAGTCGCAGGCAAAACGCTTAGCGGCTACGGACGGCTAATCAGCCCGCAAAGCGCGTATCTAACCTCAAAAATGCTCTCCTCCGCCTCCCGTAGTTATCTTGGCGTCGCGTGGCAATACGCAGAAAATACGCCGCAAATCGCCTTTAAAACCGGCACCAGCTACGGCTCTCGCGATATCTATACGATAGGCGTAAATAGCGACTACACGGTTGCGGTGTGGTTCGGTAACTTTAACGGCAAAAAGACGCAAAATTTAAGCGGATTTAGCGACGCCTCGCGCGCAGTTTTTGACATATTTAAACTGCTGGCTCAAAAGCAAAAATTATCTTTCATGAGCGCGCCCGGCGGCATAGAGAGCAAGAAAACCTGCCTTGACGCGTTTAAATTTAAAGAGTGCAAAGACGAGGAAGACGACTGGCTGATAGAGGGCGTTGCGCCAAAGGATATCTGCGAGAGTATTAGGGGCGATGAAGTAGGATTTTTACTCAAAAACGGCGCGATCACTCAAGAAGATATCAAAGATAGTCCTTGTTACTATAAATTTAAAAGCTATAAACCTCTCGTTGCAACGCCGTCAAATAATCAAATTCTGCTAAGCGATGAAAATTTAACTAAAGTTATGCTAAAATGTTACGCATATATCGGCGATGAGATATATCTCAAGATAGATGAAAACGAGTGGGAAAAAGTAAACAACGCGAGCGAAAATACATTAAATTTAACGCAAGGCAAACATAAGCTCGGGTGTCTGGACGAAAATTCGAATTTAAGCGAAATCAATATCGAAATAAGGAGGTTTTAATGCGTTTAAAGCTAATCGGCTTAAGCCTAAGTTGCCTTTTGGCATCACATTTAAGCGCCTTTACGCTTGACGGTTCAAGCAGGGCATTAGACGACGGTTCGGTGAGTCTTGGCGTCAAATACGCTCAAAACGAACAGTCTCTCATCGGCAAAGTCACGCACAAAAAAATAATCGAGTGTTCGCCCGAGATAACGGGAGCCTTTGAGTATGGATCAGACTCGATTTTCTTTTACCCTAAAAAGCCTCTTGCAAAAGGCATAAGCTACTCGTGCAAAAAGGGTGAGAGTAAGGTTAAATTTTACGGCGGAGACTTCGTGCTATCAAACATGATCGAGTACTCCGGAGATACATTTTTAGCGGTATTTAACGACAATGTTAGCGAGGATGAGTTTGCCGCGAATTTTAAAATTTACGACAAGCAAAATTTAGCCAAGCAAAACATCAAATATAAAATCGTAGCCAAAACGCCTAAAAGCTTTCAGATAAAGCTACTTGAAAGCGGAGATAATTTGGTATTTGCGATCTCAAAAAATCTCAAAAACGCTTCGGGCGTAAATTTGGCCGACGATTTTGAGGTCGTGCAAAAAGTCTCAAATCCCGATGAAAATTTCGTCGATAAGCCAAAAGCCAAGACTATGTTTTTAAACGAAGTCGAGGGCATCAGCCTAGATAACGGCAAACTAGCGGCTAGACTCTATCTTAAAGATTGGATAGATTCTGATAATATTAAAAAATTTATCAAGGTTGAGGGCGTAAATAGCTTTGAAGTCGGCGAAATGGAGTACACTAGCCACCAAGATGCCGACGGCGAGTATTACTACTACTATATCGACATTACCAGTAAAGACTTCAAACCGCAGACAACCTACAAAGTCACCTTCTACAAGGGCTTTGGCGACGATTACTCGATGCTACGAGAAAACTCCTCATTTAACGTAGCTTTTGGCGATCTAAAGCCGTTTTTGGAGTTTACCGATAGCGGTACGTATATGTCTAGCCTTGGCGAAATCGGCATAAAAAGCGTAAACACAAACACCGCTAAAGTCGTCGTCGAGAAGCTAAAAGAGCAAAATTTAAGATACTTTTTAAATTTTACCGAGACTCCTTTGGATAACTACGCCGAGGAAGTAGCTAGCAAAAACTACGAGATCGGCGGCGCTCAAAACGAAATGCAAAAAAGCAAGATCAAGCTTGACTTTGCCGAGGGCGGCGACGGAGTTTATCTAGTCACGATCTACTACGACAAAGATAAAAGCGTACAAAAAGCGGTCTATCTAACCGATATCGGCCTAAGCATGAAAGTTTCAAAAGACGAGGTGTTTTTATTTGCCAACCGCTTGAGTAAAAACGAAGTGGTCGCAAACGCGGACGTCAAAATTTACTCCACTAAAAACAATCTCATCGCAAGCGGCATCACAAACGACGAAGGCGTGTTTAAATTTAATAAAAAAGACATCGGCAAAGACGTCTCAAGCGCAGTTTTAACGCTAGGTAAAGAGCAAAGCTTCATCGCCTTATCACAAAACAAACGCCTAAACGAGGAGTCAAATTTAGACGCCAAAGATAGAAGCGAAACGTATAGCGCATATTTGCATTTTGCTAGTAACATCATCCGCCCGCAGGAAAATATAAAAGGCGAGATCATCATCAAAAACGTGCTGTTTAAGAGCCTCTCAAACATGCCCGTTAAGCTAAAAATCAGAGATCCGCAAAACAAAGTGATCCTAGATAAAAGCATAAACACGACCGAGCTTGGCGTAATAAATTTCGACGAGCCGGTAAACTCGGGACTAACCGGAACGTTTAAATTTGAAGTGATCTTTGCAAATAAAATCATCGATAGCTACGACTTTTCAGTCGAGTCCTTCACTCCGCAACGCATCAAAAACGAGGTCAAGCTGGATAAGCAAATTTACGCTCTAGATGATCTAATAGACATAAAACTGCAAAGCAACTACCTTTTCGGCGGAGCGGCGGCTAATTTAGAAGGCGACGTGGCGTTAAATTTATATCAACAAGATTACAAAAACGATAAATTTAAAGAGTATAAATTTAGCAACGGCGAATACGCCGCAAACGGTCTAGATCAGTTTACTAAGCCTGTAACTCTAGATAACGAGGGTAAAGGCGCGACTGCGTTTAAGCTACAAAACAAAGGCAAAATCGCAAGCATTTTAAAAGGCACCGCGGTATTTACCATTAACGACGACGGCAAAAACGTAAGCGCCAGCAACGACTTTAGCGTATATCCTTTTGACGTGATGGTCGGCGTCAGAGCAAACGACACCTACATCGACGCAAACTCCAAACTAACGCTAAATTTCGTCAGCGTCGATCCGCTTAAAGACGAGGAGTTAAAAGATAGACAAAAAGCCGTAGAGATCAAAAAAGCGATCTGGGAATACAACTACGACAAAGAAGGCTATCTAAAATGGAACAAACGCTACGAAAAGGTCTTTAGCGATACTCTTAGCGGCAACGAATTCGTTTATGATTTTAGTCAAAGCGGCGACTTCATAGTCGTAGTTTCCGATATCCTAAGCGGCCACTCGGCAAATTTAGATATCTACGTTAGCGGCTGGGACTACGGCGGCACGTTGCAACCGACAAAAGAGCTAGCAAAAGCTAAAATCAAGCTAAATCAAAAAGTCTATAAAAAAGGCGACTCGCTAAACGTAGACGTTAGCTCTGTGCTAAAAAGCGGCATCGGTATCATCACGGTCGAGTCAGAAAACGTCAAAAAGTATAAAGTCGTAAATATAGAAAACAACGTAGCAAACGCCAAATTTGACCTTGACTTCGATTTTGAGGGACTTTATGTAACTGCATCCATCATGCGCGTAGCAGATAACGACGTCTTGCCGTTTAGAACCTACGATAAAGTCTATGCAAAAGCAGACAAATCATACCGAGCGACAAACGTCAGCATCGAAGCGCCAAAAGTCGTCAAGTCAAACTCCAAATTTAAAACTACCGTAAAAACCGAGCCAAATGCAGAGGTTACGCTATTTGCAGTTGATGAAGGCGTGCTACAGGTAACAAATCAAAAGCTAAAGAGCCCGCTTGACTTTTTTGACAAAATTTTAAACGACGGCGTGCTTGATTATGACATCTACGCAAATTTGAGCGGATTTAAAAAAGACGGTAAAGTACTAAGCTTTGGCGGCGACGCGGCGGCTGCTCTCATGGAGATGAGAATGGCTAAATTTGCTAGCCCGGTCGATAAGAAAAACGTAAAAACCTACATCAAAATGCAAACCGCAAAAGCGGGTGCGGACGGCGTAGCGAACTTTGACGTAGAGGTGCCTAGCGACTTTAACTCCGAAATAAATTTGGCAGTACTTAGCGTCATCGGCGATAAGCTTGGCTTTAGCGTAAACGCCGTCAAGGTAAAAGACGACATCATCCTAAAACCGACGCAAACGGCGTATTTGATCCAAGGCGACCAGGTAAACTACACGCTAAGAGTGATAAACACCACTAAAGAGCCAAAAACCGTTGCTCTAAGCATAGATACAAACCTAAACGCACAGCTAGCAGTCGATAGTATCGAGCTAAAACCTAACGAAAACGCGAAGTTAAATTTCACGATCGACGCTAACGCTACGGGTAAATCGTATATAAATTTCACCGCAAACGACGGTAAAAACGGCTATACCTACTCGCAAAAGCTTGACGTCATCCACGCCTATCCGCTTAGCACCTACGCTAAAAATTTCCAGGCTACCGTGGAAAAAACATTTAAGCTTGACAGCGAGTTTAAACGCATCAGGATCGACGCTTCAAGCTCTATAAAAGGCGTATTAAGCGCAAATAGCGATAAGCTCGTAAACTACCCTTACGGATGCGCCGAGCAGCGCTCAAGTAAGCTTTTTGAGCTAAATTTCCTAGTGCTTGGCGGAGATGATTCTAAAGAAGCTAAAGCAAAAGAAGCCGATAGAAGAAGATTCGTCGAAGCTGGCTTGCAAGACGTCGTCAATATGCAAAAAACAGACGGCAGCATCGGCTACTGGAATCAGCTAGGCTACACGAACAACTTTGCTTCTATCTACTCTATCGATATGCTATTTACCCTTGAAAAATCAGGCTTTGCACTTGATAGCCACGTAAAAAATAAAGCGATCGACTGGTTAAAGGCGTTTGGCAGCAACGACAACTTCCAAGCTCTTTACGCAGCCTACGTCCTAAGCACGCAAAAGAAACTCGATAGATCAAAGCTAAACGCTCTATACGATCAAAAGAGATACCAAGACAGCGCGCTTGAGGGCTACTTGATGGCTGCGATCCTCAAAAACGAGGGGTTAAATAAAGAGAGCGAAAAAGTGCTAAAAGAGCTAAATAAATCGACCTATAACCGCGAAAAAGAGCTAGCAGATAACTTCGGTTCAGAGATCAGAAACAAGGCCTTTATGCTGCTTTTACACGCCAATCACTTTGAGAAAAACGCATTTAGCGACGAGCTAGCGGACTACCTGATCGCTCGCGTCGATAAGCTACATTCGACGCAGGAGCGCGCGTTTACGCTAAGAGCGCTAAGAGCCTATATCAAAGACGTCTCAAGCGAGAACAAATTTAAGCTTATCGCCGACGGACACGATCTAAATTTCGACGGTCGCGGAGCTATCAACATCGCTCCTAAAAAGCCTGAGATCACTATCGTGCCCCAAAACGGCGCAGCCGTGTATCTAGGCGTTAGCGCGTCAGGCTACAAAAAGCTAGACGTAAATCACAAATTTGATAAAAAAGGGCTTGATATCTACAGAACTTTCGTCGGTAAAGACGGCAAAGAGATCGATATCAACGCGCTTAAGGTAAACGACGTCATCTACTCGAAGCTTTCTCTTAAAACGAATGAGTTTATCAGGAACGGCGTGATAAACGAAACGATTAGCCCTTGCCTTGAGGTGGTAAACGAAAACATCGTACCAAACGTAAGAACGGAAGCTACGAAAAACTCTTTAACTCTCGAGCATCAAAATATCGAGGACGATAGAGTTTTGAGCTTTTATAGTTTGAATGCCAGCAAGGATGCGCACGTGCTCTACACGCCTCTTCGCGTCGTCATGAGCGGTAAGTGCATGCTACCTGCGGTCATCACGGAGAACATGTA
>CAUQPE010000083.1:0-7712 GCA_963519915.1 uncultured Campylobacter sp. | reverse complement strand
ATGCCACCAAAAAGTAGGCTAAAATGAAGAAAATTTTGCTCGTTAGCGACGACGTCGAGATGCAGCTTAGTCTCAACGCCGCGCTTTACCGCTTTAACATCCGCATAGTTCGTTTTGAAAATTTAAGCGAGCTAAAAGAGGATTATTATAACGGCAACCGCTACATCTTTTACGTCATTGACGTAAAGACGAAGGATCTAGCAAATTTTGAGTCGGTCAAATTTCTGCGAGATAACGGGAGCCTAACTCCCGTTATGATCCTCGTAGATAAGGCCATCCCTGCGCTTTATAAGAAAATTTACTACGCAAAGTACGACGACTTTATGGTTAAGCCTTTTTTGCCGGAGGAGTTTTTGTTTCGCGTGTTTAGAAACTGCCGAATTTTGCTCGGAAGCAAATTTGAGCTAAAAAACGGCGCTATCTACGACAAAAACAGCCTCACTCTGCACATAAACGGCGCAAATATAATGCTTGGCAAAAAAGAGGGGTTGTTTTTAGAAATTTTGGCCAAAAACGCCCCGCATGTAGTAACGATCCAGGAGCTTGAGTGGAGTATCTATAAAGACGAAAACGTCTCGTCCGATCGCCTGCGCTCGCTCGTGCGTCAGCTGCGCGCGAAGCTACCGTTTGAGCTAATAAAAACCGTGCGCAGTATTGGGTACAGTTTGGAGGAGTAGCTAGAGTTTAGGCAGGATCACCTCTTTTTGCGCGAGCCTTTCAAAGGTGCAGACGTCGCCGTAAATTTTAGCCGGCAGCTCGTCGTTTAAAACCTGTGCGACGCTGCCTTTTGAGACGATCCGCCCGCCCTTAAACACTATCACTTCGTCGCAAAACCAAAGGATGTGGTTTGGCTCGTGCGTGCAGATGACGATCGTCTTGCCGCCCGCAGCGATCTTTTTTAAAATTTTCCAAAGCGTGATCTGGTTTTTAAAATCAAGCGCGGATGTGGGCTCGTCAAGCAGTATCAGCGGCGTATCCTGCGCGAGCGCCCTAGCGATAAAAACTAGCTGCCGCTGTCCGCCGCTAAGCTCGTTCATCTTTTTATCGGCTAGATGCGAGATACCGATAAACTCCATCGCCTTGCTCACCGCCCTTTTGTCGTCTTTACTGAAACCAAATAGGCTCTTTACGTGCGTGGAGCGGCCCATCAAGACGATGTCTCTTACGAAAAACGGAAAATGCAGCTCGGTGTGCTGCGCGACGTAGGCGATGTTTTTAGCCATCCAGGCGGGGCTTTTGTGCTTCGTGTTTTGCGAATCAACGTAAATTTCGCGGCCTTTGATATGCAAAAATTTCATACAGCAGTTAAAAAACGTGCTCTTGCCGCTGCCGTTAGTGCCCAAAAGCCCGCATATGCTGCCTCTTTTGATCTCGATGCTTACGTTCGAGCCCAAATCCGCCGTAGCTAAAGGATAAATTTTTCGTTTGCAGTATCATTTTAGCAGCTCCTTTGCCTTGCTTCTTAAAAGCGCGATGAGAAATGGCGCGCCCACCAAAGAGGTTATGATGCCCACGGGAATCTCCGCCATCGTTACCGTGCGCGCGAGCGTGTCGCATACGAGTAGATACAGCGCTCCTATGAGCCCCGACAGCGGCAGCACCCATCTGTTATCAGGTCCGCTTATGAGGCGTACGACGTGAGGCATTATAAGCCCGATCCACGCGATTATGCCCACGTTTGCCACACACACGGCGGTCATCAAAGTAGCGATCGTTATAAAAATAAGCTTGTATTTTTCGGGATTTATGCCGAGGCTTCTTGCCTGATCGTCGCCTAGGCTTAGTAAATTTAACTTCCACGCAAGCGTGCAAAGCGCCAAAAAGCAAACTCCCGTGACCGAGGCGATCTCGCCTAGGCTTTGCCATTTGGAGTAGTACAGCCCGCCCATCATCCAAAATGTAATCTCTCTTAGCTGCGCGTCCTCGCTGACGTATTTTACGATCGATACGCACGCAGAAAATATCGAGCTTACGATGACGCCCGATAATATAAGCCCCACCACGGGCACTATGCCGCCGTTTTTTGCAAGCGTGTAGGATAAAAACACTGCGAAAAACGAAAAAGCAAACGCGCTTAAAGCGATATTAAAAAATATACCCGAAAACAGTATCGCTAGCGCTGCACCCAGGGCCGCGCCCGAGCTAGCTCCCAGTATAAAGGGCTCAACGAGCGGGTTTTTAAAGCAGGCCTGATATATCGCGCCCGCGTTTGAAAGTGCGAAACCTACTATCACGGCGGTTAAAATTCTAGGCATTCTGATTTCAAAGATGACGGTTTGATCCATCTTAGAGATGCCTGCGGCGGGGATGTCAAAAATTTTCAAATTCAAAACGTCTAAAATTTTAGCGATCGAAATTTTATAATCCCCGAGCATGAGCGCCGCGATCATACAGAGCAAAAGCGCGCCCAAAAGAACGAATAAAAATAGTAAATTTGACTTAAAAGCGCCGGGCTTAAAAGTCATGCTCTACCGTCCAGTCTAAAATTTGCTCGCTTCTAAGCGCCTTTGTCTGCTCCTCGCTCACGCCGTAAACGTCTTTGTAAAAATCAAGGACGAATTTATGAACCTTGATGTCCGAAAAGAGCTGCGGATAGGCTGCTTTTGCGATTATTAGGATATCTATCGGATACTCCACGCGGCGCGCGCAGTTCATCGGCGACCACGGCATAGCGTAAACGCGCTTGTTTTTGATCGCTTTTAGCTCCTCTAGTTTTTCAAAATCTGCCGAATTTAAAAGCTCGCTCGCCGGATGGTAGCCGTTTGATGTCGGCAGCACGATGACGTCGGGGGCTATCGCGTAAAGCTGTTCGGTGCTTAGAATCACGTTTGAGCCGTCGCCTCTAAATGCGTTTTTAGCGCCCGCGATCTTTTCGATGATGAAGGATTCTGGAGTATTTACGCCGTAAGCGCTCGCTACGCCGCCGTTTTTGCGGATGTTTGGATTAAGCCCCATGTAGAGCATGCTAACCTTTTGATCCTCTTTTAAATTTGCCGTGCGCTCCTGAACGAGTTTTTGAGTTTTATCGAGGTATTTAAAGAGCTTTAGAGCTTTGTCCTTTTGCCCGAATATCTCTCCTAGCACTCGCATCTCCTCTTGCATAGTTGTGATTTCAGCGCCTCTTGGAGCGTAGATCACGGCAAGCGGGATGCCTAGCGCTTCGATAGTGGCGATCGTTTTTTCTACGGCGTCTTTATTTGAGCCGCGCAGCGTGCAGTCTCCGATGCGAAGGATCACTAGCTGCGGATTTTCGTTTGCTAAGGCTTCGAAATTTATGACGTTTCCTTGCGGAGAATTTACGCACGGTAGATTATTAAGCCACGGATGAAGGTATTTCATGACGTTCCACCCGCGAAGGGTGTAGTTTTCGCCCGCTTTGGTGGTAAAGTCGTATTTGTAGTCTCGCTTCATAGACCACGAGCCGATGAGCTTTACTTTGTCGATGACGCCAAGATGCGTCATGACGCTCTCGACAAAGCCGTCGTCGATCGTAGCGACTCGCTCAAGCGGAGAAGCGATCTTGACCTCCGCGCCGCTTGGTTAAATTTACCTAGATTTCGCGCCGCCGCCGCATTTTAAAGCTAAAATTTAAAATAAGCCGTTTTGGGTATAATTTTCAAAAATTTCGGAGCGGTAAAATGGACAGAAAAGAGCTTCTAGGCGGCGTAAAACGCATCGTCGTAAAGGTCGGCACCTCGACGCTGGCAAACGCGGACGGCTCGCTAAACGAGGACAAAATCAAACAAATCGTGGCAAATTTAAGCGAACTAAACGAAAACGCCGAAGTGGTCTTTGTTACCTCGGGCGCCGTGGGTGCGGGCATGGGGCAGATGAAGCTCGCGCACAAGCCAAAATCCATCGTCGAAAAGCAAGCCCTGGCCGCCATCGGGCAGGTTTCACTCATCCATCTTTATCAAATTTTATTTTGGGCGCACGGCAAGACGATCGCGCAGCTACTGCTAACCAAAGACGACTTTAGCGACCGCCGCCGCTACCTAAATATGCGCAGCGTCCTACGCTCCTTGCTTGCTAAAAAAATCATCCCCGTCATCAATGAAAACGACCCCGTCGTGGGCGAGGGTATCAAGGGTGTAAAAGTGGGCGACAACGACACGCTAAGTGCACTCGTAGCGGGACTAATCGAGGCTGATTTGCTCGTGATTTTGACCGATATCGACGGGCTGTATGATAAAAATCCAAGTGTTTTTGCCGACGCTAAATTTATAAATTTGGTCAAAAATTTAGATGATAGCATTAGAGCGGCTGCGGGTGCGGAGGGCAGCAAATTTGGCACCGGCGGCATGCGCACCAAAATAACCGCAGCCCAAATGGCGACCAAAAACGGCACTCACCTCATCATCGCAAACGGCGCCGACCCGCGAAACATCGTACGAGCATCACAAGGCAGCGAGGTCGGGACGCTCTTTTTGGCGGGCAAAAATAGGATAAATTCGCGTAAATACTGGCTCGCCTACTCGGCCGCGGATAACGGCTCCGTCGCGATCGACGCGGGCGCGGCAAAGGCGCTAAAAGAGGGCAAAAGCCTGCTAGCAGTCGGCATCCGCGAGGTCGTGGGCGAGTTTGAGCGCGGCGAAACGCTAGCTATCAAAGACGCAAGCGGCCGGACGCTGGCTCGCGGCATAACAAACTACTCATCTGCCGAGTTAGCCCTCATAAAAGGGCGCAAGAGCGAGGATATCGAGGCTGCGCTGGGATACAAATATGAGGACGAGGCGCTACATATCGACAACATCGCGCTGATTTAGGTCAAATTTAGCGATTTTTTGCGGTGAAATTTGGTCGTAGTGGCGTCAAATTTGCGCTAAATTTGATCAAATTTGGCTGCCCGAACTAGCCGCGCGGTCGCCGTTAAATTTGACGGTTGATTTTTGAGCGCGATTTAAAATACGGATAAATTTAAGGAAAAAAATGAACGAAAAAGAAGCGGCGAAAGCGAAATTCGGGCACGACTCTGCGGCGTGTAAAAACTTGTTTGAGCGAGCTATTTTAGCCGGCTGGGCGCTGTTTTCGCTCGGAGTCGTATTTTTTGCCGCGCTTGGGATTTGGGCGCTAAATTTGAGCCTGGACGAGATTTTAGAGCTTAAATTTTGGCTGCCTTTTATCCGTGGCGTGCGGGTTTTTGCGCCGTTTTTAGACGACTTTGCAAACAACGGCGCTAGCCTAAACGTGATTGCTTTTTACGCCTACGCCGCGCCGTTTTGGATCTGTTTTTTCGCCGCCGTTTTTTGCCTAAACTACGGCCGAGCGGACTTTGGACGCGTAAATTTGATCGTGACGTGGGCGAAATTCCTTGTGCTCGGCGGATTTTGTTTTCTTGCGCTTAGCGGACTACTCTTTGCGCCTGAGGGGATGGGCGGCAGATTGGGCGTTTACGTGCGGTTTGATAACTACGCCCTAGCAAACGACAGCGCGCTTTATAACCTAGCCGCCGGGCTGGGTATCGGCTTTGTGTTTGCGAGCTTTGCGCACGTAGCGTGCGATTTGATTTATAGATTACGCAGCGGCAGGCTCGGATGATTTGGCCGGCTTGCTCGTGATTATCTTTCTAGCGCGCTTTGGTTTTTGGTGCTAAATTTAAGTAATATAAACCCGGCGGCGCCTGAAACTACCGAACCTAGCAAGATAGCAAGCTTGTCGGTGTAGGCAAATACGTCCGTGTCGTCGTAGGCTAAGCCGTTAACAAAAAGGCTCATCGTAAATCCTACGCCGCAAAGCACGGCGATGCCGTAAAGCTGGATAAAATTTGACCCCTCCGGCAGCTTGGCTAGCTTAAATTTGATCGCTAAAAAGCTAAAAGAAAATACTCCGACCTGCTTACCAACGAAAAGCCCCAGTGCCGTACCTAGCGCGACCGGAGATAAAATCTCGTCCAGTCCGACGCCTCGCAGCGAGATGCCTGCGTTTACGAAGGCAAATATCGGCAACACGCCAAACGCCACCCAGCCGTGCAGGTCGTGCTCGATACTTTTTAGCATAGATTTGCCCGGCTCGTCTTTAAAGCTAAGCGGTATGAAAAAGGCCGCCACGACGCCGGCAAGCGTGGCGTGAACGCCAGATTTTAGCACAGCTACCCACATCACCGCGCCTACGATTAGATAGGCTGCCTTGCTCTTTACGCCGAGTCTGTTTAGCGCGAAAAGCGCGGCTAGGCAAACGCTCGCGACCGCAAGCATTTGGGCGCTAAGCTCGCTCGTGTAAAATAGCGCGATAATCACGATCGCGCAAAGATCATCGACGATCGCCAGCGTCATGAGGAAAATTTTTAAACTAGTCGGTACGCGAGGCCCAAGTAGGCTTAAAATCCCCAGAGCAAACGCGATATCCGTCGCCGTCGGTATCGCCCAGCCGCCAAGCGCGAAGGAGTCGTGTTTCGTAAAAAGATAAAAGATGACCGCGGGCACTATCAGGCCGCCTGCCGCGCCGATGGCAGGCAGCGCGATTTGCGACGGATTTTTTAGCTCGCCCTCCAAAACCTCGCGCTTTAGCTCAAGTCCGATGAGAAAGAAAAATACCGCCATCAATCCGTCGTTTACCCACAAGACCAGGGGTTTGCTTAGTCCGTATTCGCCGAAGCTCACGGTAAATTTGGTCTTTAAAAATTCGTTGTAAAAATCGCTCAAAAACGTGTTTTGACACAGTAGCGCCGCGATCGTAGCGATCATCAGCAAAATCCCGCCGCTGGCTTCGTGTTTTAAAAACTCTTTTATTCCGCCCATTTTGCTTCCTTTTCGTGATTTTGGCAATTATAGCGTATTTTTACGGTCGCATGAAATTCGGGCGAATTTAGCTATAATCAGGTCAAATTTAAAGCTAAAATTTAGTAGACGCATCGCTAAATTTTGCTTTGTCGTATTACCCTTTGCGTCTAAGAGAGGGCGCTTTATAAATCAAGGAGCGAAAATGAATGAAATTTTAGAGATCTGTAAGCGCGCAAAGGTCGCTTGCAGCGAGCTTTTGAGACTTGGTAGCAAGGCTAAATTTGAAATTTTAAACGCCGTAGCAGACGAGCTGCTCGCGCAAAAAGAGGCTATAAAAGCGGCAAACGCCAAAGACCTTGCAAACGGTGAGAGATCGGGCCTTAGCGCAGCATTGCTCGATCGTCTGCGACTAACGGACGCCCGTATCGAGGCTATGGCGCAGGGCGTGCGCGAGGTGGCGGGCTTCGCCGAAGTCGTGGGCGAAAATTTAGGCGGCTGGAGCCATCCAAACGGCATGCAAATCAGCCGCGTGCGCGTGCCGCTGGGGGTGCTGGGCATCATCTACGAGAGCCGCCCAAACGTCAGCATCGACGCGGCGGCTTTAGCGCTAAAAAGCGGCAACACGGCGATCCTGCGAGGCAGTGCTAGTGCGCTAAATTCGAACATCTTTTTAGTAAATTTATTTAACGAAGCGGGGGCGAAATTTGGCTTACCGACGGGTGCAGTGCAGCTCGTGGAGAGCGCCGAACGCGAAGTCGTGGCGCAAATGGCGAAAATGAGCGAGTATATCGATGTTTTGATACCGCGAGGCGGCAAAAATTTAAAAGATTTTATCGCGCAAAACGCGACCGTGCCGATCATCATGACGGGCGCGGGGGTGTGCCATATCTTCGTCGATGAGAGCGCAAATTTGAGCGAGGCCGCGAAGATAATCAAAAACGCCAAAACCCAGCGCCCAAGCGTCTGTAACGCCGTAGAGTGCGTGCTTTTACA
>CAUQPE010000082.1:0-7976 GCA_963519915.1 uncultured Campylobacter sp. | reverse complement strand
AAAAAATCATCGCAAAAGCGCCGTCCGCCGACCTTTGGGAAGGGCAAAGCGACGAGGCCGACATAGGCTATAGCTACGAGCGGCTAGATGAGGTTTTGCGTCTGGCGCAGAGTAAAAGCGAGGCCGAGCTGGCGCGAGAATTTGATCCAAAGCTGGTCGCGACTATATTTTCAAGGATGAGAGCAAATAAATTTAAACTCTTTTTGCCGCCAATTGCTAGCTTGGACGGCGAGTAAAATTTGAGCTAATTTTACGGCTACGGCGATAAATTTAGCTGAGGTTTTGAAAGTCAAAAACGGTGAAATTTGGCGGTAGAGTCGCTATGATTTTGCTGAAAGAAAAAATAGATAAAACCGCCGTAAATTCGGCGCAAAAGTAAATTTAAAAAAGAAACGTAATTCAAGGTAAGATAAAAATAAAAAACAAGGAGGCACAATGGAAGAGATAGCGTTTTATCGACCGACCATCGACGAGGCCGAAACCACGCTCATCAAAGAAGCCTTAAAAGACCATGGTTCGGCGATCGTGGATAGGCTGGAGTCTGAGCTTAGGGAGTATTTTGGCGTAAAGCATGCCGTCACTACAAATAACAACAGCGCTGCCCACCATTTGGCGCTTTGCTCGATGGATCTAAAACGCGGCGACAAGATTATCTGCTCGGTAAACTCCACTCCGAGCGTTGCGCAGGCGATCAGACACTTTGACGCCGAGCCGATATTCGTCGACATCAACGAAGACGACTTTAACATGAACGCCGAGTCGCTACGAAATACGCTAAAAGTGCACAATCACAAAAAGTTAAAAGGTATATTCGTAAACCACGTCGCTGGGCAGGCGTCTGATATGGACGAGATTTACGCTATCGCGCAGGAGTACGACGTGAAAGTACTGGACGACGCCGGCAAGTCTATCGGTTTAACCTATAACGGCGTGAAAATCGGCTCTGACGAGCGCTCGCTTATTTCTTGCTTTAACGTGCATTCTCAGCTTACAAACCCAATCGCGACGGCGGGTTTTATGCTAACGGACGACGATGCGGTCGCCGAGCGCGCTAGACTACTGCGAAACCACGCAATAGTAAAGGGCGGCATAGACAAAGACGGCAACCTAGGCTATGTCTATGACGTCGTCGATATCGGCGTGAAGTACGATCTAACCGGGCTTTGCGCGGCGTATGCGGTGGCGCAGTTTGAAAAGACGGATAAATTTATCGCTCGGCGCAGACAGATCGCAGCTATCTACGACAAAGAGCTCGCAGACTGCCCGCACGTCTCGCTACCGATTAAAAAGCGCAACCACGTCTACATCCAGTACATCATCAAGATCGATAAAAACCGCGATGGGTTTGCCAAGGAGCTGTTAGAGCGCGGCATCCACACGGCGCTTCACTACAAGCCGATGCACCTTTTGAGCTACTATAAAAGCAAATACGGGCTTAAGGTAAATTCATTCCCGAATGCGCTAAAAACATATCAACAGGTGCTTTCGCTACCGGTTTACAACGCGCTTAGCGACGAAGAGGTCGCTTATATCTGCGAGAGCGTGCGAGAGATAGCCAAAACGCGTGTTTAAAAGGAAAATTTACGCCTTTGCGCAGGAGTATTTTTACGCTCCGAATTTGTGGCAAAAGTGCCTAGCTGTAGCGCTTTTGCCGCTTAGCTGGATTTACTGCGCGGGCGTGATTTTAAAGTCCAAATTTAGCAAAGCTTTGGATTTTGGCGTTCCGATTATCAGCATCGGAAATTTAACCCTAGGCGGCAGCGGAAAGACGCCGCTTGGTATCGCTATATTAAACGAATTTGAGGGCGGCTGCGTCGTGTTACGAGGCTACGGTAGAGCTTCAAAAGGACTCATAAAAGTCGCAATCTCGGGCGAAATTTTAGTGGACGTCACGGCTAGCGGCGACGAAGCCATGGAGTACGCAAAAAGCGTGAAAAACGCAAACGTCATCGTGAGCGAAAACCGCGATATCGCAATAAAAGAAGCCCTAAATTTAGGCGCAAAGTATGTGTTGCTCGATGATGGCTTCGGCAAATTTCACATCAAAAAATTTAACGTCCTAATACGCCCATCCTCAAAGCCTTATTTTGATTTCGTCCTGCCTAGCGGCGCGTATCGCTACCCGAGCAAATTTTACGCCAAAGCCGACTACGTCGTAAAAGAGGGCGAGGATTTTACTCGCGAGAGCGAAATTTTAAATCCGACGCCAAAGATGGTTTTGGTCACCGCTATCGCAAATCCGCAGCGCCTGGAGCCTTATTTTGGCCTTTGTATGGGGCGCGAGATTTATCCCGATCACTACGCGTTTTCGTGGGACGAGCTGGTAGAAATCCTAGCTCGCTACGGTGCGACCTCGCTTTTGGTCACGCGAAAAGATGCCGTAAAGATGGAGGGGTTTGTCTTGCCTCTCTCTGTCATCGCGCTAAAAACGACGTTGGCGGATAAATTTAAACGAATTATCAAAGAGAAAATTCTATAATCTCCTAAAAATTTTAGGACGCTTTAATGAAATTCATACTAACTTCTTGCGCCGATAAGGACGCGGCTAAAACTCTAGCCAAAAAGCTCGTAAAAGCTAAATTTGCCGCTTGCGTTAGCATTTTTAAGGCAAATAGCGTTTATTTTTGGGACGGCGAGATAAAGGATGAAAAGGAGCGGGTCTTGCTCGTAAAAACCGCGGTTAAATTTAAAAAAGTCGCTAAATTTATCGCAAAACATCACGACTACGATCTGCCAGAGATTGTGGCTTTTAAGGCGGACAAAGCTAGCAAAAAATACAAAAAATGGATAAAAAAGGAAAGTAAATGAAGTTATTTCAAACTAGAGCGAGTGCGGGCGAGAGCCTAAAAAGCGTGGAATTTAGCCAGGCGCTACTGAGCCCCAGCTCCGCTCACGGCGGGCTATACGCACCGACGCAGCTACCGCAGCTGGACGCAAATTTCTTTGCCGAGGCGGTAAATTTAAACTACGCGCAAATCGCTCTAAAAATCATAGAGAAATTCGGATTTGACGCGGATGCGGCGATGTTTGAGAGGGCGGTGAAGAGGTACGAGAGATTCGACGATCCGCAAAATCCCGTACAGGTGCGAAAAATCGGCGAAAACCTCTACGTAAACGAGCTTTACCACGGGCCTACTCGCGCGTTTAAAGATATGGCGCTACAGCCGTTTGGTGCGCTGCTTAGCGAGCTAGCCGCAAAAAGAGGCGAAAAATACCTCATAATGTGCGCGACTAGCGGCGACACGGGACCTGCGACGCTAGAGACCTTCGCGGACGCGCCGGGCGTCAAAGTCGTCTGCCTCTACCCAAAAGACGGCACGAGTGAGGTGCAACGCCTACAAATGATAAACGCTGACGCCGCAAACCTCAAAGTAATCGGTATCGAGGGCAACTTCGACGATGCGCAGCGCGCGCTAAAAAGCCTGCTGGCTAGCGAGAAATTTAAAGAGCGTCTAAGCGCTGCCGGACTCTCGCTCTCAGCAGCAAATTCGGTAAATTTCGGCCGAATTTTATTTCAGATCATCTATCACGTTTACGCCTACGTTTATCTGCTAAAAACGGGCGAGCTAAATGGCGAGTTTGACATCGTCGTGCCTAGCGGTAACTTTGGCAACGCTCTGGGCGCATACTATGCTAAAAAAATGGGCGCAAAAATCGGCAAAATCAAAATTGTCTCAAACGCAAACAATATTCTAACCGAGTTTTTTACGCAGGGGCGATACGATCTGCGCGGCAAAAGCCTAGTTAAGACGATCAGTCCCGCGATGGACATCCTCGTTTCTTCAAACATTGAGAGGCTGCTTTTTGATAAATTTGGCGCCGTGAGAACCAAAGAGCTGATGGATAGTCTTGCTAGCGATGGCTTTTATGAGCTTTCAAGCAGCGAACTAAACGCGCTAAAAGAGGACTTTGACGCTGATTTTTGTAGCGACGCGGAGTGCGAGAAATTTATAAAAGAGTGGGCGGCAAAAGGTGTCGTAGTCGATCCGCATACGGCTACTTGCTTTAAGGCGGCGGCAAATTTAACGCGTCCGGCCGTGATAACCTCTACCGCGCACTGGGTCAAATTTGCTCCGAGTATGTTTAAAGCGCTAAAAAACGAAACGCTAAAAGACGAAAAAAGCGGGCTTGAGGCTTTGGCGGCGGAGTTTAACGACGAAGTGCCAGGCGCGATAAGATCGCTATTTACAAAAGCCGCCGTACATAACGAAATCGCCGCAAAAAGCGACATAGAAGCTAAAATTTTAGCTTGGATCGAGCGATGATTATCATCCCTGCAAGGCTCGCTTCGACGCGAATGCCTAATAAAATTTTACGAGAAATAAACGGCGTGCCGATGTTTGTCGCTACGGCGCGCAGGGTGAGCGCGGCTGGTGAGGTCGCCATCGCCGCAGACGACGAGGGTGTGGCGCAGATCGCGCAAAAATTCGGCTTTAAAGCCGTGATGACGAGCCAGGCGCATCAAAGCGGAACCGACCGCATCAACGAAGCAGCGGCGATACTCGGCGTCAAAGATAGCGAGATCATCATAAACGTGCAGGCCGATGAACCCTTTATCGAGCCTGAAAATATCGTCAAATTTAGAGAATTTTGCGAGAAAAACGCGGAGAGAGCGTTTATGTTTTCGTGTTTTAAATTTGTCGGCAGCGAGCTAGCAGACGATAAAAACCTGGTCAAAGTAGTGACTGACGACTCAGGCTACGCGCTTTATTTCTCGCGCTCGCGCATCCCGTTTGACCGCGCTGCGTTTGACGCATACAAGGCGCATCTGGGTATCTACGGCTACAGTGCGGCAAATTTAAAAAGATTTTGCTCGTTTGCGCCGTCGACTCTCGAAAATACCGAAAAGCTCGAGCAACTGCGCGCTCTATCAAACGGCGAGAAAATCCTCATGCTCGAAGTGCAAAGCGACAGTATCGGTATCGACTGCGAGGAGGATCTGCAAAGGGCGCAGGCGAAATTCGGAATTGAGGTAAATTGACGCCGCTAGCGCCGAAATTTGGTAAATTTGCCCAAAGGAAAAATGCATGACGAATGATAAATTTACCGAGCAGGTTGCGACTTTGGCGAAATTTTTGCAGACTTACTGCACTGATAAACACGCGCTAGAGCCGAAGCGAGAGATAAATTTGGAGCTAACCTATAAGGGTGAAAATTTAAATAATAGCGTCCGAACGCAGCTTTGCGCCGAGTGCGAGCAGCTGTTTTTCTACGCTCACGAGCGGCTTTTGGGCTGTTCGCACGATATCAAACCTAGCTGCCGCAAGTGCCCGCATCCATGCTACGAAAAGCCTAGATGGGCGCAGATGGCAAAGATAATGAGATATAGCGGCGTGAAACTCGGACTTGTAAAACTTAAAAAGATATTTACCTTTTCAAAAACGGCGGAGTAGGGCCTGCTAAATAGCATGGTTAAATCCAAATTTGGTAAATGACTCGACCAAACATAGCTTTGATACTATTTTAAAATCAACACGGAGCAAATCGAAATTTTGAATTTTAGCTGGTATGCAGTGTAAATTTGCTAAAGTCAATAAGTTTGGAGATTAAGTGGTTACCCTGAAAGGATTCGAACCTCTGTTAGCTGATCCAGAGTCAGCAGTTCTACCACTAAACTACAGGGTAACGATAGGCGAAATTATAGCGAGCGAAATTTAAATCAGCTTTAATTATCTAAAATTTTGAGGATAAAACCGCAAAAATCTCCGCACAAATTTCACAGCCCGAATTTTTCAAGATGAGCTAAAAACTTTTCGGGCGGATAAAATCCGATGAGTCGCGCGTTTTTTAGCTCGTCTTGCGCGTCGCTGCCGGCGCGAAAAAATAGGATCGCAGGCGGTCCGATGAGTCCGAATTTTTTCATTATCTGTGCGTCGTCACTGCTATTTTTCGTCACGTCCACTCGCAAAAGAGTGAAATTATCTAGCTTTTTTAGCACGGCTTCGTCTTTAAAAGTGATCTCGTCAAGCTCATTACAGCTAGCGCACCAAGTCGCATAAAAGTCGATTAGTACGGGCCTAGACGAGCTTTTTACCGCATTTTCTAGCTCGGTCAAATTTGAGACGACGATAAAATTCGGTTCGTTTTTGCTCAAATTTACGCCTGCGCCGCCTGCATTGTTAAATCCTTCGAGCGGATTTAGCACCGATTTGGCACCCGAAAACGAGCCTACGATCAGCAAGACGGAGTAGATAAAGGCTAATAGCGCCGCACCTTTTAGTAGTTTTTTGCCGCCGCTTTGCTCGCTACTTGTCGCATCAAAGGCTCCAAAAAATACGCTAGCAAACACGCCGATGACGCCGTAAAGCAGCAGCTCCACTCTAGTACCCATCACGCGCGCGCTCAGCCAAACCGCCATTATCAGCATGATAAAGCCAAAAATCGTCTTTATTTTGTCCATCCAAGCGCCCGGCCGCGGTAAAATTTTACCCGAGCTTGCTCCAATGAGCAGTAGCGGCACGCCCATGCCAAGCCCCATCGTAAAGAGCGCAAGCCCGCCAAACAGCGCGTTTCCGCTCTGTGCTATGTAAAGCAGCGCGCCCGCAAGAGGTGCGGCGACGCAGGGGCTAGCGATGAGCGCGGATAAAAATCCCATTGCAAAAACGCCGATTATGCCGCCTTTGCTTTGGGCTTTTTTGCTAAGCGCGTTTTGCATAGCAAGTGGCATCTGAAGTTCGTAAAGCCCGAACATCGAAAGCGCGAGCGCGACGAAAACGAGGCTAAAACCGATCAGTACGGCCGGGGTTTGCAGCGCGCTTTGCACGCCCGAGCCAAAAACGCTAGCCGCCACGCCTGCTACCGCGTAGGCGCAGGCCATCGCAAAAACGTAGATAAGAGATAGGAAAAAGCCGCTCGTAGCGCGCGAGTTTTTGCTTTTGACGTTTTTAGCGTGCGGGTTACCGCTATCAAATTCGACTGAGTTTTCGTCTGACGCGCTTAAATTTACCTCGCCGTTTTTGTCGCCGCTAGCTTGCTTTGAGACGATGATTGACGATAAGATCGGTATCATCGGAAAGATGCAAGGCGTGAGCGAGAGTAGCAATCCGTAGCCAAAAAACGTAGCCAGCGAGAGGAAGAAATTTGCGCTGCTAAGGCTTGCGGCGATGGAGTCTTGCTCGGAAAGTGGCGCCTGCGAGCCGGCAAATTCAGGCTCGGCGGCCTCTATGATCTGCGCGACCGAGTAGCCGCCAAGACCCTTTTTGACGCTAAATTTGAGTATTTGCGGTTGGTAGCAGATGCCGTCTTTGGCGCAGCCTTGGTATTCGAGCTTTAGAGTGAAATTTTCGCTGCCGCTAAGCCCTTTTAGCAAATTTATCGGCACAAAAAGGCTAAATTTGCCCGTATAAACCTCGCGCTCGTCGTAAATTTCGCCTTTTGGGAAGTTTAGATGCGAGTTTAAAATTTTATCGCCTAGGCTCGCTGCTAGGCTGTCTTTGTAGACGTGGATATTTGGCGCGGGGGCAAATCTAAACTCGACGTTTTGCTCGTCGGCGTGCGCGGTGAGACCGAAGGCTTCTTTGACCGAAAGCGGTTCGGCAAACATAGCGTAACAGGTCAAAACCGCCGCAAAAATCATCCTAAAAATCATAATATTCCTTAAAATTTTTGTCGTATTTTACACAAGCTCCCATAAAGTCAGCGTTAAATGTTAAATTAAGAGGCGTATTTTAGCTAAATTTTAATTATTTGATAGTAACATTTTAAAAATACCCAAAGGAGGTTTAGAGTGAGTAAAAACGGCACAGATAGCGTAAAATTCGACTACGAGCACGAGCTTAGAAAGCTACAAATCGAGCTTTTAAAATTTCAAAATTACGTAAAAGAGCAGGGCCTACGCGTACTCATCATCATCGAGGGGCGCGATGCGGCGGGCAAGGGCGGCTCGATAAAGCGCCTAACCGAGCATCTAAATCCGCGCGGTTGCCGCATCGTGGCGCTTGAAAAGCCGAGCGACGTCGAGCGCTCGCAGTGGTATT
>CAUQPE010000081.1:0-7999 GCA_963519915.1 uncultured Campylobacter sp. | reverse complement strand
TCGTCCTTTTTAATGCTTTTGATTTTACAGAAACTTTGCTTTTAGGCGGATAAATTCGGCCTGGCTTAAATTTAGCTAGGCACGGCAAATAGGCTGCTGGTGTGGGCTTTTCGTCAAATTTCGACTCGAATTTTTTACAAAAATTCGGTCAGGCTTTGCCGTCAAATTTTAACCCGAATTTGACACGCTAGTTTTGGGCCGGCGGCGTAAAATTTGCAGTCGGCGACGCGCATGGCTTGATCTAAATTTACGACTCAAAATTCGGCTTAAATTTGAGCGGTAAATTTGACGCAATCTCGCAACCGGATGTAAATTTTGCTAAAATTCGGGTAAATTTAGCAGGTAGCGGGAGTAAAATTTGAATACGGTAGACAAACAAGACTCAAATTTGACGAATTTTAGCTCAAAGAAACTTGTGCGGGATTACGACAAAGAGCCGTTAATCATCAAGAATAAAACCAATTTTTACATAGCATTTTTTGGGCATTATTTGCTTGGCATTTATGATAGCGATGCACATCTATGAGCCCACCAAAACTAGATATAGACAGCTTTTTATCATTTTTCCGATGTTTGGCTTGCCTGTATTGATTGAATATATTCTTGACTCTCTTAATAAAAAATTTATCGCGTTTTATAACAACAAAATCGTTTATTATACAAATAAAAAGCCACAAAAAACAATATTTTTAAGTGACATCAAAAGCATAAAACTAGCGTATTTTGCAAGAGATAACGAGTGGCTCAGAAAACAAGGCGCTATTTATAGATTTCTTTTAAAATTTGACCCTTACTTCACAGTGATTTGTTTTGGGCTGATTTTTATGCTTATCGCGGTTAACTTGGCTAGAGAATATGCCCAAACGGCTGGCTTTTTTACGACAATTTTTGTAACAGCACTAGCTTTTTTGATAATATTTGTCTCAAAATTTATATATTTTCTTATTTTTAAAGTTCAGCTACGGTTTATGTTTTACGATAACGCGATAATAAAATATAAAGACAAAGAAGCGATTTTTACCATAGAAAATACGAACGAATATCGAAAAATAAAAGAATTTTTTTATAAGGAAAAGAGGGGTAAATTTTGATGAAGCCGAGCGTCACGTGTGGCTAAATTACGGATAAAATTTTACGAAAATTTTGATGTAGGCTAAATTTTAAATTTCCCCCTAAACATCTCAAGCAAATTTGACAAAGTGTCGCATTTTGATGCGTCGAGCCCGAGCTTAAGGGCAGCAAATTTATAGTGGATTTTGGCGCCGTCCGTTACGCTCACCGCAGGTGCGCGCGAGCTTTTGGAGAGCTTTTTGCCGCCATGCGCTAGCAAGCCGTGATGGATGAAATTTGCATTTTCAAAATCGTAGCCCAGCATCTGCGCCATGTACTTTTGCGCCGCCGAGCAAGCTAGTAGATCCTCACCTCGCACGAGCAAATTTACGCCCAATATCTCGTCGTCCACGAGGCTAGCGAGATTATACGCGGGCGTATCGTCCTTTTTCCAAACGACGAAATCGCCCAAAATTTGAGCCAAATTTATGCTTTGCGTTTGCGAGAATTTTTCCGTTTCAAACGCCGTCTCGTCCGTCAAATTTAGGGCGCCCAAATTTGCCGAATCTAAATTTTCCGTGGCGTTGGGGCTAAATTTTTCGCCGTCTGGTTTCTCTCTGTCCGAGCCGACCAAATTTGCCGAATTTTTTAAACCGTTTACTGTGCCGTCTTGTGCTTTTCGCCCGTTACCAAACAAACCACCCGTCTGGTTTGCCGCTCCGTCTGGTTTGCCACACAAAGCATCAAAATTTATCAAATTTTGCCGGACACAAATCGCCTCGTCAAGGACGCGAAGTCGCATGGCTGTTTCATCTTTTTTAAATTTAAGATTTTTATCCGCGCAAACACGCGTATAAATGCCGTTTTTAAACGAGCTTTTCATCGAGTGCGAGCACTCGCAAGCATAGCAAACGCCTTTTTGCTCAAGCGTTTTTAGCGCGTTTTCGTAGGCGCCAAGGCGAAATTTGGAGCTAAATTTGGTTTCAAATTCCCTCACGCCGCTAGGTCCGCCGTCAAAATCAACGTCCAGCATATCAAGCACGCGAAAGATATTTTCCACATATTGCCTGCGGTAGCGCGGCAGGTCGTAGTCGTCGATCCTTAAGTACAAAATCCCGTCAAACGTACGAGCAAAAAGATATGTCAGCAAGAAGTTGTAAACATTGCCCGCGTGCAAAAAGCCGCTTGGCGTCGGAGCGATACGAGAGGTAATTTTTTGGTTCATTTGGAGAGAAATTTGATTAAAAAGCTTAAATTTAAAAATTAGTTAAAAGCCGTCAGATTTGACGGCCGGATTATTCTTTAGGTTTAGATTCGTTTACTCTTAGAGCTCTGCCGCCTACTTCCTTGTTGTTTAGCGCTTCGATCGCTTTTAGCGCGTCTGCGTCGTTTTCTATCTCGACGAATCCGAATCCTTTTGAGCGATTCGTGTCGCGATCTTTGACGATTTTCGCGCGTTTTACTTCGCCAAACGGCGCAAATGTATCCTTAAGCTCTGCCTCAGTCATGCGATATGACAAGTTACCGACGTAAATATTCACAGTAACGTTTCCTTAAATCAAATTCCCGATAAAATCGGTTAATAGATGATACCTGAATTTAAATAAAAAAGCTAGATAAAAATTGATATTTTTATAATTTTTTGTAAATTTAAATCTCGGAGAACGCTTTTAAAAATTTATTTTTTATTCGGCGATTTTGGGCTAGATAAATTTTGCCGTAAATTTAAGACACATTTGGCGTAAAACGTCGGCCGATCGGCGTAAATAAATTTATAATTGGGCCAAGAAGCACGATTTTATGGGCGGTTTATATAATTTCACGGCCGCAAATTTGATGTTTGCGCGCTTTATTCAAAATTGAAGTAGCCGCACCCTCGCCAAAATAAGCAAACCGTGCGGCATTTATCAAAATTTAAACCCGCAAATCGCTATTTGACAAACAAAAGTCCGTTTTTCACTTCGTTATAAACTTGCTCGCCGCCTAAAATTTTAAGCAACTCCAAAGCAAACTCCATTGCCGTGGCGGGACCTCTTGATGTGATTATATGGCCGCTTTGCACGACGTTTCTATCGCTTACGTAGCTTCCGCCGCGTACGGCTTTTTCGCAGCCAGGATAGCAGGTAAACTCGCCTCTAACGATCTCTGCGGCGTCAAGAGCGATCGGCGCGGCGCAGATGGCTGCTATAAATTTACCTTTTTTATCGAAACGCTTTATAATTTCTCTCATTTTTAGATTTCCTTCGATATTTGAGACGCCCGGCTGACCGCCCGGCAAAACCAGCATATCGTACTCCTCGACTTCGAGGTCATAAAGCGTCATATCGCAGACGAATTTCACTCCGTGAGCGCCTGCTATAGGCAGCTTATCAAGCCCGACGATATCGACTTCTACGCCGCCTCGTCTAAGCACGTCCACGATGCTAACGCCCTCTATCTCCTCAAACCCGTCGGCAAAAATCACGGCAACTTTTTTCATAATTTTCTCCTTAAATTTTCGGATTATTATACTCTCGTTTGCTAAATTTGCGCTATAATCGGGCCACTTTAAATTCGAAAGGAAGGAAAATGGAAGTAAAGATTACGTATTGCAATTCTTGAAACTATAGACCGGTAGCTTCTCGTGTAGAAGAAGAATTTTTAAGTCAAATTCCAGGTGCTAAAATTAGCAAAACCGTCGGTAGCGGCGGAAACTTCATAGTTGAAGTAGACGGGAAAGTAGTCTTTTCTAAAAAAGATCTCATCGGTACGGACGTAAACGCCCTGCCAAACTACGAAGAGATCGTTGCTTTGGTCGATAGAGTTAAAAAATCAGCCTAAAGTCTAAGCTAAGGCTTAGGCCTTGGCTTTTTTTTCAAATTTTATCTCGTTTTTTTGATATTTTTTCAGCAATCCGTTTGTACGCCTCTTAAAAATTTTCCATCTAGCTTCGTTTCCATGTTTTTCAAATAAACTTAACGCTTGGCGGGTCAAAATTTCTTGTTCACGCTTTATGAGTAGATATTCAAAAAGCTGGTCAATGACCGCTAGACCGTTTCGCTCCAGTATCAAATCAATCAAATTTCGTTCGGTTTTTATCTCCTCAAAAAAACTAAATACCGCTCTTAAATCGTTCGTTAAATTTTCACAAAGCGCTGCCGTATCGGTGTTTTCGTTGATTTCATAGTAAGCTACTTTGGAGCCCACGATAAATGAAATTCTATCCCTAAAATGGCATTCGTATTCTTTGGGTTTTAAGACGAATGCCTTGCCGGTTGCGGCACCTACAAACGCGCCGTAAATGCCGCAGTTTACGTAAAATCTAATTTCAAATGCTGTATCGCCGCCACCTTTTTAAAATTTTCGATTATAGATAAATTCGGGAGTATTTTTGTAGAAATTTAGCCCGTTTTTGGTAAAGCCGTTATCTTTAAACAGCGGCTTTACTCGGGCTATGAGCTCGTCAAATTTTGCTTTCATCAAATTTGACGGCTGCGGTTATTTATTTGCGCGCTCGATGTATTCGCCGCGGACGGTATCTACGCGGATGACCTCGCCTTCAAGCACGTGGAAAGGTATCTGTACGACTGCACCGCTTTCTAGCGTAGCGGGCTTTTTACCGCCCTGAGTGTCGCCTTTGAAATTCGGCGGAGTCTCGACGATCTTTAGCTCGACAACTTGCGGTACTTCTACGCCGATAGCCTTGCCGTTGTGAAACAAAATCTCAACCATCATGCCGTCGATCATCCATTTTTTAACATCGCCCACGTCATCGTCGCTGATAGCCACTTGCTCGTAGGTCGCAGTGTCCATAAACTGACAGAACTCGCCGTCGTCGTAAAGATACTGCATCTCTTTTTCTTCCAAATTCGGCTGATCGCATTTGTCGCCCGCGTGGAACGTCTTTTCAAGCACTTTGCCGTCGATGAAAGATTTGATTTTCGCGCGAACGAAAGCCGCGCCCTTGCCCGGTTTTACGTGCTGATATTCGACGACTTTATACGGAACGCCGTCTAGCTCGATCTTTAGTCCTTTTTTTAGGTCGCCCATAGAATAGGTTGCCATTTTCTCTCCTTATAGTTTTAAAGGCTGATTATATCAAAAAAGTTTTTAGTTTAGTTTAAGAAGCGGCGAGGCGGCAAATTTGACCGCTCACGCCGAAGCAAAACTCAAATTTAAGGCTTAAATTTGAACTCGCCTTTTTCCTTGCTTTGTTCAGACTGCGAGTGGATTTCTCTTTTCATCTGTTCGCTTACGCTTGGTTCGTCTTTTTGTATCTTTTGAAATTTCTTTTTTTCGGTCAAAATTTTCTCGAAATTTTTAGTACTTTGCTTTTGCGCCTCGCTCTCGCAGCCCATCAGCAAAAACAAAATCGGAATCAAAAGTAAAAATCTCATACTCAAATCCTCCTTAAATTTAAGCCCTGATTCGGGCTCAAATTTAGACAACTGCGTACTTCGCCCATACGCAAACATCAAGATCGTTTAACTTAGCCAGCGTCTCTTTGGTTATTTTTTCATCCACAAGCACGACCGCAAGCGCCATTCCGTGATCGTCGCGTCCTAGGCGGAAGTCGGCGATATTGATCTTCTCTTCGGCGAGGATGGATGAAATTTTAGCGATAACGCCCGGAACGTCGTTGTTTTTAAAGATAATCATCTTACCTTTAGGCTTAAAGTCTGTCTTAAAGCCGTTTATCGTCACGATGCGCTGCTGATTTTCGCCAAATACGGTTCCGCCGATCGTCACGACGTCGTTTTCGGTCGTGATGCGAACGGTAATTTTATTTTTGAAAATACTATTGCCGCCGACGGTGCTTTCTGTCGTTATGCCCTTTTCGTCGCACAAAAATTTAGCGTTTACGTAGTTTATCGTGTCGCCCAAGCTCTCTTTTAATGCGCCCACGATCGCAAAGGTAAGCATGGAGTTTGCATACTCACTAATAGGGCCGTGCGTCTCTATACGGATAGCTTTGATAGCTTTTTTGTTGATCTGAGCGGCGAGGAAGGCCATCTTGCTCGTAAGCTCGATATAAGGCTCCACAAAAGGCGGTAGATCTTCCGTTTTTATCGGCAAATTTAGCGCGCTAGGATAGCTGATGCCGCGAGCCGCAGAGATAGCCTGCTCGGCTGCTGCGATAGCGATGTTGGCTTGAGACTCGAGCGTATTTGCGCCAAGATGCGGCGTGACGCTGACGTTATTTAGCTCAAGCAATGGATGATCCGTCGCCGGCTCCTTCTCAAACACGTCGATACCAGCAAACGCGATCTTGCCGCTTTTTAGGCCGTTATACAGAGCCTCTTCGTTGTAAAGACCGCCGCGAGCGCAGTTTATAAGGCGTACGCCGTCCTTCATCTTCGCTATCTCCGCCTCGCCGATCATGTTTATGGTTTCTTTATTTTTCGGAGTGTGTATGGTGATAAAATCGCACGCAAGGATATCGTCGAAATTTTTAGTATACACGCCGCCCATATCGGTTACTTTCGACGGATCGATATACGGATCGTAAGCAACGATTTGCATACCGAAAGCCGCAGCCCTAACCGCTACGCGAGAGCCGATGTTGCCAAAGCCGATGACGCCTAGAGTCTTGTTAAAAAGCTCAACGCCGTACCATTTATCGCGTTTCCAAATTCGGTCGATTTTTAGGTCGTTGTGAGCGTACGGAAACGAGCGAGCGGCAGCTAACATATGAGCCATCGTTAGCTCTACCGCGGCGATCGTGTTTGCCGTAGGGACGTTCATCGCGATTATGCCGCGTTTTGAGCAGCCGTCGATATCTACGTTATCGACGCCGACGCCCGCGCGCACGAGAGCTTTTAGATTTTTGGCCGCATTTAAAAACGCTTCGCCGACTTCAGTCGAGCTTCTCGTGATAGCCACGTCGGCCTCGCCTAAGATATCCAAAAGCTTATCTTTAGGCACGTTTACTGCGTCGATTACTTTTATATCCTCTTCGCGATTTAAAATTTCAAAGCCGACTTTATGTATTGCGTCGCACACTATTATCGTTTTCACAGCTTGATCTCCTTGAAAGTTGAGCGTATATCGTACGCCTTAAGTTCGTTTATAACGCGGTCTAAAACGCCGCCGTCTTGCGTGTTTATGTAAATTAAATTTTGTGAATTTTCTTTTACTACGCTAAAATCTACGGGTATATTTTTTAATGTTTGAGTGAGGCAGAACATCGAGTATATATCGTTTTTATCGATCACCAGCTGATAGGCGATTTTTACGACGGCTTTTGATTCATCTTTAAATTCTACATATATCTCGTTGCTTGCCAAAGCATATTTTTTAGGAGCCAAATTTGCCATTTCCCCAACCCAAGAAGTAGGGCCAGTAGTCAAATTTTGCTCCTTGTTATTTTGTGATACTTGTAGCTCCGCAGGCGCGGACTCTTTTAAATTTACGTCCGCGTACTTATACAGCAAAGCGCCACATACGCAGACGAAAATCAGCAAAAAAGCAATCGCGCCCCAGAACAAATATCGCTTCATTTACTTATGATAGCTGTTCTTTGATAATATCGCCCAGAGTAACCTTATCGTCGCTATTTATCTCGTTTAGCACCTCGCGCTCTTTTTGTCTTGCAAGGCGTCTTACGCTTAGGCGGATTCTATTTTTCTTCTCGTCGATAAAAGCTATCGCAGCTTCGATATTATCGTTTATGTTTAGGTTTTCAGCGCTTACGCCACCTAGGTCTTCTTTGCGGATGAGCGCATCGACGTTATCGCCGAGCTCTACAAATACGCCGAAATCTTTAATATCGCGAATTTTACCAGTCACGATGTCGCCTACGTTAAATTTCTTCGCATAGGCTTGTACCGGGCTTTGTTTTAGATCCTTTTGACTAAGAGAAATTTTTTGCTCGTTAGAGTCGATTTTGATGATTTTTAACACAAACACAAACCCCCCATTAAACAAAACGTTTCAAAAGTAGGTTAAAAACCAAGAAGCCTCCACATAA
>CAUQPE010000080.1:0-8083 GCA_963519915.1 uncultured Campylobacter sp. | reverse complement strand
GCTAGGCACGAATATCTTTTTAAGTGCTTAGCAAGTCGCTAAACATTTAAAAAGATATTTCAACTCCGCACTCGCGGGCCTTTTTAGATGAATAGCCAACGATAAATTTAAAAAGGACAAAAAATGAAAAAACTACTAAAATCTTCTTTACTTGCTTTGGCGAGCTTCGCTCTTTTAACCGGTGCAAATGCAAAAACTCTCGAAAACGGCGTTTTGAAAATCGCGACCGAAGGCACGTATTCGCCCTACTCCTACCACGATAAAAACGACGCGCTAACCGGCTACGACGTAGAAGTGGCACGCGAAGTGGCAAAGAAGTTAAATTTAAAAGCGGAATTCGTCGAAGCTCCGTGGGATGCGATGCTTGCGGCATTTGATGCAGGAAAGGCCGATATCGTGTTCAATCAAGTAAGTATCACGGACGAGCGTAAGAAAAAATACGATTACACCGTTCCATACACCGTCGCCTACGCCGCGCTAGTTACGCATAAAGACAATAACGAAATCAAAAGCTTTGAAGATCTAAAAGGCAAAAAAAGCGCGCATTCTGCAACTAGCAACTGGGCCGGTATCGCGCAAAAATACGGCGCGCAGATAGTCACCGTAGACGGCTTTAGCAAGGGCGTAGAGCTCATTATCAGCCGCCGCGCGGATGCGACGATAAACGACAGCGTGACCTTCTACGATTACATAAATCAGCGTCCAAACGCCCCGCTAAAAATAGCCGCTAGCGGCAGCGAGCCGATCTACTCCGCAGCCATCGTAAAAAAGGGTAACGAAGAGCTCATAAATGACGTGAACAAGGCCCTTGGCGAGCTAAAAAGCGAAGGCAAGCTAAAAGAAATTTCGGTTAAATACTTCGGCAAAGATATCTCGGAGTAAATTTTACCCGCATAAAAGCAGCTAAATTTAAAGGATAAAAGATGGTTTCAAAACTACTAAAAATTTTGGCTCTAGGTGCACTTCTTACGCTAAATTTAAACGCCAAAACCATAAAAGAGGGCGTTTTAACGATCGCTACGGAAGGTACTTACGCGCCGTTTTCATACTACGACGATAAAAACGAGCTAAAGGGCTACGACATCGATATCGCCCGCGAAGTCGCTAAGAAGCTAAATTTAAAGATCGAGTTTTTAACCGCTCCGTGGGACGCGATGCTCGCGGCATTTGATGCGGGCAAGGCCGATGCGGTATTTAATCAAGTAAGCGTTACCGATGAGCGCAAGAAAAAATATGATTACGCGCAGCCCTATACGGTCGTGCACGGCGCCATCATCACTCATAAAGATAACGACGACATCAAAAGCTTTGATGATCTAAAAGGTAAGAAAAACGCGGACTCCGCTACCAGCAACTGGGCGAAGGTGGCCGCTAGCTACGGAGCGCAAAACGTCACGGTCGATAGCTTTAGCAAGAGCATGGAGCTTCTCGTTAGCAAGCGCGTAGATACCGTCGTGCGCGATAATATCGTATTTTACGACTTCATCAAACAGCGCCCGGGCGCTTCGGTTAAGATAGCCGCCGAAGGAAGCGATACCGACTATACCGCGCCTATCGTGCAAAAGGGCAATACGGAGCTTGCGGGGCAGATCAGTAAGGCGATAGAGGAGCTAAAAAACGAAGGCAAGCTGGCTGAAATTTCGATCAGGTATTTCGGCAAAGATGTCTCGCGGTAGATGGTAATGAACGAATTTGACCGTATAAGCGAGCTTTTGCTAAGCTCGCTACAACCTATGGCGCTGGCGATGATAAAGGTGACGCTGCCTCTTACTGCGATCTCCTTTTCGCTGGGACTTCTTATCGCGGTGCTAACGGCGATCTCGCGCATAGCAAATATCAAAATTTTAAAGCAATTTAGCGAATTTTATATCTGGATATTTCGCGGCACGCCGCTTTTGGTGCAGCTTTTTATCGTATATTTCGGTCTGCCGATCGTGGGCGTTACGCTCGATGTTTGGAGCGCGGCGATCATAACTTTCAGCCTAAATATCGGCGCTTACGCTTCCGAGGCCGTTAGGGCGGCCGTACTTTCGGTGCCTAAAGGCCAATGGGAAGCCGCCACGGCGCTTGGGATGAGCTATGCGCAAATTTTACGCCGTATCATCGCTCCGCAAGCCGCTCGTATCTCGCTACCCCCGCTTTCAAATATCTTTATTAGCACGCTAAAAGACACCTCGCTTGCGGCTTCTATCACGATGGTCGATATGTTTATGGTCGCTCAGCGCATCGCCGCGCGAACCTTCGATCCGCTCACGCTTTACGTGCTCGCCGCGCTTTTTTACTTGATAGTCTGCACGTTTTTGACGTTTTTGCAAGCTAGGCTCGAGAAGAGATTTTCAAGGTACGTGTGATGATAAAATTTAAAAATTTGACTAAGAAATTCGGCGATAATGTCGTTTTAAACGGCTTAAATTTAGAATTTAAAGACGGCGAGACTACGGTTATTTTAGGAAGCTCGGGCTCTGGTAAATCAACCCTGCTGCGCTGTATAAATTTACTCGAGATCCCGGACGGCGGCGAGCTTGAGCTTGGAAGCGATAAGATAAGCTTCGCCGGTAAAATTTCGAAAAAAGATATGCTGCCCTTTCGCGAGCACACGGGGATGGTCTTTCAGAGCTTTAATCTATTTCCGCATCTAACGGCTCTACAAAACGTAACCGAAGGCCCCGTGCAGGTGCTGAAAATCCCGAAAGAGCAGGCAGAAATTGAGGCTTTGGCGCTACTTGAAAAGGTCGGGCTAAAGGGCAAGGAGCACGAGTATCCAAGCAGGCTCTCGGGCGGCCAGTCGCAGCGAGTTGCGATAGCGCGAGCGCTTGCGATGAAGCCGTATTTTTTGCTTTTGGACGAGCCCACGAGTGCGCTTGATCCGGAGCTTGAGGCCGAGGTTTTGAAGGTCATCGGCGGCCTTAGCAAGGAGCGCGACTCGCTCATCATCGTCACGCATAATATGAACTTCGCTCGCAAAGTCGCGGATAGAATCTTATTTTTAGAGCGCGGTAATATCGAATTTGACGGTACGGCGGAGGAGTTTTTCAGCAGCGATTCGCCGCGCATAGTCAAATTTATCTCGGCGATGTATTTTTAAATTTAAAGGAAAAAAAATGAAAATAGATACGCTAATCGTAAAAGGCATCGAAGCCAAAAGCAACCCTCACGGCGCGGTCGTTCCGCCTATCTATCTAGCCACGACGTTTGTGCAAGATGGTTTAGACGACTTTCAAACGTATGCCTATTCTCGTAGCGCAAATCCGACGAGAAATGCATTTGAAGAGCTTTTCGCTAAATTTGAAGACAGCAAATACGCATTTGCTCTAGCTTCGGGCATGGCGGCGACCTCGGCGGTTTTTAATCTGCTAAAAAGCGGCGACAAGGTGCTTTTAAACAGCAATGTTTACGGCGGCACTTACCGCTACGCAAACGGTATTTTTGCAAATTTCGGGATCAAATTTGAGCTCGTCGAAGATCTAAATAAAATCTCTCGTCTAGACGAGGACGTTAAGATGATATTTATCGAAACGCCGTCAAATCCGCTACTTCGAGTAACGGATATCGCCAGACTAGCCGAGCTAGCTCGTAAAAACGGCACGCTTGTCGTCGTCGATAATACTTTTTTGACGCCGTATTATCAAAAAGCCCTCAAATTTGGTGCCGATATCGTCGTTTATAGCGCGACGAAATATATCGGCGGACATGCCGACGTAATAGCCGGGGTCGTAACGACCGACAACGATGTGCTAGCCGAGCGTATAGCTTTCATGAAAAATACTCTCGGCGCGACGCTAAGCCCTGCAGATGCTTATAATCTAATAAGAGGCCTCAAAACTCTTAGCGTGAGATTTGATAGACAAAGCGAAAATACGCTAAAAATCGTAGAATTTTTAGAAAAAAACCCGGCCGTTAAAACCGTGTATTACGCAGGTTCATTTTCGGCCGAGGAAAAACGCATCCAAAATACCCAAGCCAGCGGTATCGGCGCGCTAATCTCGCTGGAGCTAAAGGATGGCTACGACTATAAAATTTTTGCTAAAAGTCTAGAACTTTTTGATCTAGCCGTGAGCCTTGGCGGCGTTGAGAGCCTGATCTGCCATCCGGCCTCAATGACTCATGAATCTTATTCGCAGGATTTACAAGCTAAAATCGGCATTACTCAAGGTTTGCTACGCCTTGCCGTCGGTATAGAAAATTCGGATGATTTGATCGCGGATTTGGAGCAGGCAATAAATAAAGCTAAAATTTAATTTTGCTTGCCATCTTGGCGCTTTTATCGCTCAGGCTAAATTTATCAAATTTAGCCTTGGCTAGGCGGGCAAAATGGGCGCGCCTAGTTTGCTAAAGCGGCACCCGGCGCCAAGGCGGGCGAATTTATAAATTGTCGTCAAATCAGTTCGTGGCTATTTTGCTTTAAACAAACTAGCAAAAATCCCGGCGCCTAAAACGGCCAAAATGACCCACAAACTAGCCTGCGCCGAAATCTCGAATCCGTGATGAAAGATATGCGCGGACGCGTTTAGGGCGAGCTTTGCTGCGATAAAAAACAAAAGCGCTATAACGGCTTTTTCTAAATACGCCAAATAGTTTTTTAGCGCTTCTAGTACGAAGTAAAGCGTTCTAAGCCCCAAGATCGCAAAAATCATTGCCGAATAAACGATAAGCGGATCTTTACTAACGGCGATGACGGCCAGAACGCTATCAAAAGCAAACATAACATCGCTAAGCTATATAACGCAAAGACGCAAAAATAGCGGCGTAGCTATCCATTTGGCGTTTAGTTTGGAAATTTGATTTTGCAGTTTTGCCTTTTCGTCTGCTGAAATTTGAGTCGAAATCTCGTTATTTTTTACAAAAAAGCTATGCCCTAGAAGACGCGGAAAAACAGGGAAAAATCTATAAACCGCCCTGTAAGCTAGGTGATTTGAATAATCCTCCATCTCCTCTTCATCATCATCATTACCGCGCTATAAGCTACCATGGCAGCAAAAACAAACTCCATCCACGGCGAAATCCCGAGCAGACTCGTTCCGACGGCTACAAAGACGAGTCTAAATATAACTGCGCCTATAATGCCAAAATACAGCACTCTATGACGGTAAATTTCAGGAATCTTGAACCAAGAAAATATTGCCATCATAACAAATAAATTATCCACGGATAACGATTTTTCTAAAATATACCCTGCAAAATATAGGCTCATCATTTCACTTCCGCGCGCAAAATACAGATATCCGCCAAAGGCTACGGAAACGGCTATCCAAAAAATAGACCAAATCGCGGCTTGTTTGAGCGAGATTTTTTCGTCTTTTTTGTGTACAAAAAAGTCTACCGCAAACGCCGCCGCGGCGAGCAAGACAAAAATGACCGCGGTTTTAAAATCTAAAATTTCCATTATTCCTCATTTGTTTTTGTTATTGGTTGCAACTTTGCTCGGGAAGTCCTCTTTGGCGGTTTAGTTCTTGAGCCGCCTTGCACGCGGAGTATGATTGCTTGCCTGCGCAATTTGCATTAAACCAGTCTATAAGCTGCGAATGCATACGGACGTTTTGATTGTATAGATTTACTTCATGGTTTGAATATCTATTTACGAGATTAGGATTTAACGTTCTTTCTATCGCAAGCGCTTTATTGTAAATTTTTACGCACTCTTTCATCATTTTATCGCTTATTACCGGTGCATTGCCGTAAGTTTGCGCCGAGGGCGGGATCTCGTAACCGCCCTCTATCTCAAATGCGCCCAAAATCGCGACAGCTGCCACTGTGAAAAATAAAATTTTCATAAGTACTTCACTACGGAATTTAAAATAAGCTCATCAAGCTTTCTATCGCTTGTAGGCTCGCCAATAGCCGAAAATTTCCACTCGCCGTTTCGTTTATATAGCTTGCCTAAAATCATCGCTACTTTGTAAGCAAACGCGCTATCTCGTACGATATTGTACGATGCGAAGACTTTATTTACGCGCGTGGGCGTACCTTCGTAAAGTCTAATACTAGCAAACGGAATTTTATCAAAGTCGATTTGATTGTAAGAATTTAGCACGAAAAATATCTGCTCAACGTTTGAGTTTAATCGGCTAAGATCGACGCTGATTATTTCGTTATCCAGTCCGTCGTCGCCCCCTACGTCTCCGACCAGGTCATCGCCGCTGTGAAATACGCCCGGGGCTGATTTTTTACCGAAATATACCACATCGCAAAACTGCTTGTTTGAGTCAAACATAGCAGCGCTTAAGTCTAAATCCACAGGTTTTATCTTATCTCTAAAAAAGCCTTTTTCGGTTATAGCGCCCCAGTTCGCTCCTACGCAAAAGCTGTGCAGATGCCCGCCGTTGTCTTTGGCGAGCGATATTTTTTGCCCTTTGACCAAATTTATCGCCATGGCTTGCACCTAAACGTCTAGCCCAAACTGCCTACAAAATCCGGCCAGTCCGTCTTTAAAGCCGCTTCCGTTAGCTGCAAAGCGCCACTCGTTGTCTTTAAAGTAAAGTTTACCGAACGACACTGCGGTTTCGGTAGAAAAGTCCTCTTCTAAATCGTATCTGGCTATCTCTTTGCCGCTTCTTTCATCGACTATACGCATAAACGAATTTCTTACCATACCGAAATTTTGCCTTCTAGCGGCTGCTTCGTGGATAGTGACGACTATGTCGATCTCTTTGATGCTTGGCGAAATTTTAGCTAGGTCTATTTTTATGGATTCATCGTCGCCTTCGCCTTCGCCCGTGCGGTTATCGCCGGTGTGAACTACCGAGCCGTCCGCGCTAACTAGGTTGTTGTAAAAGACGAAATTCTTCTCGTTTTCTACTTTTCCCGAAGCTCCTACTAAAAACGCGCTCGCATCTAGGTCAAATTCCGCTCCCGTATCGCTAGTATTCGTATCCCAGCCAAGTCCTACTAAAATTTTGCTTAGCCCTGGAGCTTCTTTACTCAAACTAACTCTACCGCCCTTTGATAAATTTACCGCCATTTCGGCCTCCTTTAAAATTATTTATCCTATAGGATATAGATTTGTAGATTTTATTTAAATAAAGTTTAAGTTTAACTTTACCTATAGGATAAAATAATGGGCGAAAATTTAGCTTTTTTTAGCACCGATGAGATACGAAATTTCTATCTGCAAATTTCTACAAACGTCCGAAAGTTACGTGAAAATAAAGGTATTAGCCAGCTTGATATGGCGCTAAGTATGGATATAAAATCGGTCGCATTTTACTCAAACTGCGAGAATTGCCGCTATGATAAGCATTTTAACCTTGAGCATATTTATAAAATTTCAAAAATTTTAGATGTAGAGGTTGGGGAGATTTTCAAATTTTAGCAATTTAATTTTGGGTTACTGTCTTTTTATGCGGCAAAGGTCTAAATTTGATCGAATAAAATCAAAATTAGGCACCAATTTTATACGCCTAATTTGCAAGATATAATTCAAAAATATAAGAATAAATTTGACTTCGCAATCCCGAGGCAAAAGCAGGTTTGCTCCGCCTCGGGGCGCGTATTTATCGCGGTTAAAACGGCTTATACACCATCATCCAGATGATGATGACCATCGCGATAGTCGGCACTTCGTTGTAAGCGCGAAAGAACATACCGCTTTTCTTGCAGCGTTTCTCACGCAGCTGCACCATATAGCGGCCAAGATCCAGATGAAACGCCGCGAGGATGACGACGACGGTGAGCTTGACGTGCATGTAGCCGCTGCGCAAAAGCTCAGGCATCGCGACGATGATCAAAACGCCCGTCAAAAACGTGCCGATCAGCGCGACCCAGCCGATGTAGTGGTACATCTTATACTCCTGCACCTCAACCACGCGCACGAAATCAGGCTTGTCCATATTTTCCGCGTGGTAGACGTAGAGGCGCGGCTGATAGAACAAAAACGCCATCCACGAGATGAAACACAAGTAGTGGAAATACTTGATGAGGTTGTAATACTCTGCCATTTTTTCTCCTTTTAATTTTTATTTTAGCGGCTTGTCTTTTTTCTTTATACATCGTTAGAAATATCGCCGAAGCTCGGTTACGTATTATTTATACGCGCCCTCGCTCGGCTCATTTCCGCCTCGTCTCCTCGTAGCGAAGTCTCGTTACG
>CAUQPE010000079.1:0-8139 GCA_963519915.1 uncultured Campylobacter sp. | reverse complement strand
TTTCTCTAAATTTCTTTTCCGAAATTCGGGAACGGACTATATATTTATTTTTCATTGACAAAATCATAGTTAAAAACTCCTTTGAAGGTTTTTAACTTATCTTGAGCTATTTATTTTTTGTTTATTATAACACAAACTTACAGCTTTTCGGAAAGACCGTGATTTAAGATAAAATTCGCTAAAATTTATAAAAGTTTAAAAAGGATGGAAGATGGATGAGACAAAGAGTGTTTTTATCAACCGCGAGCTTAGCTGGTTGCGCTTTAACTCGCGCGTTTTAGCTCAATGCGAAAAGGCGTTGCCGCCGCTTGAAAAGCTAAAATTTATCGCGATTTATATGACGAATTTGGATGAATTTTATATGATCCGCATCGCGGGACTAAAGCAGCTTTTTGCCGCCGGAGTCGCAGCTAGCGGTAGCGACGGCATGAGTCCGCTCGAGCAGCTAAGAGAGATCAGAAAATACATCAAAGACGAACTCGCGCTCGTGGAAAAACACTATAAAGACGCGCTAAAAGAGCTCGCGCAAAACGGGCTTTTTATGAAAAATTACGACGAAATTTCACCCGAACTTCGCGCCAAATGCGACGAGTATTTTTTCTCAAACATCCTGCCCGTCATCGTGCCTATCGCGGTTGACGCCACGCATCCGTATCCTCATCTAAACAACCTTAGCTTTAGCCTAGCCGTTAAGCTTGCCGACGCGGATAGCCCCGAGATAGTGAAATTTGGCATGATACGTATCTCGCGCGTTTTACCGAGATTTTTTCAGGCTAGCGATAACGTCTACGTGCCGATAGAAACGATCGTACACCGTCACGCGGAGGAGATTTTCCCGGGTTACAAGCTACTTAGCTCGGCGGCATTTAGAGTCACGAGAAATGCCGACATCGTCATCGAGGAGGAAGAGGCTGATGATTTTATGATGATCCTCGAGCAGGGGCTCAAACTACGCCGCAAGGGCGCCTTTGTCCGCATGCAGATACAAAAGGACGCCGACGCCGAGATAGTCGAGTTCCTAAACTCGCATATGAAGATTTTTTACAAAGACATCTACGAGTATACCGTCCCGCTCACGCTAAATTCGCTCTGGCAAATCGTGGGAAATAAAGAATTCTCGCACCTCTGCCTGCCGCCGTACGCGCCAAAGACCCTGCCGCCTTTTAGCACTCATCTCTCGATGTTTGACGTCATCGATAAAGAAGACGTGCTAGTCGTGCATCCCTACGAGAGCTTTGATCCCGTCGTTCAGTTTATCAGGGAGGCAAGCAAGGATCCGCGCGTGATTTCGATCCGCATGACGCTCTACCGCGTCGATAAAAGCTCGCCTATTATCCAGGCTCTCATCGACGCCGCAAACGACGGCAAGCAAGTAACCGTGATGGTCGAGCTAAAGGCGAGGTTCGACGAGGAAAATAACTTGCACTGGGCAAAGGCGCTAGAGGACGCCGGCGCGCACGTGATATACGGCATCACGGGCTTTAAGGTGCACGCAAAAGTGAGCCAAGTCATCCGCCAGGAGGGCGGCAAGCTCAAATTTTACATGCATCTATCCACCGGCAACTACAACGGCGGTTCGGCGAAAATTTACACCGACGTGAGCTATTTTACGAGCAGGGCGGAGTTTGCGAGCGATACGACGACGTTTTTTCACATACTTTCGGGTTTTTCTAAAAACCGCCGTTTGCAGACGCTTTCCATGTCGCCGATGCAGATAAAAGAGCGCGTGCTAGAGATGATAAAGACCGAGACCGCGCACGGCGAGCAGGGCAGGATCGTGGCCAAGATGAACGCGCTAGTCGATAGCGACATCGTGGACGCGCTGGTAAAGGCAAGTAGCGCGGGCGTGAAGATCGATCTCATCGTGCGCGGCATCTGCTGCGTGCGTCCTGGCGTGAAAGGCCTAAGCGAAAATATCCGCGTGAGATCGCTCATCGGCAAATACCTTGAGCACGCGAGGATATTTTATTTCAGGCACGCCGAGCCTCAAATTTACATCGCCTCCGCCGACTGGATGCCGCGAAATCTCGAGCGCCGCCTAGAGCTCATGACGCCGATAATCGATAAAAATTTGCAAGAGCGCTTGCTTGAGTTTTTGCGCTTACAGCTTAGTGATAACGAGCTAGCTTTTGAGCTGCAAAACAGCGGCGAATACGCCAAAGTAAGGCCAAAAGAGGGCGACGCGCGCATAAACTCGCAAGAGGTGCTCGAGGAGTACGTGAGCGGGATATATAAGGCGACGAAAAAGGATACCGATAAGGGTAAGAGCGAGCAGATGGTGGCGAAACTTTTGAAAGAAAGTTAAGCGGCTCGTAGGAAGGCTTGTCTCGCGAGCGCTCTTCCGAGATTTTACAAAATTTCGCTCCGCAGGCTATATGCCTAGCGCACGCTCAATTTTGCTTCTTCTGCTCGCGGCTGCGAGCTTGCGAAGCAGAAAACTCGAAAAATCGTCCCGCGATACTTCACCTTATTGTTCTTTATTTAAATTTGAAGTCAAATTTTTAGATTTCGACTTCAAATTTTACTCGCCGAGACCCGCACCTTGATGCTGCTAAAATTTGACTCACAAATTTACAGAAATCTCCGCATGTCGCGAATTTTACTTCGCCGAGCTTTTGCCGTAAGCATGTCGGACAAAATTTGAAAAACACCAAAATACGCCGAATTTAAGGGATAAAATGAACTCTTGTAACGCCTTTTTCTCTGGTTTTTCGCTCGGACTATTGCTGATTTTAGCTATCGGAGTGCAAAATGCCTTCGTGCTAAAACAAGGCATCAAAAAACAGCATGTTTTTCTCGTTTGCATTATCTGCGCGCTTAGCGACGCCGCGCTGATCTTTGCGGGAGTGTCGGGGTTTGGCTACGTGGTTGAGCGCTATCCCATCATCAAAACCGCCGCGCTTTGTGGCGGATTTGTATTTTTGAGCATTTACGGAATTCGTAGCCTTTATAGCGCGTTTAGCGCCTCTCATGCGCTAACGGCAGGCGGCGAGGAGGCGCGGCAGTGCGGTAAAAACGGCGCTTCTTACGCTAGCTTTTACGTGGCTAAACCCGCACGTTTATCTTGACACGGTCGTACTTTTGGGCTCGGTTTCTACGAAATTTAGCGAGAGTGCGGGACTCTTTGGCACGGGCGCGATGTGCGCGTCGTTTGTGTTTTTCTTTTCGCTCGGATACGGAGCTAGATTTTTAGCGCCGTTGTTTCAAAAGCCCGTCGCATGGAAAATTTTGGAGTTTTTCGTCGGCGTAATGATGATAGCGCTTGGCGTGATGTTAGTTGTCGGCGAGTGAGGGTGCTCAAATTTGATACGAAATTTAGCTTGCGCGTAATTTGCAAGTAAAATTTAATGCTTGCGGTAGTAAAATTTCGCAAAATTATGTTAACAGGAGAAGCGATGAAAAAGCTGATTATTTTTATGATTGCGCTGATATTTTGCGGGTGCAGCATAGCATCAAAAGGCGACGGAAGCTCAACTAGCGAAAATTTATATATAGCTAGAAAGGTTGCGATAGATGTTGCAGGCGGGCAGATTAAATTTAGCCAGGAGGCTCACAAAAAATTTTGGCGAAATTTAAATGCGTCAAAAATGCGTTTACCGAGCAAATTTAACCCATATATCAACGCCGATAAGGATGCGCTGGACTGGATAAAGGTCAATGCCTATGCTATGATAAATTTAAACATAGAGTTTTTAAAATCTGTCCTTGAAACTTCAAGAAATGGGACGGTAACTAAGACCGATAAATTTAAGGCCTATGAGAAAAACATTGAAAAACTAGCTCCGAGCGTGGCTACTTATGCGACTGAGCAGCAGTATAAATCAAAAATGATTATAAAGGATATAATTGCTAAATATGCCGACGAGCTAATAGATTGCGTAGGTGTAGATAAATTTAGTCTTTCTCAATATGCTATGCGGATTATTAAAATCAGCGATAACGGGATGACGGTGTATTTTGATTTTGAGGGCGTCAAATTCCGAGATCTAACTAGAGATGGTGTGGATGCGATCTTGAAGGGCTTGGGATACAGAAAAGACAGTCTAGATAAGCTTTTCGACAAAGATTATCGTCAGTAACCGCTAAAATTTAGTAAAATAAAGGATTAAATTTACTTCATCGGCGACTTTCACGGCTGCTGTAAAACCCTTTGCCTATGATAGATTGTTTTTCATAAGATGCCGATTCTAAAATTTGCTTTATGGGTGATCTGATAAACCGCGGAGAGAGTAAAATTTAAAAAAGGCGGAGCCTAAACCCCGCCGTAAATTTAAGCGCCTATGATTTTTGGTTTTGAAAACGCTCTGATAGGCCTTATTGCGCCTTTGTATTTTTCGACCTGGACCAAATTCGTATGCGCGATGTTGCTTTGCGCTAGCTTGCTCGTGCCTTTGTCTTTTGTGAGCACGTTTACGCATCCGTGCTGGCACAGGCTCTTTTTGCCGTAGACTTCAGGGTCGTACCATGCGCCTTCGCATACGATTACGACGTCGTCTTGGGTTATGTCGCTCACTATCGCTCCGCATAAAATTTCGCCCCTGTCGTTAAACACTCTAACCACGTCTCCCGTTGCGATACCGCGTTTTTTGGCCGCACTTTGGCTGATAAATATCGGCTCTCTACCGTTTACTTCAGCGTACTTTCTAACTATGGAGTTATCTAGCTGAGAGTGTAGTCTGAAGCGAGAGTGCGGAGTGTTTAGCGCGAGAGGATATTTTTTAGTTTTTTCTTTATCGCCAAGCCATTCGGTAGGCTCAAACCATGCCGGATGCCCAAAGCAGTCGTCGTATTTCATTTTTGCGATGACGGGCGAGTAAATCTCGATTTTTCCTGACGGCGTTCCGAGTCTAAATTTGTTTGGATTTTCTCTAAAATTCGCAAATCTAGTGTAGTATTTTTTCTCTTCGTCTTTTTTGTCGAATTTTACATATCCCTTTTCCCAAAACTCATCGAACGTAGGCAAATTATCCGTATCCGAGCGCTTTGGCTTGATCCATAGCGTCGGCGAAAATTTCTTTTATCCACTCCATCTCGGTCTTACCTTCGGTAAATACCTCTTCCATGCCCCATCTCTTGCAAATTCCTTTGCAAATTTCAAAATCGCTCCTGCTTTCGCCCATAGGCTGAACGGCTTGTTTTATGGCAAAGATATACTCGCCAGTAGCGTTTGACTGCTCTATGTCGTTTCTCTCGGGCTCGATAGCTGCGGGCAGAACTATGTCGCTGAGCTTAGCTCCGCTAGTCCAATAAGGCTCTATGGTTATCACGGTATCGAGCTTTTTCCATGCTTGTACCGCGCGGTTTATATCCTGATGTCTCGTAAATATCGATCCGCTGGCGCTTATGGAAACTCTCATATGCGGGAGTTTATAAATTTCGCCGTTTCTTTGCATCTCTTGGCCCGGGTTTAGTAGTGCGTCTATTATTCTACTGTTTGGCATGACGTAGCCTTTGTTTTTCACCCAAGGGCTATCTTCTTTCGTGTATTTTTCGCTAGGAACCGAACTCAGGCCTTTTAGAGCCGGCGCTATAAAGCTTTCCGTGCTGGTTTTATGTCCCTGATCGCAAGTCATAAATCCGCAGCCCTCCTTACCTATGTGTCCCAGCATCGAGGCTAGAGTTATGAGCGCCCAATACGACTGCTCTCCGTGATCTTGTCTTTGGATAGCAAAACCGCTTATTATCAAAGACTCGTTTTTGGCTAATGACGCACAAAGTTCCTCTAGCTTTTTGACGCTTACGCCGCAAATTTTGCTAGCCCAGTCTAAATTTTTAACCACATTGTCGTTAGTGCCTAGGAAATAATCTTTAAATTTATTAAATCCAACGGTGTATTTGCCTATAAAGGCTTCGTCGTATAGTTTATTTTCGTATAGATAGTGGCACATGCCTATCATCATGGCCGTATCTGTCCCCGGCACCACTCCTATGAAATCCGAGTTTAGATACCTAATCGTATCGTTTTTATAGGTATCTACGGCGTAAATTTTCTTCTCGCCTTTTGCGTTCATCTCTTTTAGTTTGGAATACACGTCGTAGCCCTCGTGAGTAGGAGCGCCTACGCCTATTTCATTGGTTACTACGGGATTGCTTCCCCAAAAAACTATCGATTTAGCAGACTTTAGTACCGCTTCCCATTTCGTAGGAACTTCGTTTGGCTCGATAGTTCCGATAACGTGAGGCATGATAACGTGACCAGCACCATAGGAGTAGTTGCCGTCCTCTGAGACGAAGCCGCCTAGTATCGTTAGCATCCTTCTGGCCGTAGCTCTACCCCAGCTGACTTTACCGCTGCCGCCCCACCAGTAGCACTCTCCGTAGATACTCTCGGAGCCGTATTTTTCAAAATTTTCTTTTAGAGCTTTTGCTGCTAGATCAAGCGCCGTATCCCAGCTAACTCTTACAAATTCCTCCTCGCCTCTAAGTTCGGGTTTATTTGGTCCTTTTTTCTCCAAATAACTCTTTCTAACGCAAGGATATAGTACTCTGCTTTCGTTTTGGACGCAGTCTGCGACGGCGTTATTTAAAGTGCTCGGGAATTTATCCGCCTCAAAAGGATCTATGCTAGTTATCTGTCCGCTGACTACGTTTGCGTAAAACGGACCGAATCTATTTGCGCAAAAAACCTTTTTCTGATCAAAAAGTGTCTGAGTGACGCCCTCTATCCTGTTAGCTTGCAGGCTGACGCCGGCTAGCGCGCTAAGCTTTAAGAAATTTCGTCTTTTCATTTTTTCTCCCTTGAAATGAAATTTGGTTATCTCGTCTTTAGTGTTGCGTTAAATGTACTCTCGGCCAAGCCTACGACTAAATTTGAAGTCGTCGGCGTTATTTATTAAACCTCCTTTAGTTATAGAAATTAATTTTATGGCTATATGATATTATAAGAGATAAAGAATAAAAAGCATATAAAAAATGTGATTTTAGTAGATATTGTTTGGTTTTAAGCGTATAAGAGCGTGAAAGCGACTGTAAAATTTACAAAAAAGAGCTAAAATTTGAGCCAAATTTTAAGATAGGCAAATAAAAATGTTAGATGATTATGGAGACCAAATTTATCTTATCGGCGACGTGCACGGCTGCTATAAAACCCTCTACGCACTTATAGATCGCTTGCCGCGCGGCGCTGATTCTAAAATTTGCTTCGTGGGCGATCTGATAGACCGCGGCGAGGGGAGTTTTGATGTCGTGCAGTTAGCGATGCAGCGAGGCTATGCGGCCGTTATGGGCAATCACGAATACCGCCTTTTGCAACACAAGGACGCATTTTTGCGTGACGAAACACCTAGCGATCCGCGCTGGTTTTACCTAAACGGCGGTGCGCAGACCTTCGCCTCCTACACCAAAGCCGACCGCGCCCAGAAGCTCGCGCACATAGAGTTTTTATCAAATTTGCCGCTTTATTTGGAATTTGGCGAGTTTAAAAACGCGCAAGGCAGGCGGCTCGTCGTGTCGCATTCGGCGGTCGGGCGGATGTGGCCGCTGCGCAGCTCGGACGGCGATAATGCGGCGGAGTTTAGGCGGCACGTGCTTTGCGGCAGGGGCGATTTTAGCCAAAACGATGGCGTCTTTAACGTCTACGGCCATACGCCGATCGCTGAGCCCGATATCGCTAAATTTAGCGCAAATATCGACACGGGCTGCGTCTATAAACATAAATTTGGCCATCTTTGTGCGCTTGAGTTTCCGAGTATGCGGGTTTTTATGCAGGAAAATATCGAGGACGGAGAGTAAAATTTGCTGAAATTTGAGGCTAAATTTGACTAAAATTTGAAATTTTATGCACCGAGACCCGAGTCTTGACGGTACTAAATTTTTGTTTGGTTAAAATTTAAAGCCAAATTTGTTTCTAAATTTGTGACACTTTGCCTGCAAGGTAAATTAGTGTTGTCGCCTTAAAAGCGTCGTATGGGTAGAGGGATTAAAAAAAAGGGGGGGGCGACTTCGCGTCTGCTTGTAGTTGCGACCGCAAAGGAAGCAAAATCTAAGCCCCGCCCCCCCTTTTTTTTTACAACAAGCAAAGAGTAATCTTAAACGGTTATTCTTTGCACAAGGTACTAATTTTAGTATAAGTTTTATAAAATTATGGCTCAACAGAACTTAATACAAATACAAGGAGCATTAAGTTACGATGAGTTCGAT
>CAUQPE010000078.1:0-8209 GCA_963519915.1 uncultured Campylobacter sp. | reverse complement strand
ATAACGGCTACCGCGTACAGTTTAACTCAGCCGTGGGCCCCTATAAAGGCGGCATCAGACTGCATCCTAGCGTCGATCTTGGCGTACTTAAATTTTTAGGATTTGAGCAAATTTTTAAAAACTCGCTAACAGGCGTAAATATCGGCGGCGCAAAGGGCGGCAGCACCTTTGATCCAAAGGGCAAGAGCGAGGGCGAGATAATGCGCTTTTGCCAGGCGTTTATGACCGAGCTATACCGCCACATCGGCAACACCGTAGACGTGCCCGCAGGCGATATCGGCGTGGGCGCGCGCGAGATCGGCTATATGTTTGGGCAGTATAAAAAGCTCACGGGCAGGTTTGACGGCATACTAACGGGCAAAGGCCTAAACTGGGGCGGAAGCCTAGCGCGCACGGAGGCGACCGGATACGGGCTGGTCTATTTTACGCAAAATATGCTGCAAAAAGCGGGCCTTGGGCTAGAGGGCAAAAAATGCAGCATAAGCGGTAGCGGAAACGTCGCCATATACACGGTAGAAAAGCTCTATCAAGTAGGCGCGCTGCCTATCACGATTTCTGATTCAAACGGATATGTTTACGACGCCGAGGGCATAGATCTAGCGGTGCTTAAAGAGCTAAAAGAGGTCAAACGCGCGCGCCTTAGCGAATACGTCAAATTTAGACCGAACGCAAAATACGTAAGCGTAAGCGAGTACAAAGAGGGCAGAAACGGCGTGTGGGACGTGCCGTGCGACGGAGCCTTCCCGTGCGCGACGCAAAACGAGCTGCACCTAGCCGACATAAAGACGCTCTACGCTAACGGCTGTCGCTTCGTGGCTGAGGGAGCAAATATGCCAAGCACGCTTGATGCGATAAATTTCATGCTAGCGCAAAAGGATTTTTACTTCGCTCCGGCAAAGGCGGCAAACGCGGGCGGCGTGGGCACGTCAGGCCTTGAGATGATGCAAAACGCAGGCATGACCGCGTGGAGCTTTGAAAAGGTAGATCACAGACTGCACGGCATCATGAATCATATCTTTGAGCTTAGTTACGAGACTAGCAAGGAGTTTGGCGACGAGGGAAATCTGGTGCTTGGCTCAAATATCGCGGGCTTTAGAAAAGTAGCCGACGCGATGATAGATCAGGGATACGTATAAATTTGCCCTTAAAAGCTCGTTTTGTTGCGTTTTTGCAAACGAGCCTTTTTGGAGGGATTTTGCTTCGCTTTAGCAAGACTGCTTTAACGAAGCAAATTTTAATCATTTCCGGCGCGCAACGCGAGAAAAAATAAAAGCTAACTCAATTCGCGAATTTCAAAATTTAACGCCGAATTTACTAAAGGCGCAAACCCGTAGCCGTCAAATTTACAGAGCCGCGCCGACTAAAACGTGCCAAGGCTCGGTTAAATTTTATAAGCCTTAAATTTGAGCTAAATTTGAGAGCAAATTTTACCAAACGACGGGGCAACTGTGCAATCAAAATTTGCAAAGCTGGCACGCACGCCTTGCGCCCAAGACGCATAAATTTATCCGCCGTGCCGCGTATCCCTGCCCGCGTTCTTTTTGATTTTGCGTAGCGCAAATTTACGCCGCTTCTTGCGCGCCGCAGTCACAGTGGATGCGTCAGGCAGCACTTTCTAGTTACTTGCTCGATATACTCCACGCTCAAATTTAGCCCATAAAGCTTACTTAGATGCTCGCTTTCTATGATCTCGTCCACCGTGCCGAAAGCCACTTCGCCCCCGCCTTTAACTAGAGCCACGTAGCCGCCCAAAAGCACGGCAAAATCGGGATTGTGAGTCGTTAGCACGATGGTGTAGCCTTGCTCTTTTAGCTGCTTAACTGTGCGCAGGAATTTATACTGATTGCCAAAGTCCAGCGCCGAGGTCGGCTCGTCAAACACGATGATCTGCGGCTTTGCAGCCATCGCGCGTGCGATCGAGCACATCTGTTTTTGCCCGCCGCTCATCTGAGTGATAAATTTATCCTCAAGGTGCGTGATCTCAAGCTTTGCGGTAAATTCCTTCGCGATCGCCGTGTCCTCCTCGCTAGGCCGCGCAAAGATGCCCAGATGCGCCGCTCGCCCCATCGTGATAAACTCAAGCCCCGTGTAGTCGTACTCGCAGATCTCGCTTTGAGCTACGTAGGCCATGATTTTGGCGCGCTCTTTGTTGCTAAGCTCCGCGCTATTTTTGCCGCTCAGCCAAACTTCGCCCGAGTGCGGCGCCTGCGTACCGCTGATTAGGCTTAGCATGGTCGATTTGCCCGCGCCGTTTCGCCCTAGTATGGTTAGGATTTCGCCTTTACCGACGCGTAAATTTACGTTTTCTAGCCTACCCGCGCCGTTTGGATAGGCGAAATTTAGATTTTTAACCTCAAGCATCACGCAACCTTTTTATTTCGCCAGAGTACCCAGACGAAAAATATCGTGCCGATAAAGCCCGTAAGTACGCCCAGAGGCACCTCGCTCACGCTGATCGTGCGCGCCAGGGTGTCTACAAATAGCAAAAATATCGCGCCCATAAATATACTAGCAGGCAGGCTGCGGACGTTGTTCGCGCCTACTAGCATGCGCGCAAGGTGCGGCATCAGCAGCCCCACCCACGCCACGATACCGCTCACGCACACACTGCATGCCGTTAGAAGCGTCGCGCAGACGATGATGACGCCGCGCTCAAGCGTTACGTTTACGCCTAGCCTAGCCGCACTCTCATCGCCTAGCGAGAGTAGGTTTATCCTCCAACTCATAGCCACCAAAAGCACCGCGCAAGCTATCATCACGGGCGCGATAAATTTGAGATTATCCGCGTCGATCTTGGCTAGGCTGCCTAGCTGCCAGTAAACGATGTCGGGTAGCTTGGTCTCGGGGTCGGCGACGTATTTTAAAAAGCCGATAACAGAAGCCATGAGACCGCTAACGATGATACCCGAGAGCACCAGCATCAGCGTGCTAGAGCGCCCCATCAGACGCGGTATGGATAGCGTCATACCTACGGCTGCGAGCCCGCTAACAAAGGCTAGCGCCTGCACCCAAAAAAGCGATAAATCAAACATGATCGCAACTGCGGCGCCCACGCAAGCGCCCGCCGAAACGCCCAACAGATCGGGGCTAACTAGTTGGTTGCGAAAGACGCCCTGATACGCCGCTCCGCTGATGCTAAGCGCGGCTCCGACGAGGATAGCTGCGATGATGCGCGGTATGCGGATGTTTTCGACGACGTTTTGGATATTTGCCGCGGCGTCCGTCGGCACTCCAAAAAAGCTACCGATCACGCTAAGTACGTCGCCCGGCGCCACGTAAAACCTGCCGACGCCAAGCGCGACTACGCCGCAAACTACGGTCAGCACGGCTAGCAAAATCAGCGTAAATTTAAAACTAATATTTTTCATCTTTCTCCTAAAATAAAATCTCTACCCGTACTAGCACCGCGTGAAAATATCAACACAAATGCGGGCTTTGTCCGCAACCGAAACAACCCGACATGAGCGCCAAATTTGAGCTATTCGGGTCAAATTTACACGCCACCTTTACTTTTACGACTTAGTCGTTAGCGTCAAATTTGAGCCTAGCGACGCGCTATCAAATTTAAATTTGACGTTTTTGCAAATTCCCGCCGCTTTTTAAAATTTGACCGCAAGCTTCTGCCGCGTCAAATTTCAGCTATTTTACGACGCGATCTATCCACCTAAAAAGCTCGTCTAGATCATAGTCGCCGCCATGACCTTGCCCCCAAGGCACCGCAAAATCAACCGTCTTGCCAGCATTTTGTAGCCCCAGCGCCAAGATAAGCGGCACCGCTAGAGCCGTGTCGGAGTCTGCCGCGCCGTGCCTGATACGGTAAAATTTAGCCGCGTTTTTGTTACCTAGATAGCTCATCGCGTTTGCCATTTTTATGATTTTAGCGTCTGCAATCTCGCCCGTGCCGCGTTTTGCGCTAAATTCAGTAAAGTGCTTCGCCGCCGCGTCCGCATCGCCGAAAAAGTCGTTTTCGGGATTTTGTAGCTCTAGTCCGTCAAATGCGGGCGTAGCTTTAGCTCGCGGCATAGATAGGACAAAGTCTTCAAATTTAAAATCATACCCGAGCGTGCAGCCTTGCGTCTCAAGCGTGAAAAATTCGGGCTTTAGTAGGCTTTTCTCCCGACTTTTTGCAGCCGCGAAAGAGTCTGCTAGCGTCTTTTTGACGTACTCTTTAAAGCTTCCCTCGCCGCTAGGCTCAAGCGTGAGCGCGCGGCCTTTGGCGTCTTTTAAATTTAGCGAATTTACGTAGGCGGGAAAGGCTGATTTTAGCGCGGCGGAAAGCTCTTTTTGCTCTGCGGTTAGCTCGCCTGAGACGGTTTTTGGTTTACCGCTTCGGTCGTTAAATCCAGCCGCACTCAGCGCGCTAAAGTCCATTTTCTCGTATTTCGTCTGAGCGCCAAACATCCACTCGTAGGCTGCATCGGCGTTTTCTAGGTTCGTAACCGGGCAGTAGGCGGAGACGGCGTAGATCTCGTCGCTAGCCTTTGCGGCTCCGAGTGCTGCTAGATACGGCTCAAACTCGCTCGCGTTTGCCGAGACGCCGAGCAGTGCCGACATCGCTCCGCCCGCGCTCGTGCCGTTTGATATGATTTTATTTGCGTCGCCTGCCATCGCCGCGTCGTTAAATTTGAGATACCGCACGGCGGCCTTTAGATCGACGATGGCTGCGGGTGCTTTGCCACTAAATTTGCCGTTTGCGTCCTTTGAGCTCCTACCTCTAGCTCCAGGCGCTGCGACTACGTAACCGCGCTCAAGTGCTGCCAGTACCGCGTTTGGCTTACCGTTTTTATCAAGCGCAGGCGTAAAAGGCTCGCCCGGCATATACCCGCCGATGGAGTTTGGCAAAAAGATCGGCGCGCTTGACGCGTCAAATTTGCCCGACTCGCTTTTGCCGTCCTCGAAATACCGCGCCGGGACGTAAAAATTTAGCCTCTGAAACCGACTATCCACGGGGTTTGCTACGTAAACTATCCCCTCGTAGGCCCTAAATTTAACCTCTTTTTCGCCCGCTTTTATAGAGCGCGTTTCAAATTTATCCGAATCAAATTTTAGATCGGCCGCCTGCGCGCTAATCGCCGCGCACAGGCAAGCCGCCGCGCCAAATGCAAGCGTCCTTTTTTTCATCTTTGCTTCCTTTTGATCTTGCCGGGTTTACCGGCAAAATCGCTCAAATTTGATTATTTGCTACCGTCCGGATTTAGCCCTTTTAGGATGTAGTCAAACTCCGCGTCGCTAAGGTCGTAGTTCATAAATTTCTTATAAAACGCCTTAGTTTGGGCTTTTACGTCGACGTCTTTAAAGAGCTCCGGCTGAACGATAGTAGCCGCCCATAAAATTTGTAGAGCCGACTCCGCGCCGTATCTATCCCAGCTAAACACGCCTTTTGGGTTGCCGTAGACTTTTTTGTCTTTGACCGCTTTTAGCCCTGCAAATACGGGATCGGCGTAAATTTTCTCAACCGCTTTTTGATTGTCCGCGCCGCCAACTATGATGATATCAGGATCCGCAGCCACGATCTCTTCGGCCGTGATTTCTATCATGCTGCCCTCTTTTTGCACCGCGTTTTTACCGCCTGCATATCTCACCCACGTGTCGATGATCGTTTTGGTGCCGTCGATTTTTAGCAGGTTTGCGCCGCCAACGATGTGTAGCACTTTAGGGCGCGCGGCGTCCTTTAGCTTGCTCGTGCGCTCGGTGACTAGCGCGATGTTAGCCTCTAGGTTTTCGTTTAGTTCTTTTGCTTTGCTGGCCGCATCGCCGCCGATGATCTGGGCCGTTAGCAGCACGCTTTTTTTCATATCGTCGTAGTCGCGAAATATCAAATTCGCCGCGCTAAAGCCGTTTTTAGTAAGATTTTCTTGGAAATTTTTATTTGACACGACGACTACGTCGGGCGCTAGTTTAACTAGCTCCTCGATCTGGATGTCGTTACCGTTTAGCGCAGCCGGCACCTCTGCGATGCGAGGGTAAATTTTAGCAAACCACTTGTTTTTCTTGATTTGATCGGTCGTAGTTACGATCTTATCCGCGCCGCCTAGCACCAAAATCACTTGGTTGTTTGCGTGCCAGAGCGCGGCTATCTTTTGCGTTTGGGCGGGGATTTTGACCTCGTTGCCGGTCATATCGGTGACGGTTTTGACCTCGGCTCCTAGCGCGACGATAGCGCTTAAAAGCAACGTCGTGAGAAATTTTTTCATCTTTTGCTCCTTGTGAGATATAAATTTATAATATTACAAAATTGCATATTAAAATTTGTGGAATATTACAGAAAAGCATATTAAAATAAGATATATTTTTTAAAATTTAATCAAGAAGCGAATTTAAAAGCTAAATTTAAGCAGCCCCGCCCGCGGTTTAGCAAGCGGGGCTAAAAATCACTCGTGGTGATAGTCGTCGTATATGACCTTGTTGGTTTGGAATTTGATGCGTTTTAGCTCGCGAATACGCAAAAATTCATCCTCCTCGATCCTTTGGATCTGGATGGCTGCCTTAAAGGTCGGAGTCTTACTGATGAAGTCCCAGCCGTTGCTCGTTAGCTCATTGCAGCAGCTCTCCCAGTAGTGATAGGTCATCTGGATGACGCCGTCTGGGACGATGCCCGTGACGTCTGCTTTGATAACGATATAACCGTATCTACTCCATGCCTTGATGAAGTCTCCTTGCTTGATGCCGTAGCGCTCGGCCAGCGCAGGATTCATCTCCGCGATCGGTCCGATACTGTCGCCGCCCTCTTCGATAGCTTTTGATCGTCTAGTCATGACGCCGCCGGCGTACTGATAGACTTTACGCGTAGTTAGCAGCTGTATCGGATACTCGGCGTCGGTCGGCTCGTCCACGCTACCGGCCATCACTTCGTACTCAGGCGGTAAATTTACGCGTTTAGCAAACTCGGCTTTGGCAGGCTCGATATCCGCGACGCTCTTTACGTGCAAGCAAGGGATAAATTTACCTTTGCCGTCGGGCGTAAAGAATTTTTTGTCTAGATATAGGCTCTGCCCGCCCATGTCGTTTTCATCAGGGCACGGCCAGTGCAGTCCGTGGTGCTTTTTGATGCGGTAGTAACTCATGCCGCCGTATCTTCTAGGGTCGCACTTGCGTACTTCTTCCCAAATTTCTTCAGGCGAGTTAAAGTTAAATCCCTCTGTCGCTCCAAGCCTTCGCGCGATCTCGCAGATGATCCACCAGTCTTGTCTGGCGTCTCCCGGAGGCGTGATGACGTGCTCGTTGTGCTGCACGCGGCGCTCGGCGTTGGCGTAGAGGCCTTCTTTTTCGCTACTTGCTACGCCTGGCAAAACTACGTCGGCTTTACGCGACGTTTCGGTTAAAAATATATCCTGAACCACGTACATATCGACCTTTGAGATCGCTTTTAGGAAGTGGTTGGTGTTTGGATCGGTCATAACCGGGTTTTCGCCCATCGTCCAGAAAAAATGCACTCTGCCGTCAAGGATGGCGTTTGGCACTTCGGTTTTATGGATGCCGATTTTACCGTTTAAGGAGCCTGGCTCTAGATGCCAAACCTGCTCAAACCACTCGCGCTGTTTAGGATCGGTTACCGAGCCTAAATTTGGAAAAATATTCGGCAACACGCCCATATCACAGCAGCCTTGGACGTTTTCTTGACCGCGTATCGGTAGGTCGCCGCTGCCTAGCTCGCAGATATTTCCGGTTAAAAGGAATAAATTTGAAATATCGCAAACTGCGCCCACGCCGTGGTTAAAGTGCGTTACGCCCATACCGTGCGTGATGACTGCAGGTCTGATAGTCGCGTACATGCGAGCCGCTTTTCTCACGTCCTGCGGGTTTAGGTTGGTGTAGCTAGCGATGGCTTCAGGCGAATAGTCTTTTACCGCTTCGCGTACGTATTCTACGCCTTTGGTGCATTCATTTACGAAGTCCCAGTTAACCAAATTTTCCTCGAAAATAACGTAAATGAGCGAGTTTATAACCGCGATGTTATGCTCGGGCGCTAGCTGCAAATGCACGTCCGCTCGGCTGGCAAATTCCGTTTTTATCGGGTCTATCACGATGAGCTTAGCGCCGCGGTTTAGCGCGCGCTGTATGTGCATCGCCGCGATCGGGTGGCCGTTTTCGGGGTTTGAGCCGATCATCAAGATACAATTACTATAAGGTCCGATCTCCGTGAAGCTGTTTGTCGCCGCTCCGTTACCGATTGTTTTGGCAAGACCTGCCACAGTCGGAGCGTGTCAAA
>CAUQPE010000077.1:0-8355 GCA_963519915.1 uncultured Campylobacter sp. | reverse complement strand
CTTTAACGCCAAGGACGCCGACGGCAAGAAATTTGATACCGAAAGCTCGCGCACTACGGCAAATCTCTTTGCTAAATACTCTATAGCGGACTTTAGAGCGGGCGCGGGAGTGCAGTATAAAAGTAAAATTTACGTCGGCAGCGGCGCAAACGAAATCACGCAAAAGGCCTACACGCTGGCAAATTTGATGTTTGGCTACAAGATAAGCAAAAATTTCGACATCCAGCTAAATATCGACAACGTGTTTAATAAAAAATACTTCGAGGGCATCGGAAACAACAAGATGGTCTACGGCGATCCGAGAACGTTTAATCTAGGTTTTACGTATAGTTTCTAAGTGATTTTTGGAGATTTACGAGCGAGGCGATCTAATCTATAAATTTGGCGCTTTTTGTCGGTATTAAATTTGTAAATTTACGAATGACGATAGGCGCCGAATTTAGATATAAAATTAAGCGTAAATTTGTCTTAACGTGCTAGAAATACTCTTTTAACGAGCAATAAACCTGTTACAAATTTGACTGCGTTTGGTTGTAGCCGAGTATTTTAAAGTTTATTTTAAGCATTATTTTGGCGAACGTAAGGTAAGATTAAGGCAAATTTTTCGTAAGGCTAAATTTTGAAACGCGCTTTTTTTCAAGCTATCTCGCACATTGTCGTTTTTGCGCTGGTTGCGGCGTTTGCTAGCGGTTGTGCGGCGCAAAAAAAGGCGACTCCCGCACCCCCAAAGCCCGTTACGCAAGCCGAAGTTAAGCACATCTGCGACGGCAAAACTCCAAAAGAGTGCAATGATATGGGCGTAAAATTTGAAAACAATAAAGACTACGAGCGCGCAAAACTCTGCTATCAAAAAGCCTGCGACGATAACGAGGGTATCGCCTGTTCAAATCTAGGCTCGCTACACCAAAAGCTAAAAAGCAAAGAGGAGAGCGAGATCTTGACGATATTTGCAAAGTCCTGCACGCTCGGCAACAAATACGGTTGCTACAATGCGGCTAACTTTTACCGCCTCGGGCGCGGTACGGAGCATGATTTTGCCGCAGCGCGCAGGCTTTATGAGAAGTCGTGCCTAAAACTAAATCATGCTCAAAGCTGTTCAAATCTCGGCGGTATGTATCAGTTTTCGCTAGGCGTCAAAACTGCCGATTCTAAAACGGCAAAAAAATTTTACAAAATGGGCTGCGAGATGGGCGATGAGATAGGATGCAGGAACCTTTCGCTTATCGGAGACGAGTAAAATTTATTTACACTTTCTTGATTTTACCGCCAAATTTGACGATTCTACAACTATCCTAATCAAAATTTGACTGAGAGTGTTTGTGATTTGAGCCAAATTTGCCAGTTTGGAGAAAAGCACCGTCGCTTTTATGACGCAAAATCTAAATTTAAGACTTCCACCTAAGCGTAAAGGTTATTTCTTTGTCAGGTTCGCTTTCGCAGGTTACGGCGATAGCATTGTTTTCACAGGCTCTTTTTACCAAATTTAACCCTATGCCAAAGCCGCCTTGGTCTTCGTTAAACCGCGTGTATCGCTCGAAAATTTTATCTTGCTGCTCTTTGCTTAACCCCTCGCCGCTATTTGAGATTTTTAGCTCGCCGTCTTGCAAACTAACCGCGACGTAGCCGCCTTGGTTTGCGTATTTTACGGCGTTGCTTAGTAGGTTATCCACCGCACGTTTTAGCTCATAGCCATTTGCATTTATGAGAGCGTCTTTTAAATTTAGCCTTAAATCAAGCCCTCGTTTAGCAAAAAACGGAGCAAAAAATTCGAGTCGCTCGTTTAAAATATCTTTCAAATTTAGCTCCTCTTTTGGTGCGCAGCGCTCGGCACCAAAGGATAAATACGTGAGGTCCTCATAGGTACGGCTTAGCGTTTTGGCGGCGGTTTGGATGTTGTTTAGGCGCTTTAGATTTCTCTGGCTTAGGCTACTTTTATCTGCCGTTTCGATGCTCATAAGTATGACGCTAAGGGGCGCGTTTATCTCGTGAGTAGAGTCTTTTATAAAGCGATTTAGCGCGGCGATCTTGGCGTGTAGCGGCGCTAGCGCGGTCTTTGCTAGATAAAAGGCGATTATCATGATGACGCCCAAAACGATAAGCAAATTTAGCGCCGTACGCAGCCATAGCAAATTTAGCTCGCTCGCGACGTCCTTACCGCTTAGCGCGATCTTTGCCGTGGCTAGCTCGTCCGCGCCGCCTTCGTCCATGTTTTGTAGCGCCTCAAATATCGTCACCTTGCCGTCCGATACGACTGCACCACTCTGTGCGTCGTCAAATTTAGCGCAGCCCGCCTCGCCGTATAAAATTTGACCGCTTTTAGCTACGATGCAGGCTTTGACGTCTTTTTCGGCGGTAAAGCTTTTTACTGCGCCAAGCCCGTCCATACGCGCTTTCATGTAGATGCCCATCTTGATCTCTTTTAGGTTTTTGACCTCGTTTGAGACGAGGGCTTCTTTTTTCATTTTATAGTCGTTCGTAAAAAAATACCCCAAAAATAGGGCGCTAGTGATGAGATAAAGCGAGAGGATTTTTGCTATAACGGCGGAGCGCTCAGACATAGATATAGCCGTCGCCGCGCCTATTTATGATCGCGTCCTTGCCTAAAATGCGGCGTAAGTTTTTGACGTAAACCCGCAGGCTCAGCTCGCTTGGCTCCTCGCCGTAGTTCCAAATTTTCTCAAATATCGCCTCTTTGCTAAGCAGCGCGTTTTTATTTTCCAAAAATAGCGCCAAAAGTTCGCTTTCTTTGTTTGAGAGGTTTACGATTTGCCCGTTTTGCCGTAGCGTTTTGGAGCTTGGAAAAAATTTATATCCGCCATTAAGCTCGATAAATTCGTCATTTACGTGAGAAAATTTGCGCTTGATTAAAATTTGAATACGAAGCAAAAGCTCTTTTAGCTCGTAGGGCTTTTTTAAGTAGTCGTCGCAGCCGCTTTTGTATCCGATCTCTAGGTCTTGCAGTGCGTTTAGCGAGGTGGTAAAGATCGCAGGCGTGTCGTCGCCAAGCCGCCTAAGTTCGCGCAAAAGGGAGAAACCGTCGCCTTTAGGTAGCTTGACGTCGAGGATGAGGATATCAAAATTTCGCTCGTAGGCGGTATCTAGAGCTGCTTTAGCATCGGCGCAAACGGTCACGTCGTAGCCTTGTTCGCTCAGATACTCGCTGATGAGTTCGCTTAGCGTCTCATCGTCCTCTACGAGCAAAATTTGCGTCATTACATCTTATCCTTTTTCATATCTTTCATATCGTCTTTCTTTTTACCCATATCGTCTTTCATCTCTTTCATGTCGCCCTTCATTTCGTCCTTTTTTATCATCATATCGTCTTTTTTCTCCATCATGGCGTCCTTCTTTTCCATCATGGTATCTTTTTTCTCCATCATATCGCCTTTCATCTCGGCGGCAAAGATAGAACCTGTAACGAACAACGCGCTAAGCGCAACTAAAGCTAACTTTTTCATAGCATCTCCTTTAAGAAAATTTATGATGGAAGTTTAGCCAAGAAACGTGAAACGAGCGTGAAATTTAAGCCATCAAGCTAAAAACATAAGATAAAAGCGGCAGACTAACGAAGCTAAACGCGACCCCTACGGCAACCGCGGCGACTGCTAGCTGGCTATCAAGCTCGGCTTTCATGATCATTGCGCTTGCTAGCACCATCGGCGGCATGGCGCATTGTAAGATACCGATCATCCAAATTTGACCGAAATTTACACCAAAAACTATCGTGACTAATATAAAAATAAAAGGCGCCAGCAGCATTTTGCCCGCGATTACCACTGCGGTTGATTTATAGCAGCTCTTGATACTGCGGAATCCAAGTCCGATGCCTATCGCAAAAAGAGCAACCGGAACGACGCTTTGCGCAAAAAGCGTAAGCGCATCAAATAGTACCTTTGGAAGCGGAACGCCGCGGAGTAAAAAGCCAAAAATTAGCGCGACGAATGGGGGAAATTTGATTACTTTCATAACGTTTTGCACGAGCGAAACCTTCGCCGGAGCGCCAAAAGCTAAGATAAAAGGCCCAAAAATGCTAATCGGGATCGAGGTGGCTAACTGATCGTAAAAGATAACTTCGTTCATCGCGTCCTCGCCGAAAAAGCCCTTGATGATAGGCATACCCATAAATACGGTATTTCCGAACATTCCTAGCAGTACGGCGCTCACGGTCGTAGCTTTGTTAAATTTTAAAAATTTGCACGCGAAAAATATCGCCGTAGCGCCCAGCATCGAACAGGCAAAACCCGTGGCGATGACGTTGATAAGCGTGGTATCGATGTTTACGTGGTAAATTTTATCGAAAATAAGTGCCGGAAGCGCGAAGCAAAGCGCGTAGTTTATGAATACGGAGGCGTTTTTTTGCTCAAAGACTTTAAATTTTTTCGCCCCGTAGCCGGAAGCGATAATAATAAAAATAGATAATAATTGCGTAAACATTTGCGTAATCCGAGTTATAAATTTTAAAAACGCGATTATACGGCGGCTCGCATTAAAGAAAAATAAAATTTAATTGAATTACTTAACATCGCCTTAACGCATTTTTGTATATAATCTCGCGTTAAATTTTAAAAAGCGAGAAATAATGAAAAAACTTATCAAATTTATCGCGGTTTTCGCCGTGTTAGCGGGGGTGGGTTACTACTTTTACGATAAAAATTTTAACGTCCCGCAAGTCGATCAGTTTATCGCCTCAAAAGCCGTTCGCGGCGAGCTGGTTAAAAGCATCGAAAGCAACGGCGAGATCTATGCTACCGAGCTAATCGACGTGGGCGCGCAGGTAGGCGGACAGATCAAAAAACTCTACGTAAAGCTCGGCGACGTCGTAAAAGCCGGCGATATGATAGCAGAAATTGACTCCGCGACCCAGCAAAATAACGTAGATACCAAAAAAGCCCAGCTTGGGATTTACGAAGCGAAGTTAAATTCGGCCAAAGTCGCGCTTGAGATATCAAAGACCAAATTTAAGCGCGAGCAAGAGCTTTTTGCCAAAAACGCAACCTCAAAAGAGGAGTTTGAAAACGCTAAAAATACCCTAGCCGCAAACGAAGCCTCGCTAAAAGAGATCGAAGCGCAAATCGTGCAGGCTAAAATCTCTCTAAACACCGCTCAGATAGATCTCGGCTACACTAAAATCACCGCTCCAAAAGGCGGCGTCGTGGTCTCCGTGCAAGTCGAGGAGGGTCAAACCGTAAACTCAAACCAAACTACGCCCACTATCGTAAATATCGCAGATCTAAGCAAAGTACAGCTAAAAATGGAGATCGCCGAGGGCGACATCACAAAGATAAAGGTAGGCTCAAAAGTCGAGTACTCGATACTATCCGAGCCGAATCGTAAATTTCACGCCCGTATTAGCTCGATCGACCCGGGCCTCACCACGCTAAGCAACGGCAAATACACCACGACCACAAGCTCCGGCTCGACCGCCTCAAGTTCGAGTAGTTCGGCGATTTACTACTACGCCAAAGCTATCGTGGATAACCCGGGCGGCATGCTAAGGATCGGTATGACCACGCAAAATACCGTCATCCTAGATAGCGCTAAAGACGCCGTCATCGTACCATCGATAGCCATAAAAAAAGAGAACGGCAAAAGCGTAGTCTACGTGCTAAAAAAGGATAAAGACGGGCTAGATACGGCCGAGCGAAGAGAGGTGCAAACGGGACTAACCGACAGCCTAAAAACTCAAATTTTAAGCGGAGTAGAGGAGGGCGAGGAGGTCGTGACGAAACAAAACTCGGCGGCTGAAATCAATGCGATGCTCGAAAAAGAAAAAAGAAGAATGAAGTTCTAAGGCGACGTCTTGAAAAATTTGATAGAACTTAAAAATTTAAGTAAGAAATTTAAGCTCGGCGATAACGTATTTGACGCGCTAAAAGACGTAAATTTGAGCATAAAAAAGGGCGAGTTTATCGCTATCATCGGACAAAGCGGATCGGGTAAATCCACGCTCATGAACATCCTTGGTTGCCTAGATAATCCAAGTGGCGGGCAGTATCTGCTAGAAGAGCGCGACATATCTAAATTTGAAGGCGACGAGCTAGCGCGTTTGCGTAGGGAAAAATTCGGCTTTATCTTTCAGCGCTATAACCTGCTATCTACGCTAACCACGCTGCAAAACGTAGCTTTGCCTAGCGTATATGCGGGCGTTTCTAAAAAAGATCGCGATAAAAAGGCCGGCGAGCTTTTAGAAGGTCTAGGGCTTGGCGAAAAGCTGCAAAATTTACCGAATAAACTTAGCGGTGGACAGCAGCAGCGAGTCTCGATCGCTAGGGCGCTCATCAACGGCGGCGAGATCATCCTGGCAGACGAGCCGACGGGTGCGCTAGATAGCAAAAGTGGCCTCATGGTGATGGAAATTTTAATAAATTTGCACAAGCAAGGCCACACCATCATCATCGTCACGCACGACCCAAATATCGCCGCATACGCAAACCGCGTCATCGAGATAAAAGACGGTAAAATTTTGAGCGATACGGTAAAAAGCGAGGAAATTTTCGCCTCCGAAAAACCTAGCCCAAAGCGTAAAAATATCTTTAGCTTTTACAAAGATCAGTTTATCGAGAGCTTTAAAATGTCGATAAACGCGATCCTTAGCCATAAACTGCGCTCGGCGCTAACGATGCTTGGCATCATCATAGGCATCACCTCGGTTATCTGCGTCGTAGCGCTTGGGCAGGGCTCGCAGGAGCAGATACTCTCCGATATCCGCGGTATCGGCACAAACACGATCGATATCCTAAACGGCAAGGGTTTTGGCGATATGCGCTCGGAGCGGGTGAGAAATTTGACCGTTAGCGACGCAACTATGCTATCTAAGCAAGACTATCTAGATAGCGTCACGCCAAACGCCTCTGCTAGCGGCACGCTCACCTATGGAAACAAATCAGCCTCGGCTACGATTAAAGGCGGTAGCGAGGAGAGCCTAAACGTCATGGGCTACAAGGTAGAGGCCGGGCGGGTATTTACCGCCCAAGAGGTCGCAGAGTCGGCGTCCGTGATCGTGATAGATCAGCCAACTAGGGAGCAGTTTTTTAAAAACGAAGATCCGCTAGGTAAAACGGTGCTTTTTAACAAACGCCCCTTTAAAATCATCGGCGTAGTAGCCAAAAACGACAATATGTTTGCAGACTCCAGCACCCTGCGCACGTTTTCTACCTATACAGCGGTCATAAACAAACTAACCGGCGATAGGCACCTATCATCCATCACGGTTAAGGTAAAAGACAGCGTAAACGCGCAAATAGCAGAGCAGAGTTTAACGGAAATTTTAACCGCAAAGCACGGTAAAAAGGATTTTTTCACCAGAAACTCCGATACGATCAAAAAAACGATCGAGGAGACTACGAGGACTATGACGCTGCTGATTTCTTGTATCGCCTTTATCTCGCTGCTAGTGGGCGGTATCGGCGTGATGAACATCATGCTAGTCTCCGTAACAGAGCGCACTAAGGAAATAGGCATCAGGATGGCGATCGGCGCGCGTCAGGGAAATATCCTTGAGCAGTTTTTGATCGAGGCGGTGCTGCTGTGCCTGATCGGCGGACTAATCGGTGTCGGAACGGCGTTTGGTATCGGGTATCTAACGGAAAATTTCGCGCCCGATATAAAGATGATATTTTCGCAGACCTCTATCGTGGTAGCGCTTATCGTTTCTAGCGCGATAGGCGTGATATTTGGCTACATGCCCGCTCGCAGCGCCTCGAAGCTAAATCCGATCGACGCTCTAACAAGGGAATAAAATGAAAAAAATCTCCATAATCCTAGCCGCCTTTTTGCTCGGCGGCTGCGCGGTAACGCAGATAAACGAAAACTACGAGCAAATTTTGCTAAAAGAGGACGCAAGCGCCGATATAAAAATAAACCGCGAGTGGTGGACGGGCTACGGCGAAGCGCGCCTAAACGAGTTAATCAGCCTCGCGCTAAAAAATAATATAGACCTGGCAAAATCAGCCATTGCGGTAAATAAAACCCTAGCTCAAGCAGGCGTCTTGCAAGCTGATCTCGTACCTAGCTTTAACGCAAATTTGGGCGCGGAAACCGGTAAAAATATAAAAACGGGCGGCAGCTGGAGCGAGAGCTATAAAAGCGGCATCTCGCTAAGCTACGAGATCGATCTGTGGCGCAAGCTCGCAAACTCCACAGACGCCGCCATGTGGGAGGCTAACGCGACTAAATACGACCTGCAGGCCGCCAGACTCGCGCTTATTAACTCCGTCGCGGACGCGTATTTTGAAGCGAAGTATCAAAAAGAGAGTATAAACCTATACGAAAAAACGCTAAAAAACTACGAAGAGTTAGAAGCCATTATAAAGGCTAAATTTGAGCTTGGCAAAGAAGAAGAGCTAAGCCTAAAAC
>CAUQPE010000076.1:0-8503 GCA_963519915.1 uncultured Campylobacter sp. | reverse complement strand
AGCATAAAAAGCAAAATTTTCGTGCGCTCGACGTGTTTTAAAAACTGCACGCCAAGCCCACGCCCCTCGCTTGCGCCCTCGATGATGCCTGGGATGTCGGCCATGACAAAGCCGCTGTATTCGTCAACCTCAACGAGGCCGAGCTTTGGCGTGAGCGTGGTAAATTCGTAGTTTGCGATCTGCGGTTTGGCGTTTGAGACGGTCGAGATCAGCGTGCTTTTACCGACGTTTGGAAGGCCCACGAGCCCCACGTCGGCAATGAGCTTAAGCTCCAGCCTCACCTCGCGTGTTTCGCCATCAAGGCCTTTTTGTGCGTATTCGGGAGCTTGATTGATCGAGCTTTTAAAATGCACGTTGCCAAGCCCGCCTTTACCGCCTTTTAAAAATAGCTCGCGCTGCCCCTCGCTGGTTAGATCACAGAGTAGCTCGCCCGTCTCGGCATCCAGCACCGCGGTACCTGGAGGCACGATGAGCTCGAGATGCTCGCCTCTTTTGCCGTGCATTCTCCGCCCCGTACCCGCCTCGCCGTTTTGCGCGCGCATGGCCTTTTTGCCTTTATACGCCGCCAGCGTGTGCGTGTTGTTATCGGCGACGAAATATACATCCCCGCCGTCGCCGCCGTCGCCGCCGTCCGGTCCGCCTAAAATCACGTGTTTTTCGCGGCGAAAGCTCACCGATCCGGCCCCGCCGTGACCCGAGCTTAGAGTTAAATTTACGCTATCTATAAACATTTTTTGCCTTAGTTTTTAGAGATATTATATCTAAAATTATCAAAACTATACCAATGCCACAGCAAGATCACTTTTAAAATCGGGGTTTATCTTAAAAATTTGAGCGTTGCTTTCATAGAGATTTTTCCAAGACGTAAAACCATAGTCAGCTGGTTTTGCCTTATTGCCTTTGTTTTGCAAAAAATTCACTACTTTAGCATTGCAAACATAGCTGCTACTGCCGCTATTTTCCTTAATTGCTTGAACAATATTCGAAATATCGCAAATTTTATCTGTTTGGCGGTGCTATAAAATAAAATTTGAATATGCGTCCTTTACAGACTGTTTGGTCTTTTGTTCTCCAAAGCCCAAAACTATTTTGCCCAACTTTTTAAGCTTTATAATAAGCGGCGTAAAGTCACAGTCGCTTGAAACGATACCTACGGCATCTATTATTTGGGCAGGTGCAATATCCTCAAGTACATCCAAACAAAGCAATAAGTCGGCACAATTAGGCTTGTAATTAAAAACATGAATAGATTCTATGTCGCTGGCCTGCAAAACCTCATCCCATCCACAATGTTTAGTAAAATCTTTATACGCTTTTTTTATAATGATCTCGTAGCGCTCGTTTTGACAATAACTTATTACATCACGCAAGAAAACGTGGCTTACATTTTGACAGTCAAAATATAAAGCTATTTTCATATTCACTCCTTAAGCTTGCTCCTCCCGAAGGAGGAGAATATCTATTTTTTAGGTGGATTATTTCCACGACCTTTACCGCTTGGATTACCAGTAGTGCTTGGACCATTTGGTGGTCTTATTCCTGATTTTGCCATTATTTATCCTTTAGTTTAATCTGCCGTTAAAGTCGGCTAAAAAATGAGCGACTCACATAAATGAAACTATGCTAGCTACAACTTATTTGCTCGCCACTTACCATAGCCAGTTAAGTAATTTATACAAATATCAATCTCATCTTGACTAATACTTGCTATCCTCATTTTTATCACCTCCTCTCTTGTGGTATAATTCTGGAATTTTACAAAAAGGCTAGGCGACAAATGGCGACAGAAAATTATGAGCGTGAATGCAAGGAACTTGCAGAAAACATACAAAACGGCGTAAGCCAAATAAGACTTGGGCTTACAAATTTTTTAGTTTCTTTTGTGGAAGCTAGTGAGAATTCAGATGACGAAAGATATTTAAAAACACGAGCAAAAACATACGAAAAGCTTATGCAAAGAGTTAGAAACAAAAAATCAAGCACTCGAGAAACAGCCGATAAGCTAAAAGCTATTTATAGATTTTTGCTTGATAACGATGAATACAAGAAGCTTAAACACTATAAGCCGCTCATTGATGACAAATTTGAAATAGAAATTTTAGGAGATGAATTATATAAAAAAATCAAAAGCCAGTCTAAAATATAGAACATTCCGAGAATTTTTTATCATCCTTTAAGCACTTTTTTATTTTCTCGATACATTGGTTTTTTCTATGGCTAGAACCTTGCTCGCCCACACAAGTAGAAATAAAAGCATATTCCTGCTCTACCGAATATCTCTCTAAAAACATCTCATATCCCCCGTAGGCTATTGCCCCAGCTACAATAGCACCAAACCAAAAACCTCCACCAGATCTAGCTGTAGATTGGTTTTCTTTTATAGCTTCGCTCATTAGATTTTTTAATATATTGCCATCTTGTATGTATTTTACAACTTTTTCTGCATCACTCGGACTGATTTTGTTATCCGTTATGTCAATTTTTAAAGACTTAATACTTTCGTCAATAAGAACATTTATATCTTTTAGTAAATTTTTATCTAATATATTTTCAACAAGATATTTTAAAATTTCACTTTTGTCTATTTTCATCATAATTATTACCTTTAGATTACAAAATATATCAATGAAAATTATATCGGAATTTAACGTTTTTGGAGCAATTTAAAGAAAAAGGGGCTTTCGCCCCGAAGGTTGCATTGTAATTACGCAGCAGGATAAACTGAAACTTTTTTTCTGTTTTTATCTAGTCTTTCGAATTTAACGAAACCGTCAATTAGAGCGAAAATCGTGTGATCTTTGCCTAGACCGACGTTGCTGCCCGCGTGAGTAGCGGTACCGCGCTGGCGGATGATGATGTTGCCCGCGCGAACGAATTCGCCGCCGAATTTTTTAACGCCTAAGCGTCGTCCGATGGAATCTCGGTTATTCTGGGTTGAGCCTTGACCTTTTTTGTGTGCCATTTCTTATCTCCTTAAGCTGCGATACTTACGACTTTTACGCGTGTAAACTGTCTTCTAAAACCGCGTTTTAGTTTTGAGTCTTTGCGTCTGCGTTTTTTGTAAATAACGACTTTTTTATCCTTGCCCTCGTTTACGACTTCAAGAACGACTTTCGCACCCTTTACGAACGGCGCGCCTACCTTTACTTCACCATCGTTTACGCACAAAACGTCCGTAATCTCGACTGATGATTTTGCTTCAGCACTGAAATGGTCAAGCTTAAGATATTCGCCTTCGCTGACGCGATACTGCTTGCCGCCGTGCTTAAATATAGCGTATTTTGACATACTCTACCTTTCTAAATTTGGTAAGACCAAAAAGCGCTTTTGGATTTCAAAAGACTTGGGGAGCTTTGTTGGTTGTAAGAGACGGATAATACCTAAAAATTTATAAATTTAAGTTGAATGAGGCGGAAATTTATCCGCCTTTTTGTTTAGTTTAGTAGTCGAGTTCCGGTTTTGGAGTCTTTTCGGTAGATGCAGGGAATGACGGATATTCGACTTTAGGCATTTTGCCCGTTAATGAATTTAAAAACGTCACTATGTCAGCAGCTTCTTTATCGTTTATCTCGATACCTAGCTGCACGCTACCCATCATCTTGACGGCATCTTTTAGAGACCAAACCGCGCCGTTGTGGAAATACGGAGCCGTTAGCTCGATATTACGTAGCGTAGGTGCTTTTACTAGGCCGTTTGCATCGCCTTTAAAGTCGCCTAAATTTGCAAATTCGTATTTGCCCGCAACCTCAAACGGCTGTAAAGTACCGCCCAAATTTATGCCGTTGTGGCATGTAGCGCAACCCTTGTCGATGAAGGTTTTTAAGCCTTTTTTCTCAGCGCCGTTTAGCGCAGCTTCGTCGCCTTCCAAAAATTTATCGAATCTAGACGGAGTTACGAGCGTTCTTTCAAAGATACCTATGGCCGTCGTTACCAGCTCAAAGCTCACGTCGCTATTAAACGCAGCCTTAAACTCGCTCACATAAGCAGGGATCGATTTTAGCCTTTGCTCGACGAGCTCCGGAGTAGAAGCCATCTCCGGCATCGCAGTCATCGGGCCGGCAGCCTGAGCAGCTAGGTGGGCGGCGCGTCCGTCCCAAAACTGCACCGAGTTAAATACCGAATTGTAAACCGTCGGGGCATTTACGTGATGAGGGTTTGGGGTCCATTTGTGACCGGTAGATGCAGGTACGCCGTCCGCTCCGCCTAGGCCCAAGTTGTGACAGGTGTTGCAGCTAATAATGCCAGATTTTGATAATCTCGGATCAAAATAAAGCCTCTTACCAAGCTCGTAAGCAGCCATAGTGGTCGGATATTTCTCAGCATCAGGAGAAGCTTCGTTTATCGCCTTGGTTAGTGCCTTTGGATCGCTAGGGATAGCTACTAGACCCGCATCTAGCGCGTCTTGGATCAAATTTTGAGCGTTTAGCGCCGTCGCTAACGCAACCGAACCCAACAAAACCGACTTAATTTTCATTAAATACTCCTTTGAAAATAAAATTAGAATGTGTTTGTAATGTTTTTTCGGTTAAATACAAATAAATTTTATTGTTTATTAGAAATTATTTTTAAGTATTTATAATTATTTAAGATAAAATATATCTTATTTATCTTTATTAGATAGTATAAATTATTAAATCTTTTTGTCCAAATTTGCCGCAACGATCTGTTTTTAGAATACTGCGATTTAACCAATCAAATTTGAGCAAAATCGCTCGGTAAGATAAATTTATAGCAAAAATAACAGTGAATACTAGGGAATAAAAAGACAAAATGCGTGCAGGTGCGGCAAATGTGGCATAGAGGCCGCGCCCGCCGCGAGGTCAATAAAAAAAGAAACTCGCGCCTAGCATAAAGGCGTATTAACCCCGCAAGCTCACCCTTGCTACCGTTTTTAAACTATCTCTAGTCAAATGAAACAATCGCGCGAGCGTACAAGCTCCTTAAAAGCTCAATTTTATCGGCATTTGCAAGCTTTTGAGTAAAGTTTCGGCGATTTTAAAAACCGGCTCGCGCCCTTTTACCGTTTTTGATTATTTAAAATTTCATCCGCTAAATTTTCGACCATCGCGTCATGATCTAGGAATCGTATTTGATCGCTCGGCGAAGGCCCGTCAAAAGGCTGATGAAGCACGGTTTTAGCAGGCAGCGCGTTTAAAATTTGATTAAAAACGTCAAATTCGGGCGGAAAGCTAAAATATAATTTTGGCTACGCCGGTTTGCCGCTTAAAAGCCTTTTTGCGTAAATTTCGCTGAAATTTTTAGTTTTCGGCAAGCTAATGCGCTCAAAAATCTCAAAAGGCAAGAGGTAATGCGCCAGCGCGTAAAGTCCGTGCGCGAAAAAACTAATCCTCTTTTCAAATTGCGGCGCGGCGGTTATAGCAACTTTCACGCAAAAATTACTCAAACTTTCGCTCATCGCGGCCGCACCTTTTTCGTGCAAGGCAAGGACGAATTTTACCGCTTCCCTTTCGTTGATAGGCTTTTTGGAGTCCGCAAATCTACGCGCTTTTTTTAGTGCGGCGTCGAGCGATTTTTTATCGTCCCACAGCAGCGCCGAAACCAGATCGCTCATCACGCACAAAAATCTATATCCGTTCGTGCTGGGCGGCATAGAGTGCGTAAGTACGTTTTTCGCGCCGTCCATGTCGCCGCACGCCAGCGCAAGAAACGAATGAATAAGCCTCTCGCACTGATCGTATCCGCCCTCGCAGCCCGGCAGCAGCTCGTTTCTAGCGTACTGAAAAACAAGATCGTTTAGAGCCTCCACATCGCCGCTTTCTATACATTTTTCGAGCCAAATTTCATAAGGAATTTGCGGTATCGAAAAAGCCATCAGTTTTATCAGCTCGCATAAAAACTCGTGCTCGGTTAAATTTTTCTTTTTTAGCTTGGCTACAACTTCGCCGCACTCGTCCAAAAGCAGCTCGGTTTCGCTCTTTTGCGGTTTTTTAGATTGTGAAAATTTGCGGGAATTCTCCTGCGAGTCTTGTAAAAATGTTTTCATCTACATACTTCCTATTTTTATTTATTTTATCAAAAACTTCTTGCGCCTGGGGCAAATGCGCGCCGTATCTAGCTAGATAGAGCCAGTCTAGCCCTTCGCACGGCGTTTTGGCAAGCGCCTTGCCGCCTTTAGTAGCCCTGGCCGAATACTCCAAAACAAAAGGCAAAGCCGAGTGCGCCGCGTCCTCTTTATATAAAATCCCCGTCATCGCGTAAAATTTAGCGCAGTACTCTTTACTGACAAGCAAACTCGCCAAAAAGCCGTTTTCGACGCCGCCTGCTAAAAATGCGATCGTTAGAGCCGCGTTGCCTTGCACGTCTAGGCTTTTAAATTTGACGGCGCATTTTAGAGCGGGTATCGCACGCACCGTGCCTAGCTCGCGTAGGGCGATGGCAGCCCAAAGGAAGTCAAATTTATCCTGCGAGCTTTGCAAAACCTCTATCAAATTTGACTCGTCGTAGGGGATTTTGCGGCTTTTAAAATGATCCGCGGCAAACTCGTTGCGCGCCCTCATATGTTCAAACCACTCGCTTACGTGATCGTCAAGCTTTTGCATTTTTCTCCTTTAAATTTAGACAATTGTAGCGTAAAATTTAACCTCGTTTTAGGTATAATCGCCCAAATTTAAGCGAATTCAGGATAGAGATGGCAGGCGAAGACCAAGAAAAAACCGAAGAACCCACCTCCAAAAAGATCGAAGACGCGCGCAAGGACGGCAATGTCCCCAAAAGCCAAGACCTCGCAGGCTTCGTCACGCTCGCGGTCGCGATCTTTGTCGTAGTGGCGCTTCTTGGCTTTATCGGCGATCAGTTTTTCACGCTGTATAACTACTATCAGAGTCTAATCGGCCAGGAATTTACGCGCAAGCTGCTCTTTAGCGTCGCGATCACGACGATATTTCGCACGCTGCTCATCATCCTACCTATCGCCGTTTGCATCGCGATCGCGGGCGTCGTCGCTAACCTCATGCAGTTTGGATTTATATTTACGACTAAGCCTTTGGAGCCAAATTTAAACAAAATCAATCCGATAAAAGGTCTCAAAAATCTCTTTTCGCTCAAAAAGCTGATAGACGGCATCAAAATGGTGCTCAAAGTCACGGCGGTTTTTACGGTCGGGTTTTTGATGTTTTTAAGCTTTATCAAAGAGCTACCGCATACGCTGTTTTTCTCGATGGCGGCGCAGCTGGCGTGGCTAAAAGAAAAAATGCTGATTTTAGCCGCCGTGATGCTCATCGTGATGTTTATCATCGGGCTTCTTGACGTGCTGATTGTGCGTTTTCAGTATTTTCGCGACCTGCGCATGAGCAAACAGGAGATCAAGGACGAGTACAAGCAGATGGAGGGCGACCCGCAGGTAAAAGGTCGCATCCGCCAGCTGCAAATGCGAGCCGCGCGCAACAGAATGATGCAAAATATCCCGCAAGCAGACGTCATCATCACCAACCCGACTCACTACGCCGTCGCCCTTCGCTACGATAAAACAAAGGAGAAAGCACCCGTGATCCTCGCTAAAGGCGTGGATTTTCTAGCGCTTCGCATCAAGCAAATCGGAGTGCAAAACAACGTCAAAATCGTCGAAAATCCACCGCTAGCGCGCGAGCTATATAAGATGTGCGAGGTAAACGACATGATCCCCGCAGAGCTCTTTCGCGCCGTCGCCGAGGTGCTAAGCTTCGTCTACATGAGCGACAAACAAAAATTTGGCGATAGACTGAAATGAAGTTTAAATTTGCGTTTTTGGCTGTAAATTTGAAGTTAAATTTGAGATCAAATTTGCGCCGCTCAAATTTGGATAAATTTTAGAATTCTACTCGCCGAGACCCGCATCTTTAAGGCGCTAAATTTGGTTTGATCAAATTTAGTCTTGCAAGCCGAACTTCTTTGTGTAAAAAAACAACCGTTTGAGGTTATTTTTTACTTTATTGTAAAGGGGGCGGAGGCTTGAATGGCGAAGTCGCTCCCCACCCCCTTTAATCCCCCTCCCCCTACGACGCTTTTCTTCGTAGGGGCAACTTGTTGCCGTCTCGTAACGAGCGAAGCAAAGTTAAGGGTGGCGACATAGCTTTGCTGACGCAAAGCGTCGCTGGGTTTAAATCAAATTTGACGTTTTTAAGATACGGGTCTCGGCGAGTAAAATTTGTAAATTTGAAATTTGATTATAAGAAATCGAGGCGAAGTATCGTGAGATGATTTTTGGGGTTTTGAAGTTAAAATTTGACGAAGATAAGGCATGTAGCCTATCGAGTCAAATTTTAACAAAATCCACAAAAAGCACTCGCGAGACAAGCCGAAGCAAGTCTCGCAAGGCAAAATTATTTAATAAACCCGTACAGGTTAGCTAGCACCCAACCCACCGCACACGAGCTAAACACGCCGATAAGACCCGGGATGATGAAGCTATGGTTGATGACGTATTTACCGATGTGCGTAGTACCCGAGCGATCAAACTGGATCGCCGCAAGGTCGCTCGGATAAGTAGGAAGGATAAAGTATCCGT
>CAUQPE010000075.1:0-8509 GCA_963519915.1 uncultured Campylobacter sp. | reverse complement strand
TGCGAGGTAACGGGTAACTACAACGCTTTTATGCATATTTTTAGGGTGCGCGAGTACTCTATGGAGCTAGCCCAGCTAGTAACGGGCGGCCGCAAAACCTACGGCAACGTCATCATGGGCGGACTTCGCCGCGATATGACCGATAACGAGATAAAAAAGGGCATCGAGATGATAAACAAGCTCGACGTTCAAATTTCTGAAATTTGGGACGCGGTTATGGACGATAAACGCCAAATCGCGCGCTGGAAAGGCGTAGGCGTGCTAGATAAGCAAGTAGCAAGAGACTTTAGCCCCGTGGGGCCTAATATGCGAGGCTCGGGCCTAAAGCGCGACAACCGCTACGACCACCCTTACGATTTCTTTAAAAATATCGAATTTAAAGTCTACGTAGAGCACGGCGGAGACGTATTTAGCCGCGAAGTCGTGAGATATAACGAGCTAAAAGAGTCCATACATATCATCAGGCAGTGTTTGGAGCTAATGCCTCAAACGCCGATATCAATCGACCCAAAAACGATGATAAAGCCTGAAAATTTTGCCCTCGGACACGTAGAAGCTCCTCGCGGCGAAAACGTCCACTGGATCATGCAAGGTAGCGCGCAAAAGGTTTTCCGCTGGAGATGCCGCGCGGCTACTTATAACAACTGGCCTAGCCTTCGCTATCAGTTCCGCGGAAATAATATTTCAGACGCGGCGCTTATCGTTTGCTCGCTAGATCCGTGCTACTCCTGCACCGACCGCGTTACCGTAGTGGACGTAAATACCAAAAAGAGCAAAATTTTAACCGAAAAAGACCTTAAGAAATTTTGCCAAACGGGCAAAATTAGCAAAAAGGATTTAAGATGATGAAGTTATTTGACGTAACCGAAAAATACGGAAAGGCGACCTATGCCTATCCGTTTGAGCCTTATAAGGTACCCGAAAATTTCCGCGGGCAGCCGTTTTACACCTACGAGCTTTGTATAGGCTGCGCGGCGTGCGGCGTAGCGTGCCCTAGCAACGCCATAGAGCTAAAGATGAACGAAAAGCAAGACAAGCTCGTGTGGCAGTTTGACTGCGGACGATGCATATTTTGCGGACGCTGCGACGAGGTTTGTCCAACCGGCGGCGTGCGCCTAAGCCAGGGTTTCGAGCTAGCGGTTAAATTTGACAAAAGCGCGCTAATCCAGCGCGGCGAGCTAGAGATGCAAAAGTGCAAATGCTGCGGCAAGCCGTATACGCCGGTTCGCCTCATCAACTATACTTTTTCAAAGCTTAGCACGGCAAATTTGCTCCCGGGCAGACTAGAAGAGGCTAAAGACTATCTATATATCTGCCCAGAGTGCAAAAAAGCCCAAGCCGTAGAGCGCATAACTAAAGACGTAGAGGAGGGGATAAAATGAGCCTTTATCAAGTTCCCGAAAATATAAAAACGGCAAACGACCTAACCGCAAAGTTAGAACATCTAAAAAATATCAAACGAAGCTTTAGCGTCTACCGCATCGACTGCGGCAGCTGCAACGGCTGCGAGATAGAAATTTTCGCCGCTATCACACCGATGTGGGATCCGGAGCGCTTCGGCTTTAAGCTAGTAGCCAATCCTCGCCACGCGGACATTTTGCTCTGCACCGGCCCGGTTACGCGCCAGATGTATTATCCGCTACTTCGCGCTTACGAGGCTGCACCCGATCCTAAGATCGTGGTGGCCTTTGGCGCGTGCGGCAGTACGGGCGGTATCTTTTACGACGCTTATAGCGTTTGGGGCGGTATAGATAAGATTATCCCCGTAGACGTCTATATCCCAGGCTGTCCTCCGCATCCTGCTAGCGTCATATACGGCCTTGGCATGGCTCTTGGTATCATAGATCAAAAACTACAAAAAAGAAGCTTTGAACAAGACGACTGCAAAGCTCCCGCCGTAAAAGAGTCTATCATAGGCGATATACTTTTCGAGCGCGATTTGGAAGCCGAGGCAAAGAGGCTAATGAGCTATATCTTCGGCAGGACGCTGTTTGCCAAGTATATGGACGCGGCCAAAACTTCTCCTAATATCCATGACGTAGCGGCTACTAAAAAAGCGATGCTAGAGGCTATCCATAAAGAAGAAGACCCTAGATACGCCGAGTGTATGGGACTGCTTTACAACGACGTCTATCTAAAATACGCCGAAGCAAAACGCGATACGCAAAACGCCATCGACGTCAAAAAAGAAATTTGGGATAAACGATGATAAGAGTCTATAAACTCGCCCGCCGCCACATGGACGAAAACGAAAAGATGCCAAAAGAGCTAAAAGATATCAAGCTATTTTCCGTCTGCGTCGGACACGGCGTGGGGACGGTGGACTTTAGCGAAAAATCGCTCGAAATACCCGACGAGGAGTTTGAGCGTATCGTCGCTAGCGGCGGCGAATACGTCAAATTTAAGCTGGGAAATTTAAGCAAGTATTTTGAAGTGGAGATATTTAGAGAGCATGCGGCAAGGCTCATCCCAGAGCTTTGCGAATGCGAGCTAAAAAAAGAGCTTGAAAATTTACGTGAGGGATACCTGGTGCTTAGGAAGGATTTTTGATGAAATTTAGCTCAAATCGGACAAACGCTTATGGGTTAAATTTAGCGCGCGGAGGGCTTTTAGTATGAAAAAAGCTTTGCTTTGCATCGGCAATCCCTTGCGCGGCGACGACGACGTAGGCAACGAAACGGGGCGAATCGTCGAGGTAAATTTGAAAGATTGGCGTGTATTTTACGGACAGGACGTGCCTGAAAACGAGTTTGGCGCGCTTCGCGAATTTGCGCCCGATATCATCGTCGTGGTAGATGCTATGAGCGGGTTTAAGGACGGAGCGATCGAATTTTTTGATCTAAGCAACGAGCGCGACTATATCTACTCGACGCACAACTTGCCCACGCCCGTACTTTTAAGCTACCTGCGTAAAATTTGTCCCAAAACGCTGTTTTTAGGCATTAGCGTTTTGCTTGAAAACGTGCTTGATTTTAAAGAGGGCTTAAGCGAAAATGCGAAAAAAAGCGCGCAAAAAGCCTTTGAACGTATCTTGGAAATAGATAAAAATTTAAATTAGGAGGAGAAGATGTTAAATCCTGCAGAAACCGCGCAAGCGGTGTCAAATTCGATGGAGCACAAGGCGCATACTCCGTTAGTAAGCATTATTTTTCTAGCTATCATGGCGGGCGCGGCGATTGCTATGGGCGATATTTTCTGGGCGCACTCGACCGTGGGTATGGCTGAAAAACAGTCTATCGGTCTTGCAAATTTTATCGGCGGCATCACCTTTAGCTGCGGACTTATGATGGTCGTTTTCTACGGCGGACATCTATTTACGAGCTCGGTTTTAAGCGGCGTTAGTGCGTATGAAGGCAAGCTAAATTTAGGCAAAACCTTTAGCTACTGGGCGATCGTTTGGGTTTTTAACTTCGTCGGCGGCGCGCTAATTGCTTATATGTACTACTACTCCGGCTTACCGCTAAAATACGACGGTTATATCTTGCAGCACTTTATACCCTCAGGTATAGGCAAGGTTACCGCGCCGTTTCACGAGCTATTTATCCGCGGAATCTTTTGTAACGTGTTTGTTTGCATGTCTATCTGGACTGCGACCAGCGAGAGCAACTTAGCGGGCAAATTTTTTGCCATTATGTGGATGATCGGCGCGTTTGTGGCTTGCTCGATGGAGCACTGCGTGGCAAATATGTTTATCATAACAGAAGCCATCATCGCTAAAGCTCACTACATCGCGGCAAACGGCGGAGATATCACCGCTGCGGCTACGGCTCTAGGGCACGGCATCACGGCTGAAAAACTAGAAATGCTAAACTGGGGAAATTTCATCGGTAAAAACCTAGTTCCCGTTACGCTAGGCAATATCTGCGGCGGACTTTTCTTTGTGGGACTAGTTGGATTTATGGCGAATAAATTTGACATGAAAAAGAAGTAATTCCCCATAAACGACGGATTTCAAGCTTTAAAATTTTAAACCCGTTTTGGTTACGGACGACTAGTCCGCTCCCTCACGGGTTAAAATTTTAAAGTTAAACTACGCCTATTCTGTCTGGAATATTTATCACATAGCTTACTAAATTTACAAATTTAACTACATTAAATTTAAAAACTCAAATTTAGCGTTTTGCCGTGCGGGTCTGGGCTCGTAAATTTAAATTTTAGTTCGTATAGCTTTGCAGCTTTTCATAATCCACTATCAAAAACTCATGCGGCGTTATGCGCCTGATGATGTCGTCTTTGATTAGTTCGTTAAACGCAGTGCTTGCGCTTTGGCGCTTGAGGCCGACGAAGCTTGAGAGCACCTTTAGCGAAAACGGTAAAAAGACGTAGTGGTAGCCGTTTTGCGTCAAATTTTGCTCGGCGGCGAGCTCGATGAGAAAGTTTGCTATGCGCCCCTTTGCGCTTTCAAAGAGTATCGATTTTATGATCTGGCGCTGCAGCAAGGAGATGTTTACGAGCGTATCGGCGTATGCTTTGGCAAATCTCTCGTTTTTTAGCAGCTCGCCCATATCGCTCGCGTCGATCGAGTAGATCTCGCTGTCCTCCAGGATCTCCAGCACGCACACGTCGTCCACGATCGAGATGTTGTCTTTTTGTAGATGATAGACGATAAACTCCTCGCCGTCCTCGAAAAACGAGAGCTTGCCCGAGCCGCTTTTAAGTATCACGACTTTGATGGATTCGGCGTAGATCGTAGCGCCTTTGGCCAGAAACTCGCGGTTAAATTTAGCAAGCTCGTTTTGATCCAAAACGTCTAAAATATCGGTCTCGAGTAGGCCTAGTCGTGATTTTTTCAAGTTTATCGTTTCTTATGATTATTATTTGGCGATTATTTTATCTTAAATATTTTTAAAGTGTATTAAATTTTGATCAAGCTTTGGGTGATTACTCTGCTGGTTTTGCATATTTGCGCCGCGGTAAAAAGCGAGCTGTAAAATTTGTGCGGCAAATTTAGCCCGTTCTGAGGCTAAATTTTATAAAATAGCTCAAAATTTAAGGACGAAAAATGTTTAACGGACTGATTAGGGAGATCGCGCAGGTTGCGAGCTATTCGCAAAATACTCTGCGACTAAAAGCCGCATACCGCCCAAATTTAGGCGATAGCGTCGCGGTAAACGGCGCTTGTCTTAGCGTGACGCAGCTGCACGCAGACGGCTTTAGCGTGGAGCTTAGCGCCGAGACTAGAGCGCACATCGTGACGGAAAACTTGCGCGGACGCGTGCACATAGAGCCTGCGATGCGGTTAGCAGACCGCGTAGACGGACACCTGCTACAAGGCCACGTCGATGCTATCGGCGAGGTAGCTCGTATAGAGCGGCGCGAAAACGGGGTCGATTTTTATATAAATTTGCCCTCTAGCGTCATGCCGCTGATGGCGAACAAGGGCAGCATCGCGGTCGAGGGCGTGAGCCTCACGATCAACGAAGTTTTGCCCACAGGCGTGCGCCTAACGATCATCCCGATCACATTTCGAGAGAGCTTATTTGGCGAGTTTGAGCCGGGACGCCGCGTAAACGTGGAGAGCGATCTGCTCGCGCGCTACGTGGCTAGGCAGCTGGAGTTTAGCCACGGTGCCCAAAACGGCGAGAAGCGCGAGATCAGCTGGGACGAGTCGCAGCATATTGCGAGCCTTTATTAGGCTTGGCGGGTTAAATTTGACGAAAATGAAGCGGGAAATTTTAGACGTAGTTTTTGAAAGCGAGCGCCTAAAACTCGGTTTTACGACGCGTTTTGGTGGGGTAAGCGATGGTGCGTATGAGGGTTTAAATTTGGGTGATCACGTCGGCGACCTGCCTGCAAACGTCGCTAAAAATCGAGAAATCCTAGCCGAGCAAATCGGCGTCGCGTCCGACAATCTAAAATTTATGAACCAAATTCACTCAAACTGCGTGGAAATTTTGCGAAATCTTGATGATGAGCTACCGCCTTGCGACGGCGTGATAACAGCGCTTAGAGACGTAGCGCTTTGCGTTTTGGTTGCCGACTGCTCGCCTGTTTTGATAGCAGACGAGCGGCGCGGCGTGGTTGCTGCCGTGCATGCGGGCAGGGCGGGCGTAACGGGTAAAATTTGCACGAACGCGGTAAATTTGATGGCGAGCGAGTTTGGTTGCGAGGCGGGCGATCTGCGCGTATTCGTGGGTGCAAATATCAAGGCGCGAAACTACGAGGTGGGCGAGCTTGATCTGGGCGAGTTTAACCGCTACAAAAAAGAGGGTAAATTTGATATGGAAGCAGCCTTGCGGGACGAATTTACCGTGCTTGGCGTTGAGCGAGTCGAGTTTGATCCGCGCTGCACGTTTGAGACGAGGAAGCTATTTTCATATCGCAGAGATGGCGTCACGGGGCGATTTTGCGGCTTTGCGATGAATAAAATCTTGCCGAAATAGCCGTATGGGCCCTAAATTTGGGCGCCGACGAGCGTGCGGCCAGACGAGTTTAGTTAAAATTTTATTTATGTTTATCAAAAAGGGCTAAAATTTAAACTGATACCTCATAAAAAGGAGCCCAAATGAGAAAAATTTTAGTTTGTTTGATTGTTGCCGCGAGCATGCTTTTTGCGGCGCAAACAAGATCCTCAAACGAGATGACCGGTGCCCCTGCGAGCGCGCCTGCAAATTCGGCAAATAAGCAGTTTGAAGACGCGTTAGCGATGTACCGAGTCTCGGATTTTAGCGAGGCGGCGAGACTGTTTAATCTAGCGTGCGAGGGCGGACACGCGCGTGCCTGCTACGATATAGGCGCGATGATCGCTAGTGGCAAGGTCGCGGCGAAGCAGCCCGGGACGGCGGCTAGATTTTACGAGCGAGCGTGCAAAATGGGCGACAAGCTGGGCTGCTACGCGCTAGCGTACGCGTGCCAGACGGGTGCCGGCATAGCAAAAGATGAAGCTCGGGCGTACGAGCTCTATAAAAACGCATGCGAGCTTGGGCTAGCTAAAGGCTGCAACGAGGCGGGCTTTATGAGCGAGCGCGGTATGGGCGTAAACGCGGACGTCAAAGCTGCGGTTAAATTTTACGAAAAAGCGTGCAAGATGGGGCTAGAGGTCGGCTGCGAAAACGCTAAAATCTTAAAGCGTTAGACTCGGCTAGCGGCTAAAATTTAACTCGGTTGCGCGTTCTTGTTTTGCAGGGTGCGCGCCGAGTTTAAATTTGAGCTAAAATTTACTGCAAATTTTTTATAATAACCCTAAAAATCCACTAAAAATCGAGAAAAATGCCATACGAAAATTTTAAATCAAAAAATCTTCTCGCGGCAAAAATCGCCGCAAATGCGAGAAAATTTGACGTCCAGACGCTGCAAAACGAGGATCTCGTAAATTTGCTTTTAAACGAGAAAAAGATCGAAATCTCGGACGAGCAAAAAGAGGCCGCCAGGCGCGTATTTACTGGACTAATGAAGATAGAAGAGAGCGTGCAGCTAAGCGGATAGCCGGCTAAATTTGACCTCTTGCTAAACCTACAAAAATAAACCTTAAGCATCGCCCAAGCTGTAGCCTCTCCGACCAAAGCCGAAATATCTGCTTTTTATCAAATTTGATGTAAAATGACGGCGTGACATCGCAGTCAAAATAAGCCAGAAAACGTAAATTTACAATCAAAAACTCAAAGCAAAGGAGAAAATATGCTGTTACTTAAAAATGCCGATCTATACGCGCCAGAGCACATCGGCAGGAGCGACGTTTTAGTAGGCGGAGGTAAAATTTTAGCCGTTTCTAAGGGGCTTGATTTTCGAGTTGAGGGGCTTGAAATTTACGATCTGGAGGGCAAAATTTTAGCGCCCGGACTAATCGATCAGCACGTGCACATCACGGGCGGCGGCGGCGAGGCGGGTTATCACTCGCGCACGCCCGAAATAACGCTATCTGGGATCATCCGCTACGGCACGACGACGGTCGTGGGTACGCTCGGTACCGACGGGTGCACGAGAAGCCTGGAAAACCTCTACTCAAAGGCCAAAGCGCTCGAATACGAGGGCATTTCGACCTTCATCCACACGGGCTCTTACGCGCTGCCTAGCGTTACATTTACGGGCTCCGTTACGCGCGATCTCGTGCTCATCGACAAGGTCATCGGCTGTAAGATCGCGATGAGCGACAACCGCGGCAGCTATCCGACCGCGCACGAGCTCATCAAGACCCTGACGCAGATCCGTATCGGCGGCATGATCTCGAAAAAAGGCGGCGTGCTGCATATGCATATGGGTGGGCTCGCGGATAAATTCGACCTGATTTTTAGCGTGATCAAGGATTATTCGTTTCCCGTTAATTATTTCTCGCCGACACACTGCGCACGGACGAAGGAGCTCTTTGACGAGGCGATCAAATTTCAAAAAATGGGCGGCTACATCGATATCACGAGCGGCGGAAGCCAGTTTATGCCGCTTCACGAAGCTATCGCGTATGGGCTTGCTAACGGGCTAAATTTAGAGCGTCTAACGATGAGCTCGGACGGCAACGGCAGCGTGCCTAGATTTGACGAAAACGGCGCATTGGTCGGCTACGGCTGCGCTTCGT
>CAUQPE010000074.1:0-8751 GCA_963519915.1 uncultured Campylobacter sp. | reverse complement strand
AGCGTCAGCGCGACGCTAAGCCAGAGCAAAAACTCGCCAAAAGGCCACTGCATGGTTAAAAAGCCGATCGCAACCATCTGGCAGACGGTTTTAATTTTGCCCGCCATCGATGCGGCGACCTCTACGCCTTCGCTGGCCATCACGACGCGAAATCCCGTGATAAAAAACTCGCGAACGAGGATGAGATACACGGCCCACGGGCTCGCGCGGTCTATCATCATGAGCCCTAAAAAAGCGCCAAGAGTCAGCATCTTGTCAGCAAGCGGGTCGATCACGGCTCCTAGCTTGGTCTTTTGATCCCATGCACGCGCGATAAATCCGTCGAAAAAGTCCGTAACGCTAGCGATCACGAATACAAGCGCGGCAAAGTAGTTCATCCAGCTAACGTGCACGCCTGAGAAGGAATTTACGCTAAGTAGCAGCCAAAACATCAGGGGCGCGAGAAATACGCGCAGAAAGGCTAGGGCGTTTGGTAAATTTAGGCTCATTTATTTGTTCTTTCTTTTTGGTTTCGGAGTTTAAAATTTGACGGCTCGGCGCTAAAATCCGCGTAAAATTTGCCGACCCGCATTCTGCTTGATTTGATCGGTCGCGGATTTGCGCTTTGGTTAAATTTGCTCGGCGCTTCATCAAATTTGAGCGATTTTGGATTTAAATTTAACGGTAAAAAGCTTTTTGGCTTTTTCAAATTTAGATCAAATTTAAAAGAATCGCCCACACCGCAAAATTTGCTTTTAAATTTTAAATTTTCAAATTTAGCCCGCAAACGCGTTAAATTTATAGTGCCGAATTTACCCAAAATGCGAGCAAACGGCAAAGGAGCGCAGGCTAAATTTGCTTTTTTCATTTAAATGTAGTACCGCCGTCGATGATGAAGGTGTGGCCCGTGACCCAGCTAGCTTTTGAGCTACAGAGAAACAAACACGCACCTGCTATATCGGTCGGCTGCCCCATGCGATTTAGCGGGCTTAGCTCGGCCGTTTTGTCGCGCACTTCTTCGTAGTTCGTAAAAGCCCTAAGCGCGTCCGTCTCGATCGGGCCGCCGCTAACGACGTTTACGCGGATATTTTTTTCGCCAAGCTCGGTCGCCGCATAGCGCGCCATGGCTTCTACTGCGGCTTTTGCGGTGCCGTGGCCTGCGTAGTTTTCGATATAGACGAGATTGCCCGTCGATGATAGCGATATGATGCTGCCGCCGCCCGTTTTTTCCATGCGTTTTGCGGCTTCTTGCGCGCCCACGACGAACGCATTTACGGTTGCTGTGAAAATGTTATTGATACCGCGAGGGCGAAGTTTCATAAATTTCGTATATCCGCCCGCGACCGGACGACCCGAGATGATAGCGTTTGAGATGAAAAAATCTATGCGGTCAAAGTCTGCGTCGATCTCTAAAAATAGATCTTTATAGGTCTCGGGCTCAAGTATATTTAGCGCGTAGGCTCTGGCTTTTATGCCGTACGTCGCCTCGAGCTCGGCGGCCTGGGTCTTGGCTAGCTCTTCGTTTGAGTTATATGTAAAGGCGATATTTACGCCCTTTGCGGCGAATTCCTCCACGATAGCGCGTCCGATACCGCGCGTTCCGCCGCTGATTACTAGAGTTTTGCCTTTAAATTCGTTTTCGCAGTTCATTAAAATCCTTTTATGTTATATTGTTTTATAGTCTGTTCGATTTTTTTGAGGTTTTCGGCGCTCGGCTCGCAAAGCGGCAAGCGGTACTCGAGGCTTGATATGAGCCCTGCGATATACATCGCGGCTTTGACGGGGATCGGGTTGCTCTCGCAAAACATTATTTTATTTACCGCATAAAGATCGTCGTTTATGGCTTTTGCGCGCGTAAATTCGCCTTTTAGCGCAAAGTGGGTCAAATTTGAGATCTCGTCGGGGAGCAAATTCGCTGTGACCGAGATCACGCCCTTGCCGCCGTTTGAGAGGATAGGGTAGTTTATCGCATCCTCACCGCTAATGACAGATAGGTCTGGCTCGTGCGCGAGTAGATCGACGCAGCGCTCGATGCTGCCGGTGGCCTCTTTTACGCCGTAGACGTTCTCGCACTCTTTAAATAGCCTAAAAACCGTGCACGGCTGGATATCTACGCCCACGCGGCCCGGGACGTTATAGAGCAGCACCGGGATTTCGACGATTGAGGCGATCGCTTTGTAGTGGCGGTATAGGCCTTCTTGCGTCGGTTTGTTGTAGTATGGGGCTACCGAGAGGATGCCGTCTGCGCCGTGATCTTGAGCGAATTTTGCAAGACCTACCGCTTCGTGGGTGGCGTTGCTACCCGCACCGGCAAGTACTTTTACGCCGGTATTTTTGCAGGTATTTACGGCGATTTCGATACAAATTCTATGCTCGTCGTGCGTTAGCGTCGCGCTCTCGCCTGTGGTGCCTACGGGTACGACCGCGTCGATGCCGTTTGCGATTTGTCTTTTGATTAACTTTTCATAACTGATTTCGTCTAGTTTGCCGTCTTTAAAAGGCGTAATCAGCGCCGTCATAGCGCCCGTTATTGCTTTTTTATTCACTTTTTTCCTTTCTTAGGATGATCGTCGTGGATTTTTCTTTTCTCGCGTATTTTTTGCAAATTTCGTTTAGATCGGCCGGTTTTAGCGCGGCTGTTTTTTCCGGTAGCTCAAAAAGCGGCTTTATATCGCCTCTAACGAGATATCCGCCGTATAAATTCGCCACCTTCGACGCGCTATCTAGCGAGTAAATAAGATCGCTTTTTAAGCTATTTTTTATCTTAGTTATCTCGTCTTCGTCTATTTTTTGCGTTTTTGCGTTTTCGAGCACTCGCCAGATCTCATCCTCTACCGTCTCCGCCTTGACGCCGGGATTACAAACGGCTAGCACGATTAGCAGGCTCTCGTCGATGTTACTCATATTATAGACGTCCACGCTGTTTACGAGGCACTTTTCGTCTATCAAAACGCGCTGCAAAACAGAGCTTTGCCCGCTACCTAGATACTCCGCTAGCGCGCCCAGACGCGGCTGATCCTCGTGATTAAACGGCGGGATCTTAAAAGCAAGCGCCAGCATCTCTACCTCGCTATCCTTGTAAATTTCAGCCCTTTTTGCGCCGTTTTGCTCGGGCTCGATGCAGTGCAACTTAGGTAGCGGCTTTTTGTTTTTTATATTTTTAAAGTGCTTTTTGCCTAGCTCAAACGCGCTTTTTTTATCTATGTCGCCGCTGATTAGCAGGATCGCGTTTTGCGGCTGATAGTACGTCTCGTGAAATTCTTTTATATCCTCTATCGTCCAGTTTCTGATATCGCCGATAAAGCCGATCGGAGTCCAGTGATACGGGTGATAGCTAAAAGCTACGTTAAATAGCGTAAAGTACAAAAAGCCGATCGGAGAGTTGTCCGTGCGCCATCTGCGCTCCTCTGTCACCACGTCGCGCTCGGGCTGGAATTCTTTATCTTTTAGGCTCAAATTTTCCATTATATCGGCATAAAGCCTAAGAGCCTCATCTAGGTTGCCTTTTGAGCATTTGACGAAATAATGCGTATAATCAAATCCCGTGCTAGCGTTATTTATGCCGCCAAAACCCTTTACGATTTCGTCAAATTCGCCCGCTTTCATATTTTTCGTAGATTTAAAATTTAGATGCTCTAGCATGTGCGCGATGCCGCTTTTACCCATGGTTTCGTTTCGCGAGCCTACGCAGTAAAACACGTCCACGCTAATGACGCTAGAGCCCTTGCTGGCGGGGATGTGATAGATCTCAAAGCCGTTTTTGAGCTTTGTTTTGGAGTATTTTATAAGCATAAATTTCCTTAAATTTTGTTTTTTATATCGTAGCCCACCGCTTCGCTAATCGAGGCGAAATTATCCTCTTTTAAAAGCTTTAAAATACCTTCGTTTATCTGTTTTGCGATATTTGGACCCTTGAATATAAAGGAGGTGTAAATTTGAACCAAATTTGCGCCTGATTTTATGCGTGCGTATGCCTCCTCGGCGCTGTCTATGCCGCCGCTTGCGATCAAAACCGTCTTGCCGTAAAGCTCGCTAGCTACCGCGCTAAAAAGCTCGCGCGAGCGTTTGGCGATAACCTTGCCGCTTAGTCCACCGAAATTTTGTAAATTTGGCGACTTTGATAGCGAATAATCCACGCTCGTATTATTTACGATGACGCCTTTTGCGCCGCATTCTACGGCCGTTTTGCAGATCTGTACGGCCTTGTCGTCGTCCATATCGGGCGCGATTTTAAAGATTATCGGTTTTTTTGCGATCGGCGTAAGGCGCGCAAAGAGGTCTTTTATAAAGCTATCTTCTTGCAGTTCGCGTAGGTTTGGGGTGTTTGGAGAGGAGACGTTGATGACGAAGCAGTCGCAAATTTCGTTAAATTTAGCGACTAAAATTTCATAGTCTTTAATCGCTTCCTCATTTGGAGTGATTTTGTTTTTACCGATGTTGGCAAAAAGCGGTATCGCAAACGGATAGAGTTTGCCGACGCGCGCGCCAAGGGCGTCTGCGCCCTCGTTGTTAAAGCCCATCGCGTTTTGGATGCTCTCTTCTTCGATTAGGCGAAAAAGGCGCGGTTTTGCGTTGCCCTCTTGCGCTTTTGGCGTCACGGTGCCAAACTCCACGTGCCCGAACCCGAGCGCGGCTAGCGGACGCAGCATGGTGGCGTTTTTATCAAAGCCGCCGGCGATTCCTACGGGATTTAAAAAGCTAGTTCCTAGCAAATTTTGCGAAAGAGCCGCGTCCGTGACGACGCAGTTTTTGGCGACGATACTATAAAGTCCCGGAAGTGCGCAGTCTGAGATACTTAGCGTTTTTTCTACGATTTTGTGAGCGGTTTCGGGGTCAAATTTAAAAAATATGGATTTTAGCGTTTCGTAATTCAAATTTTATCCTTAAATTTTGAGCGATTTTATCAAATTTAGGCTTAAACAAGGGCTTCGCCTTTTAGTTTCGCGTAAATTTCGCAGCTCTTGCTAAGCGCCTCGTCGGTATCAAATCCGACCACTTTTCCGCCGCTGATAACGGCGATCTTATCCGCGTTTTGCACCGTGCTTAGGCGGTGCGCGATGATAAATATTATCTTTTCTTTTTGTAAATTCGCGATGGCTTTGGTTATCTGCTGCTCACTTTCATTATCCAGAGCGCTCGTAGCCTCGTCAAATATCAAAATCTGCGGGTCGTCGTAGAGAGCGCGGGCGATGGCGATACGCTGACGCTGGCCGCCTGAGAGATTGGTGCCAAATTCATTTAAAACAGTCTGCGCGCCCTCGGGTAAATTTGACACGAAATCATACGCGTTTGCCGTTTTTAACGCGAGTTCGACTTTGGCTTCGTCGTATTCGCGGCCGTAGGCGACGTTGTTTGCGACCGTGTCGTTAAAGATATAGACTCGCTGGGTCACTAGGCCGATATTTTGTCTAAGCAAACCGAGGTCAAAATTTTTGATATTTTCGCCGTTTATCTCGATCGCTCCGCCGTTTGCGTCGTAAAATCTCATGAGTAGATTTACGATAGAGCTTTTTCCGCCGCCGCTACTGCCTACGAGTGCTACGGTTTGGGACTTGCTTGCGCTTAGATTTATGCCTTTTAGCACCTCTTTATCGTCGTAGCTTAGCCTGACGTCTTTAAAATTTATCAAATTTATTTCACGCGGCACGGGCTTGTCGCCGCTTAAAATTTGAGGCTCTTTATCAAGTAGCTCAAAGGTTCTCTCTGCCGCGACCACGGCGTCTTGCATTTTGTTATAAAGGCCTGAAATGCGTTTAATAGGCGTGTAAAGCATAAAAAGAGCGGTTAGAAACGAAAAGAAGCTTCCCATCGTCAAATTTCCGTCTATGACCTCTTTGCCGCCGATAATGACGACTGCCGCGACGCCCACGGAGCCAAAAATTTCCATCATCGGACTCACCATCTCGTTTACTTTTACGCTTTTTAAATTTAGTTTGAAAAATTTAGCATTTTCGTCGGTAAATTTGGCGTGCTCAAACTCCTGCGCGTTGTTTGCTTTGATGATCTCGATATTGGTAAAAATTTCGCTCAGCTTCGAGCTGATGTCGGAGGTTTTTTCCTGCGAGGCGCGGGAGATTTTTTTCATCTTTTTTGCGAGTCTTGAGAGCGGATAGACGGCTGCAGGCATGATAACTAGCGCAAAAAACGCAAGCTGAAGGCTCTGATAAAGCACGACGCAAAGTAGCCCGACGATCGTGATAGCCTCGCGGATGAGCTCTGGGATCATGGAGCTAACGATGCTTCTGATGCGGTCGATGTCGTTGATATTTCGGCTTATTAGCTCGCCCGTGCGGTAATCGTTAAAAAACTTCATATCCAAATTTAGCAGGTTTTTTAGCAGTTTCTCGCGAAATCTCCTCACGATATCCTGCCCGATATACGCCGTAAAATAGGCCTGCAAAAACGTCCCAAGCCCCTTTAAAAAGTAAATCGCGATGATGGCGTAGGGCAAAAGATAAAGCAGGTCTTTGTTTTTTTCGATAAAAATTTTATTTAGAACAGGCTCGATCACCCACGCCGACGCCGCAGTGCCGCCGCTAGCCATCAGCATGCCGGCGATCGCGATGATAAAATACGAAATATAATCCCTAAAATAGGGCGCAAACCGCCGCAGGACCTCTTTTAGGCTCATCTGCTTCATATCTTTTCCCACATGCAGCCGTTTGGAGTATCCATGAGGCTGATGCCGTTTGCGGCTAGCATATCGCGGATTTTATCGGATAGCTCGTAGTTTTTGGCCGCTTTGGCTTCATTTCTTTGATTTATCAGATCCTCGATATATGCTCGTTTTTCGTCGCTCACGCCAAACTGAAAATACTCAAACACATCTACTTGCAAGATGCCTAGCACCCGCGCTATCAGCTCCAAATTTGCCGCGATTTCGCCTTTTTTGGCTTTATCTTTCGGATTTGCGTCCAGCTCATCATTTGCGCTACGGACAAACTCGTCTACGCAAGCAAGCGCCTTTGAGGTGTTTAGATCGTCTCCCATCGCGGACATAAATTCGCTCTTAAATTTCTCGTTTGCGCTCAAATTTGCCGCCGCGCCCAAAACTCGTTTTTTTAGACGGTAAATTTTATCTAGGCGCTTTTTTGCCGCATTTAGATCATCTTCACTAAAGTTAAAATTTGCTCTGTAGTGGCTGGAAATCAGATAAAATCTCACCGCCTCGCCTAAATTTCGCTTCAGCGCGTCTTTAACGAAAAAGCTATTTCCTAGGCTCTTGCTCATTTTTTCGTTATTTACTTGGATAAAGCCGTTGTGTAGCCAGTATTTAGCCAGGCTCTTGCGCTCGGCGCAGCGGCACTGTGCGGCCTCATTTTCGTGATGAGGAAATAGCAGATCAAGCCCGCCCGCGTGGATATCGATCTCAAATTTTTCGCCGCTAGATAGGTGTTTTTTTATCATCGCGACACACTCGGTGTGCCAGCCTGGGCGACCGCGGCCAAACGGGCTTTCGTACCATTTCTCGTCAAATTTCCACAGCACAAAGTCTTTTTCGTCCTTTTTTTCGTCGCTACTAGCCACGCGAGCGACGTTTGCCTCGGTGTCAAATTTACCACTCAGGCTTAGATACTCCGCGTCTTTTGCGGTGTCAAAGTATATGCCGTCGCCTTTTATCTCGTAAGCAAAGCCGTTTTTTAGCAAAATTTCGATGTACTCTATCATCTCTTTTAGTGTCTGCGTCGCTTTTGGCTTGACGTCTGGCTCAAGCACGTTAAGCGCTCCCATATCGCGCTCGTAGCTTGCGATGTATCTATCCGTGATCGCTTCTAAACTATCGCCGCTCTCAGCCATTTTCTTTAAAATTTTATCGTCGATATCGGTGTAGTTTCGCACAAATTTAACCTTGTAGCCAATCTCGCTTAGCGTGCGTCTAAGCAAATCAAAGCTAATCGCGCTTTTGGCGTGTCCTAAGTGTGCATCGTCATAAACCGTCGGCCCGCAAACGTAAATGCGTACGAAGTCGCTTTTTACGGGCTCGAATTCTACTTTTTTTCTCTTTACGCTATCAAAAATTTGCATCTAAAAATTTCCTTAAAAATATCAAAATCACCGCCTCTAAAGCCAGAACCGCGCTTAAAAGCGTTAGTTTTTTAGGCTCAATTATAGCTAAAAATTTCCTTATCCCAAAAAATTTGACGTTTAAAGCTAGCGTCAAAAAACCGCCCAGCGAGCTAGCTAGAGCCAGTCCGAAAGCGCCGTAAATTTGCATCAAAACAACGGCCAAAACGAGGTTAAAAACGAGCGTGATAACGGCGATTTTGGAGGCTAGCTTTTGTTGTAAATGCGCATAAAGCCAAAGCGAAAAAAGTTTAGCAAGTCCAAACGGCAAAAGCCCGATCATATAAGCGGCCAAAATGCTCGCGGTCGCCGCCGTATCGGCCTGCGTGAAGCTTCCGCGCTCAAAAAGCAGCTTGATGATGGGCTGAGCCAAAATAATGCCGCCAATGGCCGCCGCAAAGAGCAGGAAATATAAAATTTCAAAGCTTTTTTGCATCCATTTTAGAGCTTCGGCTTCGTTACCGGCCTTGATCTGGCGCGTAATTTTAGGAAAAAGCGCGGTTGAGAGCGCGATCGCAAATATCGCTAAAGGTAGCTGAAAAATGCGGTTGGCGTAGAAAAGATAGCTGATCGATCCAGCCGCCAAAAACGACGCCAGCCACGTATCCATAAACGAGCTTAGCTGCATCGCAGAGGATCCGACTAGACCGTGGAAAAAGTTGCTAAAAAATCCCTTCGTATCGGCTCTTTTACCGCGAGCAAATTTAA
>CAUQPE010000073.1:0-8773 GCA_963519915.1 uncultured Campylobacter sp. | reverse complement strand
AACCAGCCTTATTTTCGGCGATACGGGAAGCGGTAAAAGCGAGATTTATTTTTCCATTATCCGCGAATATCTGCTCGCGGGCAAGCAGGTTTTGCTTTTGATGCCAGAAATCTCACTCACGCCTCAGATGACAAAGCGACTAAAGAGCTATTTTGGCGAGAAATTCGGCATGTGGCACTCTAAAATAACTCCAAAAAAGCGCGGCGAGATCCTACAAAAATTTCAGAGCCGTGAGATAAATTTGATCGCAGGCGCGCGTTCGGCGCTGTTTTTGCCATTTACCGAGCTTGGACTCGTCATCGTCGATGAGGAGCACGACGACAGCTACAAATCCGCGCAAAATCCACACTATAACGCCCGCGACCTTGCGCTATTTTTGGCGAGCAAATTTGACATCAAAGTCGTACTTGGCTCGGCGACCCCGAGCGTCGTGAGCTTTAAAAAGCAGCCGCATTTTAGACTCAGAGGAACGTTTTTTAAAAGCGAGAAAAAATTTATCTACGACGAGAGCGAGACAGGGCTAAGTGACGTGATACTGGGCGAGCTTACGGCGAGTTTTACGGGCGGTAAGCAGGCGGTAGTCTTTTTGCCCACGCGCGCGAACTTCCGCTATCTTTCATGCCGCGAGTGCGGTAGCACGATAAAGTGCCCGTTTTGTAGCGTCGGGATGAGCTTTTATAAAAAGCGTAATCTGCTAAAGTGCCAGTACTGCGGCTTTACGACGGCTGCGACATGCTCGTGCGAGAAGTGCGGCAGCGAGATGATCGAGGCGAAAAAAATCGGCACCGACGAGCTAACGGAAGCCTTGCGATCGGCGTTTCCGGCGGCAAGGATCGAGAAATTCGACCGCGACGAGATCACGACTCAAAACAAGCTCGAAAAGACGCTAAAAGCCTTTAACGCGGGCGAGATAGACGCGCTTGTCGGCACGCAGATGCTGAGCAAAGGGCACGACTACCACAACGTAGATCTTGCCGTCATCATGGGCGTCGACGAGTTGCTAAATTTCCCGGATTTTCGCGCTCGCGAGCGGACATTGGCGCTGGCAATGCAGGTGGCGGGCAGGGCAGGACGCTCGGGCGAGGGGCGCGTGGTCGTGCAGAGTAGGCAGCGGGAGTTTTTTGAAAATTTTATCTCGGATTATGATGCGTTTTTGGCTGAGGAGATTCTTGCTAGAGAGCCGATATATCCGCCGTTTGCTAGGCTTTTGCGAGTTATCGTTTCTGAAAAAAGCGAGCAGGCGGCAAAGCAAAGGCTTGAAATTTGCGTAGCCGAGCTTGAAAATTTGCGCATGGCCGAATCTTCGCTAGAGATCGTAGGGCACGGCAAGTGCGCGATCGAAATCCTGGGCGGAAAATACCGTTTTGAGATTTTGCTGCGCTGCGCCTCGCACGCTCCGCTTATTAAAGCCGCTCGCATCTGCGCCGCGCACGGCTTTGACGTCGATATGGATCCTATAAATTTCTCGTAAATTTGATTTCTTTTCGTTTGACTTTCGATGTTTAATTTGGGTGGCTAGAAAGCGTCTTAAATGTTTTGTAAGGTTTGTAAAATCAAATTTCACATTCGGCTTGGTGTCAAAATTTAAGCTAAAACGAGCTCGTTTTGGTTTTGGCGTCTAGAGATCAAGTCTTAAATTTAACGTAAGTTTTGCTATTAATCCACTAACATAGACCAGCCAAATCTACCAAATAGTCTTTAGTGTGTTTTGGCGGCTATTTGCGGATAAAGATATTATAAATTTAAAATCTTACTTAAATCAAAACTAAAATGTAATTAAAGTTTCCATTTATGATAATGCTTATCTTTTTAAGCCGAATTTTATATGATTTATATATAATCCCGTTATAATTTTATCTAGCCTTAAATATACAGTCTAATTAAAATTATAAAAATCACCCTAAAGGAACTTAATGCAAAAATTTTTACAAGCCCTAGCAGGCTCGCAAAAATATTTCGTAAATTACGTTAGCGTCGCGATTTTCATCGTGATGGTGTGGATAGGCGGACTCAAAGTCGTGCAATACGAGGCCGACGGCATCGTACCGTTTGTAACCAACAGCCCGTTTTTTAGCTACATGTATAGCAAAAAAGATATCGTAGATAACGGCAAGGGCAAAATGGTCGCCGAGTATAACCTACATAAAAACCCGGAAGGCTTGGTTGTGCCTAAAAACATCGAGTGGCATAAACAAAACGGTACTTATGCGGTTTCGTATCTGATCGGCGCGATGATCTGCACTATCGGTACGCTCGTGCTGCTTGGCATCTGGTTCCCTAAACTAGGGCTTATCGGCGGGCTGCTGACGTTTGGCATGTCTATCGTAACGCTTAGCTTTTTGATAACGACGCCTGAGACTTGGGTGCCAAATCTAGGCAATCCGGCGCTGGGCATCACTGAAAGTCCTAATCACGGATTTCCGTATCTATCGGGTGCGGGACGACTGGTGCTAAAAGATATAATAATGTCTGCCGCAGGGCTAATCGTAGCCTCAAATGCGGCTCGCAGGCTTTTGGAGTGCTGCAAAAGCTGCTCGGCTAAGTAAAATTTGCAGATTTTAGCGAGCGGTAGACCTAAATTTAGTTATTTCTCCGCTCGCGGCCGTTTTTATCCCCAAATTTACGGTCTTGCCGTAAATTTGTCTTTTTTCGAACCCTAAACCAAATACCAATTTTAAAATCAATTTTTTGCGCCAAACACCACACCGGCGGAACTCTGAAAAAAATGCTAAATTTTATTTTCTACATTCTGCGGATTGATGAGCGTTGATTTTAGATTTGCCTTTGCTTATTGTCCGTCAAATTTAATAATCCAAGCGCGTTTATGGATACGGCTAAAATTTGCCGCCGCCGACTAAATCGTGCAAAAAGTCGGGGTAGATTTATCCACGCCCAATAAACCTTACTTTGCCTTTTCGCAACCTAGATCAAGACCTAGCTCGCAGGATTTTTTATAAAATTTAGCCGCTTGTTCGCTTGATTTTTCCGTGCCTTTACCGCTCTCATAAAGCCCTGCTAGTCCGTAGCAGCCGCCGCTACTACCCATTTCGCAGCTTTTGTTAAATAACTCGAACGATTTTTGCTCCGAGCGCTCCACGCCCCTGCCTGCGCCGTAGACGTCGGCTAAATTCGAACAGCTGTTAGCATCGCCTAGCTCGCACGATTTTTCGTAAAATTTAGCCGCCTTGGCGTAATCTTGCGTAGCGCCCATACCGTAGTCGTAGGCTAATCCCGCACGACGACAAGCATCCGCGTGCGACGCCTCGCAAGCCTTCTCGAAACCGCCGAGCGCACCCGCAAGATCGCCTTTTGTTTTCGCTGCTTGCGCCGTGGCGTAGATTTCGTCCGCGCTTGCGCCAAACATCGCGCTTGCCGCGCATAGAAGCGAAACTGCTAAAGTTTTTCTCATTTTTTATCCTTTAAAATTTGATGGATGCGGATTCTAGCGCAACGTTTTTGAAATTTACGTAAATTTGTCGCCGACAAGTCGCTAAAATTGCCGTTTATACGCTAAAATACCCGCGTAAATTTATGGAAATTTAAAGGAGAAGGCGTGGGTATTTTTGATTTTTTTAAAAAGGGGGCCGATAGCGCGCGAAAAAGAAGCGCAAACGCCGCAAAGATCGGCAAGACCGCGCAGGAGCGCAAGGATATAAGCATCGAAATTTTAAAATCGCAAGGCGTGCCTTTTATAGAGCATTTGCCTCTACGATACGAGACGGGCGAGGTCGCGCCGCGCGAAAAGGACGAGGTTATCGCCCGCGCGATCTGCTCGTTTGCCGCGATAATGTGTGCTTGCACGATAAGAGATAACGGTGAGCTAACGGATGAAGACAAGCAGGGCACGAAGGACTTTCTAGATAACCGCTTTGGGTGCATAGACAAGCTAACGCGCATGGAACGCCGCGTCATAGAGGGTGAGGCGAGCTATAACGAGGCCGTAAATATGGGCTGGAAATACGAGTCGCTGTGGGCGCTGATGTGGGCCATGGGTCTCGTAGAGGAGCTAAATTTCCCAAACGAGATCTGCGACTGCAAATTTTTGATGGATACCTTTATCGGCGGTGATTTTTCGGAGCGCGTGAAGCTGCGGGGTACTGATGAAATCCTGCAAGCGCTTGATCTCGTCTATCGTTACCACTGGGCGTGCGTCAATGCCCGCGTGCACGGCACCAAGAGTGCTGGACTCGATGAGGAAGTCGTGATGGAGAGACGCGGCGGGCTAGAGTGGCTGTGCTGCAAGGGTGCTGAGAACGATAATCTAAGCGATGAGTATAATGCGTGGGATTATCCTGATCTAAACACATGACGCGTTGTCTTGCTTTGCTATACTTCGTTGCGAATAAAATTTGCTCGGTCACGTATTGCAATACGCTCCCATCGCAATTTTTATTCGCGCCTAGCCTAGCTTTGTGATACTGCCGTTTCCATCTTTTTGTTCAAATTTAACTTTCAGGCTCGATAGACTATTTTTCGCGTATCGTCTTGTTCTTACCTTTATTTTTGCGCCTTTGCTTCAAATTTGACCACCGACTCATTTGCCGGTTCATTTGTTGCTAGTTAAATTAGTTACTATTTTGTTTAAATATTAAATAATGTTTATTATAATTGCGCTAAAAATCAATGGATGGATAATGCTTTTTAACTCTTACGAATTTATATTTTTATTTTTGCCCATAACTTTTTTCGTATATTTTTTCTTAAATAAAAAGCGCCTTACCGAAGCGGCGAAAGGCTTTTTAGTGCTATCGTCGCTATATTTTTACAGCTGGTGGAACATCGCGTATCTACCGCTAATAAGTAGGCTCGATGATATTTAACTACTCTTTTGGGCTAGAGCTTTGTAAAAATAATCCTAAAATTTCAAAAAAAATCCTCCTAGCCCTTGGTATCGCGGCAAATTTGGCCTTGCTTGGGTATTTTAAATATTCAGACTTTTTGATCGCCAACGTAAATTTCGCCTTCTGTACGCAGATATCGCACCTAAATTTACTCTTGCCGCTTGCGATTTCGTTTTTTACGTTTCAGCAGATCGCGTATCTGGTAGATAGCGCGGCAGAAGAGAGCGCGAAGCGGTATGATTTTTTAAATTACTGCTTGTTTGTTACGTTTTTTCCGCAGCTAATCGCCGGCCCCATCGTACATCACGAGGAGATGATGCTGCAGTTTGCGAAAACCAAGAACAAAATAATCAACTACAAAAATATCGCTCTTGGGCTTTTTATATTTTCTATCGGACTTTTTAAAAAGGTCGTTATCGCCGATACTTTTGCCGTTTGGGCGACCGAGGGATTTGACATGGCTGCGAGCTTAAATTTGATCGAAGCTTGGGTCACTAGCCTTAGCTACACGTTTCAGCTCTATTTTGATTTTAGCGGATACTCCGATATGGCGATCGGCGCGGCGCTGCTTTTTAACATCAAACTCCCGATAAATTTCAACTCGCCTTACAAGGCTTTAAGTATTCAGGATTTTTGGCGCAGGTGGCATATCACGCTAAGCCGTTTTTTAAGAGATTACGTCTATATCCCGCTGGGAGGCAACCGCAAGGGCAAGGCGAGAACGTACGTAAATTTGGCCGCGACCTTCGTGATAGGCGGCATCTGGCACGGGGCGGGCTGGACGTTTGTATTTTGGGGATGTCTGCACGGTGCGGCTCTGGTCGTCCAAAGGATTTGGAGTGAGCTTGGTTTTAGGCTAAATAAATTCGTAGCTTGGTTTATAACCTTTAACTTCGTAAATATCGCTTGGGTATTTTTTAGAGCGAAGGAGTGGGATGACGCGCTAAAGGTGCTAAAGGGGATGTTTGGGCTGGGCGGAGGGCTAACTCTAAATTCGCGGCTAGAGAAAAAGGTCGGTTTTTTGAGGGAGTACGGCGTTAAATTTGGTGAGTGGAATCCAAATATACAAATAGACAGCACAAACACCTTGTTCTACTATCTGATCGCTGGTTTTGCGGTAGCGCTGCTATTTAAAAACTCCGCGCAAAAACTACAAGGCTTTAGGCTCGGCGGGCTAAATTTGACCCTTGCTGTGCTTTGTTTTACGCTGGGCGTTTTAAATTTGCACAAAATGTCTCAATTTTTATATTTTAACTTTTAGGAAAGTGGTATGAAATTTAAAAAATGGACGTTTAGCTTTTTGACCTCGGCGGCTTTGATTTTCGCGTTTGTAGCGGTTTTTAACTACCTGGTCGATCCATATAGGATTTACGATACCGATATCTTTAAAAATAAACCTAGAGAGGACTTACAGTCACGCTTTATGAAGGTTGTAAAGATCCAAAAAATAAGGCCCGCCTCGATATTTTTAGGCAACTCCCGACCGCAAACCGCACTAAATCCTGCGCATAGATACTTTACGCAACCGGCATTTAACGCGGCCGTATCAGGAGGCAGTCTAAAAGAAGCTAAGGCCTATCTAAAATGGGCGATAAAGCAGGGAAATTTAAAACAGGCATTGCTCGTTTTTGACGACAAGACGATGCTAGGCGGCAGTAGTAAGGCCGATGATTTCGAGGAGTATTTTAAAAATCCTAGCGCGTATAAAATTTTATTTAGCTTCCAGACGCTTCGCGACTCGGTAGCGACTTTCCTAAAATACGGCAAAACGCCGCTTTTTGAGCCTGACGGCAGACGGACCGAGGCGTCGCTACTAGAAGAGGTGCGAAGAAACGGGGGCTACTACGAATACTCCGTAAAAAAGATAGAGGGCGGATATATGGCTGAGCGCAAAAGAGACGAGGTGTCAAGGCTGTCTTATGAAAATTTTATCGAGATTTTAACGGATGCTCACGAAAATAACGTAACCCTAGATATCGCTATAAGTCCGCTGCATGCCAGGCTGCTTGAAGCTATGGACTACAGAGTCGGGCTTGACGTAGCGTGGTACGAGTGGAAAAAGCAGGTAACGGCCGTAAATGAAGAGGTTGCCAAGCGTCTAGGAAAAAAACCGTTTAGGATAGTGGATTTTGGCGTTTATAACGAGATAACGACTCAGGAGCTACCTAAAAACGCCGATCAAGTCTCGCCGTACTACTGGGAGGCTAGCCACTATAACGCAAGGCTCGGCGATATGATGCTGGAGTTCTTGTCGGGGCAGGGCGAGCATGCGGGGCTAGGCGTAGAGATAACTAGCAAAAACATAGACGCGCACATAGAAAATCAAAAAAGCCTGAGAGCCAAATTTATAGATACGCGGGAGTATAGGCGCGAGGTTTTGGGCGAGTAGGTTTTAGGGCGGTAAATTTATTTAAAAGCCAAGATTTTATATAATCGCACAATAAAATTTAAAGGCCAAATTTGCAAAGATACCCCACAAAACAGATCAAAATCAGGGACGTAAAAATAGGCGGAGATGCGCCCATATCGGTGCAGTCGATGACGTTTAGCAAAACAAAAGACGTAAAAGGCACGCTAGAGCAGATACAGCGGCTTTATTTTGCGGGCTGCGATATCGTGCGTTGCGCCGTGTTTGACAAAGAGGACACCGCCGCGCTGCGCGAGGTCGTGAAGGCTAGCCCGCTGCCCGTCGTCGCCGACATCCACTTTAACCACAACTACGCCGTGATAGTTAGCGAGTTCGTCGACGCTATCCGTATAAATCCGGGCAACATCGGCTCGAAAAAAAACATCAAAGCCGTCGTGGACGCGTGCAAGCAGCGAAATCTGCCTATCCGTATCGGCGTAAACTCCGGCTCGCTCGAAAAGCAGTTTGAGGACAAATACGGTCGCACGGTCGAAGCGATGGTACAAAGCGCGCTTTATAACATAAATTTGCTCGAGGATTTTGACTTTACCGATATCAAAATCTCGCTAAAATCAAGCGACGTCGAGCGCACAATGGCCGCATATCGTGCGCTGCGGCCGCTGGTAAATTATCCGTTTCATCTGGGCGTGACGGAGGCCGGCACTAGCTTTCACGCGACGATAAAGTCCGCGATCGCGCTAGGCGGACTGCTACTGGAGGGCATCGGCGATACGATGAGAGTCAGCATCACGGGCGAGCTAGAGGAGGAGATCAAGGTCGCAAAAGCGATCCTAAAAGACAGTGGCCGCCAAAAAGAGGGGCTAAATATCATCTCGTGCCCGACCTGCGGGCGTTTGCAAGCCGATCTGATGGCTGCGGTAAAGCTCGTCGAGGAAAAAACCAAACACATCAAAGAGCCGCTAAACGTCTCGGTGATGGGCTGCGTCGTAAACGCGATCGGCGAGGCCAAGGGCGCGGACGTAGCCATAGCGTTTGGCAAAGGAAACGGCATGATAATGCGCAAAGGCGAAGTGGTAGCGAGGCTGCCTGAGAGCGAGCTGGTGGGTAGATTTTTACTCGAGATCGACGACGAGATAAAGTCTCGGGCGTAAATTTCGGTCGTCAAATTTGACGTTTGGCGGCGAGCGGCTCGGTCAAATTTGAGCCGATAAATTTGGCCTCTGGCTCGGGTTTAAATTTGATCGTCAAATTTGAACTCTATTTTATCGGCGCGAGCCTGCGAAACTGCGCCCTTTACGGCGCTAACTCAAATTTGACCGCTCAAAGCTAAAGCAAATTTAAGAGCAAGCGTCAAAATTGAATTCAAATTTTATAAAATCCGCCCAAACGCAGGCAAATTTAACAAGATAAAAGGACACTAAAATGGCAAAAGAAAACATCGATATGCACAATCTCTACGACCTGGATATGGAGCGCGCGATCCTCGCGTCCATCATCTATAGCGCGGACAATCTAAGCGAGATTTTCGATATCCTAAGCCCGTTTGACTTTTACCTGCGCGCTC
>CAUQPE010000072.1:0-8969 GCA_963519915.1 uncultured Campylobacter sp. | reverse complement strand
AAAATTGAGCGTGCGCTAGGCATATAGCCTGCGGAGCGAAAATTTTGCAAAATCTTGGAAAATCACTCGCGAGACGAGCTGCTATTTAAGCAACTTTTCTGCCCACGCTCTCACTTCTAAATCCACTTCAAAGATCTTGCTCTCGCTCTCTATCTTCTCGTTTTCAAACCTCTTTGCCGCAGCCAAAACCGTTCGCGAGATGTCCAAAAATCCACACTCGCCGCGCAAAAATTTATACACCGCAACTTCGTTTGTGGCATTTATCGCAACGCCGAGATCGGGGTTTTGCAAAGCTTGGTCTTTTAGCGAAAAGATAGGATATTTTTTCAAATTTATCTCGCCGAATTTTATATTTTTTAATGTTTTTAGGTCCAAATTCGGCACGATTTGCACATTTTTCGTATCGGTAGCATTCAAATTTAGCGCTCCGTCCTCGCCCAAAATCGCGTGCGCGATGGCTAAAATCATATCGGTTTTAGATAGATGCGCCGTAGTCGAGCCGTCGGCAAACTCCACCAGCGCGTGCACCGTGGACGTGCGCTCGATGAGCGCCTCGATATCCCGCACGCCGTAGAGCCAAAAGGCCTCCAACGCCTCAAAAAGCTTGTTCGCCATCGTCGCGCTGTCGATCGTGATCTTTGCGCCCATGCTCCAGTTCGGGTGTTTTAGCGCGTCTGCGGCGCGGGCGTCTTTTAGGGCTTTTAGCGGAGTTTTGTAAAAGGCGCCGCCTGAAGCCGTGATGACGAGCCTGGCGACCGGGGTTTTGTTCGCGAGCAGAAATTTAAGCCCGAAATGCTCGCTATCTATCGGATTTATCGCGCCCCTGTCTAAAAATTTGCCGCCCGCGACGAGGCTTTCTTTATTAGCAAGCGCCAGCTTTTTGCCCAGCTTTTGCGCGCTTAGGCTCGGAGCCAGCCCCGCAAAGCCAACCAGAGAATTTACAACGCGCTCGCTCTCGCACTCTTTTAGCATATCGCAGATACCCTGCGCGCCAGCAAAAACGCGTTTGTGCTTTACGAATTTTGCAAATTTGGGCTCAGCGATATAGACGAATTTAGGCTTAAATTCGGCGATTTGCTCGTTTAAAAGCTCGTAGTTTGACGCACAGCTCAGCGCCTCGATGCCAAGGCCGAATTTGCGGGCTAGGTTTAGAGTATTCGTCCCGATCGAGCCCGTCGAGCCCAGCACTACCACGATAGCGTCCAGAGCATCGCGGCAACGCCGAAAAGATAGCCGTCGACGCGGTCAAGCATACCGCCGTGGCCCGGCAGTAGCGTGCCGCTATCCTTGACGCCCGCGCGGCGCTTTAAGTAGCTCTCGAAAAGATCGCCCCAAACGCCGAAAGTCGCGACCAAAAACGCCGTGATGAGGCTATGCCAAAAACTATCGGTCAGCACCCAGCCAAAGCCCGCGCCAAAGACCGTAGCTACGGCGATGCCGCCTACTACGCCTTCCCAGGTTTTATTAGGCGAAGTCTCGCTAAAGGCGTGTTTGCCGCAAAATTTACCGACGAAAAACGCCCCGCTATCGCACACGACGACCGTTAAAATCAGCCACGCCAAGTAGCCCACGCCGTAGAGCGAATAAAGCATCCAGATGAGAAAAATCGGCGTCATCGGATACAAAAACGGCAGCGCGGGTGTTAGATTTTTGCTTTTAAAATGCGCGAGAAAACTAACCACCAGCAAGACCGCTAAAATAGCGATAAACACGGGGTTTGAAAAGGGCGTAAGTAGGTAAAAAATAACCGCCACGAGCGCAAGGGAGCCGCCCTGCAGGCCGTAGAGCTTTTGCGCTTCGCCAAAGGCCGTATAAAGCACGAAGCCCAAAATGGCGAAATTTAACAGATAACTATCGACGAAAAAGATGACCAAAACCGCCGCAAATAGCGCGACGCCGGTGATTATACGCGTTTTCATGATTTTTCCTTTTTTGAGTAATAATTGTATAAAATTTTCGCTTAAAAGCGCCGAAATTTGAGGCGAATTTACCTTTGCGGACTTTGGCGAACGGTCAAATTTAATGGTTTTGCGTTAAATTTCATTTTTGATTAAAGCGGGGCGGTAAATTTGGCGGATTTGGGTTAAATTTTACCGGGCGAGGCTTGTAGTTTCAGCGCAAATTTGACGATCTGTGTTGAAATTTACTCTCGCTAAAAAACAGCTGCTTAAATTTGGCGGATAAAAGCTCAAATTTGATCTAAATCGAGCCAAATTTTACCGCCCAGCCGCGAGCGGTCAAATTTAAGTCCGCAAGCTTAAATTTTAAGATCAAGGTGCTGAAATACAGGCGACGCCTGCGGGAAGTCGTTAGCCGCGACATGATCCTCCGAGTTTTTATCACCGTCAGAGTCGGAGTTTTCGCCCTTTTGCTCCGAGGCGAGCTCGCCCTGCTCCTGCCTGCCTTTTTGCTTTTCGTGTTCGTTTTCGGGGTCGATTTTGTAGGTTTCCTCGGTCGGTCGCACCTCGGAGACCTCTCGTTTTTCGTCGCTTGCTAGCGATGCGGCTGCGAGATTTTGCAGGTCAAATCTATTTTGGACGTCGGCGACCTTGTTTGAGACCATGTTTACGTTTTGATTGATAAAAATCGTATTGCCAAGGGGTGTTACAGCCATTTTCGCCTCCTGTTTTAGTCGTGCTTCGTTACTAATATCGTCTTAAAATTAATATAATTTACATTTGCGCCGCTCGTAATTTTGACGTTGTTACGTTTGGTAAAATCAACCTCGTACGTCCCGCCGCCTTTGACGCTAAAATTTACGCAAATTTTCGCCGCAAATCTCAAAATTTCCTCGATGGGAGCGCTTTTTGAGGTTTTGATGATGACGTGCGCGGACGGCAGGTCTTTTAGGTGCATCCAGACGTCGTCTTTTTTGGAGTTTTTTAGCAGCCAGACGTTGCCCTTTTCGTTGCGTCCGATGCTGATTTTATAACCCTCGACGTAAAAATCCTCGACGTTTTGATTTTGCTCTTTTTGCTTTACGGTGCGGGCCTTTTTAGGCGCTAGGACCTCTAGCTCTTCGGCGCTTTTCGCTTCATTTACGAGCGTTTGTAAATTTGATAAAAACTCCAGTTTTTCGGTCAAATTTTGTCGCTCGATGATTAGACCCGCCGCCTTTTGCTTTAGCCTTTTTGCTTTGGCAAACATCGCGTTTGCGGCGATTTTAGGGCTATCATCCAGCACGAGCCGCACCTCGCCTCGCTCAAAATCATTTAGCGTTACCTCGCGCTCGTAGTCCCTTAACGCGTGTAAATTTGATAAGATCAGCCCCGCATTTTTGCTTAAAATTTCGCTTTGCGCATTTAGATCCGCTTCGTTTTCAAGGCCCGATAAAATCTCGCTTAAATTTTGCATTTTTCGCTCTATCGCGGCCGATTTTACGGCGCGCAGATTTTCTAGCTTTGCGTTATTTACGCGCTCAAATTCCTCGCTAAAATACCGCGCAAAATCAGTTATCGGCGGCGTCTGGCGCTCTTTTATCGTAGCCGGCGGCAGCTCAAGCAGCTCGCGCCCCGGTTTTATCACGCGAAAATTATTATCTATATGGCGCAAAGCCTCGACGATGACACCTTTTTCGTCCGTGATGATCGCGTTGGTAAAGCGCCCCGTAAACTCCAAAAACAGGCTTGAGGCCAGACTCTTATACGAGCCTTGGAATTCGCACTCCAGCTTTAAAATTCTATTTCCCTCGGGCACGCTTAAATTTAAAATTTTCGCCCCCCAGAACCTCTTTTTAAGCGCGACGTCAAAGGGCGCTTTGTACTCTTTTACGTTTAAAAAATCTAGATTTGCGTAGATCGCGGAGTCAGACTTGCTAAGATCAAAAAATAGCCCGAGCTCGCCGTCAAACTGGGTAAATATCACCATATCGCCCGCGCGTCTGATTGCGGTTATTTTTTTAAATTTGCCCAAAAATGATTGTATTTGTTTTAATTTTGCGTATTTCATAGCCGAAATTATAGCCTAAAATCCGAGCGAATTTTAAGCGCAAGAATAATATAATGATAATGTATTTTAAAACGGAGAAAAAATAAATGAACAAATTTAGCCTAAGTTTAGCGGCCTCGTCGCTGCTTTTAACTCAAATTTTCGCCGCCGACGTAGCATTGCAAGGCGTCGAGATTAGCGAGAGCGCGGATGATGGATACCGCGCCAAAACCAGCGAAGTAGGCAAAACCAATACGCCTATTTTAGAAATCCCGCAGACGGTAAACGTCGTAACGCAACAACAGCTAAAAGATAAAAAACCCGAAACTCTAGCCGAGAGCCTTCAAAACGTTAGCGGTGTTAGCTACGGAAATACCACGGGCGGTATCTTTGACTCGATCATAAAAAGAGGCTTTGGCGGCGGACGCGACGGCTCGATCATGCGAAACGGCGTGCCTGCTAGCGTCATGCATAGCTTTAATAAAACCGTAGAAAGCGTCGAGGTGCTAAAAGGCCCGGCTAGCTTACTCTACGGCGCGCAAGAGCCCGGCGGCATCATAAATATGGTCACTAAAAAGCCAAAATACGACTTCTCAAACGAAATTTGGGCCGGTATCGGCAACCGCAACTACTGGAACGCGGGCTTTGACGCCACGGGACCGATCGCTGATAGCGGCTTTGCGTATAGATTCATATTTGATATGATGCAAAAAGACTACTGGAGGGAGTTTGGCGAATATAAAAACGTCCTCTTTGCGCCCTCTCTTTCTTATAAAGGCGATGATTACCGCATAAATTTAGCCTATACGCACACGCGCTCGACCGATCCGATCGACCGCGGTATGTATCTAGTGCCAAGCACGGGCAAGCTACTGCCGATAGATAAGAAAAGACGCCTTGACGAGCCGTTTAATAAACTAAAAACCAGACTCGACACCGTGGACGTAAATTTTGAAAAAAATATCGGCGAGGACTGGCTACTGCGCGGCGCTTACGCGTATTCGCGCTCCAAGCACGAGTACGGTCACATCAGGCTAATGAACGTAAATTTAAACACGGGCGTGGCGGCTAGACGAAACGAGGCGTATGAAGGATTTATCCACCGAACGCACGCAGGCTCGCTCACGCTAAACGGTTACGTGCAAACGGGCGAGATAGAGCATAACTTGCTATTTGGTATCGACGCAAAGGAGTACTACCGCTATAGACCCGGCGCGCTAAACAGCTACAGCTCAGGCATGACGCACAGAAACTTCCCGATAAATATCTACAGTCCAGTCTACGGCACGGTCGCCTATCCGTCCGACCGAGCCTCCGGTATCCAGTATCAAAAGCTAAGAACGATCGGATTTTACGCGCAAGATAGTATAAATTTGACCGAAAATTTGATCTACTCTTTGGGCGTTAGATACGAATACTACGACCAAGTAGCGCGCGGCACGACTAGCGGACCAAACACCACCGATCAGCAAGACGGCAAATTTACGTGGCAGACGGGGCTTTTATACCTGCTAACGCCGGAGTGGTCGGTTTATACCAACTACGCGCAAAGCTTTAGCCCGCAAATGGCGATCAGCGGCGACGACATCGGCGACATAAAGCCCGAAGAAGGCAAAAGCATAGAGCTGGGAACTAAATTTCAAAACGATAGCATAACGGCTAGCGCGGTGGTCTTTAACATCGATAAGAAAAACATCATGCGCACCGTAAATAGCGTTAGCACTCCCGTGGGCGAAGCGCGCTCGAGAGGATTTGAGTTTGACTTTAACGGCCGCGTGACGCAAGGGCTAAGCGTGGGCGCTAGCTACGCATATACTAAAACCGAGGTACGCAAGGATAGCGGCGCGTTTGCCGTGCTAGTGGGCAAACCGCTAGAAGCCACGCCAAAGCACCAAGCCAGTCTCTTTGCCAACTACGACTTTAGCCACCTAGGCGCAAAAGGCCTAAGGATCGGTGGCGGAGCGAGGTACTTTGGCTCATGGTACACCTACTACATGAGGACGAATTTACCGGCCGTGCCTGCAGGAACGGGCTTTAAGATGGACGACGCGGTCGTTTACGACGCCTTTATCAGCTACGATACCAAGATCGCGGGCTACGAGACGAATTTCGCCTTTAACGTCAAAAACTTGACCGATAAGCTCTACTATACGTCCTCATCTACTGGCACGCAGGCTAATATCATACCGATACAGCCGGGGTATGCGAGGCAGTTTATGCTGACTGCTAGCGTTAAATTTTAAAATTTAAGCGGCTTGTCTCGCGAGTGCTTTTCCGAGATTTCGCAAAATTTTCGCTCCGCAGGCTATATGCCTAGCGCACGCTCAATTTTGCTTCAAAACTCAAAAAATCATCTCGCGATACTTCGCCTTATCGCTTTACGCTCAAATTTGAAGTCAAATTCAATCAAATTTACAAATTTGACTTCAAATCGACTCGTCCAAACCCGCATCCTAAAAACGCCGAATTCGGTTTTAAATCCGCGGCGTACTGCGCTATTTGGCCGAACCGGGTTCGTATTTGCAACGCTCAAATTTTAATCTCAATCTCTTTTTATCCATTTTTCGCTAAAATCGCTAAATTTTAAAAACGCGCGGCATCCGCAAAAAGGAAAATTTATGCAAAACTCAAAGCAAACCATCACCGAAAAGATTTTCAGCGAGCACGTAGGGCGCGAGGTTTTCGCGGGCGAGATCATCGAGAGCGACATCGATATGGTCATCGGCAACGACATCACGACTCCGATCTCCATCAAGCAGTTTGAGCGAAGCGGCGCGACAAAGCTAGCTAATCCGGACGGCTTTAGCGTCGTGATGGACCACTACATCCCCGCCAAAGACATCCTAAGCGCCAACCAAGCTAAAATCAGCCGCGATTTTGCGTATAAGCACGACTTGAAAAACTATTTCGACGAAAAGGACATGGGGATCGAACACGCGCTTTTGCCGGAAAAAGGCCTCGTAGTGCCTGGCGACGTCATCATCGGCGCCGATAGCCACACCTGTACCCACGGCGCGCTGGGAGCCTTTGCTACAGGCATGGGCAGCACCGACCTAGCCTACGCGATGATAACTGGCAAAAATTGGTTCAAAGTGCCGCCGACTATCAAAGTGATCTTTCGCGGCAAGCTAGACCGCCACGTCTACGGCAAGGACCTCATCCTAGAGATCATCCGCCGCATCGGCGTGGACGGCGCGCTATATAAGGCGCTGGAATTTACGGGCGAGACGATAGAGAGCCTCGATATGGACGGGCGTTTTAGTATGTGCAACATGGCGATCGAGGCCGGCGGCAAAAGCGGTATCATCGCGGTCGATGAAACCACGAAAGAGTTTTTGAAAGGCAAAAGCTTACGCGCCGAGCCGAAGCTGCACTACTCCGACGAGGGCGCGAACTACGAGCAAATTTTAGAGATCGACGTTAGCAAACTCGATCCCGTGATCGCATATCCGTTTCTACCTAGCAACGGCAAGAGCGTGCGCGAAGCTGTAAAAGACGACATCGCTATCGATCAGGCCTTTATCGGTAGCTGCACGAACGGTAGGCTAAGCGATCTACGCATCGCGGCCGAGATCCTAAAAGGCCGCAAAGTAGCTCGCAAAACCCGCCTCATCATCACGCCTGCAACGCAAAATATCGCCTTGCAAGCGCAAAAAGAGGGGCTGATGGATATATTTGCCGAGGCTGGCGCAGTCGTGAGCAACCCGACCTGCGGCGCGTGCCTGGGCGGATATATGGGGATTTTAGGCGTTGGGGAACGCTGCGTGAGTACGACAAATAGAAACTTCGTCGGCCGCATGGGAGATCGCACGAGCGAGGTGTATCTGGCGAACTCGGCCGTAGCGGCGGCGAGTGCGGTGGTAGGCAAGATCGCCGATCCGCGTGATCTTTAGAATTTAGCGGCTTGTCTTTTCTTTTTATACTTCGTTGGAAATGTCGCCGAAGCTTGGTTACGTATTTCATATACGCGCCCTCGCTCGGCTCATTTCCGCCTCGTCTAAAGAAAAAATACTGCGCCTTATCGTTTTAGCTCAAATTTGAAGTTAAATTTGTAAATTTGACGCACCGAGACCCGTATCTTGAAAATGTAAATTTAAAAACGTGAGGCGCGACAGCGCCAAATAAACCTGCACGCAGTGTAGCAACCTCTCACGTGCAGTGGGGATGGTGGGGTTTGGGGGGGCGGAAGGGGCGACGCTTCGTAAGTAGAAACCCCTTCCGCCTCCCAAGAAAAAGAGAAAGGCAGATACAAAAGGGAACTCTTTTGCTTAGCTTTACTGCGTTCGCTACCTTCGCTGCGCTCCGCCAAAAAAGACCGCTACGCTCGCAACCGCTAGCAGAGCGTAATTTAAGCCCCTTTTTTCCTTAACAAGAAAATTAAGATATTAAAAATACAGTAAAACAGTGCAGAAAATTTGCATTCAAATTTGCAAATTTGAGCCACCGAAACTAGCGTCAAAAAACATCAAATTTAACTTCGCCGTATCGGCAAATTTAGCGGTCTTTATCCCCTAAAAAGCCGTTATCGTCGCCAAAAGTCCGAAAATTATCCCAGGCAAATTCGCAGCCGCCAGCGGATAGTCTCTTTTAGCTTTTAGCAATCCGTAGCTAGTCCAAATCGTGCAGTTTATCGCTGCGGCTAGAGGCTGGATAAAAGGCGTCTTGTTGCCCTCAAGATTGCCCATTATCTGCGGGATGTAGGAAATATACATAATGACCGACAGACACGTGCCTATCCAGCCTAAAATTTGTAAATTTTTCTCGCTCATTTTTTCTCCTTTGAAATAGAGGCGGCATTATATCCTTTTAAGTTGTGATAATCAAGCGCTAAATTTGCCCGCGGCGGGCGCGAATTTGCGCTAAAGCAAAGCTAAATTTTAGTAAAATACGCCGATTTAAAAAAAAAGGGGGGGGCGAAATGGCTTACGTTACCTACGACAAGGCAAAATGGCACTGGGGCGCGAAAAATACGCCGACAGATATCTCACAGGAAAACGGCGCGACGCACATCGCGTTTTTCTTCCGCTGGTGCATGGAGCGCA
>CAUQPE010000071.1:0-8992 GCA_963519915.1 uncultured Campylobacter sp. | reverse complement strand
TGTCGATAAGTTTCGCACCGACGCCTTTCCAATAAGCAAAACGATCAGCTTCAAATTTTACCACCTCAGGCTCAACCATCGGGTTGTAGTAACCGATCGACTCTATCCAGCCGCCGTCTCTTCTTTTTCTGCTATCCGTTACGACTATACGATAAAAAGGTTTTTTCTTGCGTCCCATTCTCGTTAGTCTTACTACTGTTGCCATTATATTTCTCCTTCTGTTTTTTAAATAGGCTTAAATTTAGCCACGCCTCGTAGCCAAATTTAAGCCCTTTAATTAGGGCGAGTATTTTTAGCTTGGTTTAGTAAATTTCCTAGCCCCTTTAGGCCCTCTTTGCCTGAAAATCTCTTTGCTATTTTTGATGCGTTTTCAAACTGCTTCAAAAAGCGATTTACCTCTACTTGAGATAGTCCAGATCCCGCAGCCAAACGTCTTTTTCGGCTGTTATTTAGCAAATCAGGATTCTCGCGTTCTTTTTGCGTCATCGAATTTATCATAGCCTTGATATGCAAAATTTCTTTCGAGTTATCAAGGTCGATATCTTTTATCTGATTTGCCACGCTTGAGAGCCCTGGTATCATACCGATTAAGCTTTTCATATTTCCAAGCTTTTTGACGCTTTCCATTTGCGACAAAAAGTCGTTAAAGTTAAACTGTCCTTTTTTGATCTTTTTATTTATTCTTTTTGCTTCTTGTTCGTCTATTACGGCGCTAGTTTTTTCAACCAACGTCGCCAAGTCACCCTCACCCATTATGCGGCTCACGATACGCTCAGGGATAAAGCTCTCCATATCGCCGACTTTTTCGCCGATGCCCACAAATCTAAGCGGTATATTTAGCTGCTTGGCTATACCGATAGCTACGCCGCCTTTGCTGTCCGAGTCAAATTTACTTAGCACCACGCCGCTTATTCTTAGCGCGTCGTTAAACGTACTTGCTGTTTTTACGCCGTCTTGTCCGCTCATAGCGTCGGCTACGTAAAAAATTTCATGCGGCTCGAGCGCTGATTTGATATCTTTTATCTGCTTCATCAAAGCTTCATCTATCGCTAGGCGTCCCGCCGTATCAACCAAAAGTACGTCGTAAAGACCGCTTTTTGCTTTAGCTAGCGCTTGTTTGGCTACGTTTAGCGGATCGGTTTCGTTTTCTATGCTAAAAAGCTCTATCTCGTTTGCTTTGCAAAGCTGACGAAGCTGCTCGACGGCCGCCAAACGTTGCAAATCGCACGCTGCGACCAAAACTTTTTTCTTTCTAAGCTTTAGATAATTTGCTAACTTTATCGTCGTAGTGGTTTTTCCGCTACCTTGCAAGCCAGCCATTAGCACGATCGTAGGAGCCACGGGTGCAAAGACAAAACCTTGATTACCCGGCGCGGTTAAAACCTTCGTCAAATTTGACTTTATAGCGTCTAAAAACTGCTTTTGGCCTATTCCGCTTTGCTTTAGATCAGCCTCTATAAGAGCTAGCAATTCTTTGGTAACTTTGTGATGAACGTCGGCTTTTAGTAGTGCTTTTTTAAGCACGTCAAGCGCGTTATTTAGCGCTTTTTCATCGTCTAGGAAACGAATTTTACTAACGGCTAAACGAAACGACTCGCTGATTTGTTCAAACACATTCTACCTTTTATTTATATTTATAGCTAAAGCGCGTATTTTATTAAATTTAAGCTTTATCGCTCTTTAAATCTCAAAATTTCTTGAAATTTCAAAACCGAGCCTGTTAAAATCGCTGCTCAAATTTGACCTAAATTTATACCCTAAAAGCTCGATTCTATAAGCATGCAGATACATTCTTGCGGATTTATTTTTAGCGTATTTTTCATCGCCGACGATCCCGTATCCCGCGTGATTTAGATGTACTCTGATTTGGTGCGTTCTGCCGGTTTTTATCTCAACTTTTACGAGACTTTTTTTGCCTGCGACCATCACCGGCATCACGTGCGAAAACGCCTCTTTGCCGTTTGGCGAGATTTTAGAAAACGCTCCGCCTTTGTTTTTTAGCGTGATTATTGGCTCGTTTACGCTAAATTCCTCGCTCACGATACCTTTTACCGCCGCGACGTACTCTTTTTTTACGCGGCAGTTTTTAAACTCCTCGATCGCTTTTTTTTGAAATTCCTCGTTTTTTACAAGCAAAAGCACGCCGCTAGTTTCCTTATCGAGCCTATGAAGCAGAGGAAATTTATAAGTTTCGCTCACTTTTTCGGACGTTAAAAATGCCGGTTTATCAACCGCGATCAAATTTTCGTCTTCAAAAATCACGCTTGGGCGCGGCAGCTTTTGCACGTTAAATTTAGTCGCCGCGCTCATCATCGCACGCGCCACGGCGATCCTCTGACCTTTGGCACTAACTAACCCAGCGTCGATCAACTCCTTTGCCTCGTTGTTTGAGATGCCCTCCTGGATCGCCAGCAGTTTATAGGCTTTTTCTTCTTTCATAAATTTTCCTCAATATCTTTTAAAATCTCGCTTGCATCGCCTTTAGCGACTATTTTTGCTTTGGGTAAATTTTGCTTTAAAAGCGAATTTATCTCGCACGCTTTTGCAAATTTTATACCGTCAACCGCGCTATACAGGGCCTTTTGGTTAAATATAAACTCCCCGCTTATTACCGCGTTTTCAAACTGCGCCACCTCGATAGGATTGTGTCCGCCGACGTTTGGCACGAAGCTACCGCCTAGCACGACAACGTCGCTAAATTTATAAATATTTACCAGCTCGCCCATCGCATCGACCAGCACGCACTGCGCGTCAAAATTTTTGGCTTCGCTAAATTTAGCAAAACTTAGTCCGTTTTTTTCGGCAAATTTAACCAAAATCTCGCCCGCCTCGCCAAACCTCTCCGGGTGACGCGGCACGAGTATCAACTTATCGTTTGAGCCCAAATTTAACTCGCGCAAAATCAGCTCCTCCTCGCCCGCATGAGTGCTTGCTAGCACGATCACGCGCTCTTTTGGTTTGGCGTAAATTTTACTCGGGCTTGGCAAAAAGGCTGATTTTATATTGCCGCTAACGACGATATTTTTAGCGCCGAGCCGCTGTAGACGCTCTTTATCTAGATCGCTTTGAGCATAAACTTTATCTATAAATTTAAACAAATACCTGTAAAAAAAGCCAAATTTTAGATAGCTTTTGTAGCTCCTATCAGAAATCCTAGCGTTTATCAAAACGACGCGAGAACCTTTAAATTTAGCCCAAAAAACAAGCCCCAGCCAAAGCTCGGCCTCAAAAATAACCGTTATCTTGGCAGGCTTTAGCCAAAACGGTAAAAATATCTCAAACGGCAAAAAGCGCGTATTTGGCGTGATCTTTTTCGCCTCGTCAAATCCTGTTTTGGTTACGACCGAGACTGCGGCCGCGTCTTTAAATCTATTAACTAGCGGCGCGATAGAACGCACCTCGCCGAAACTGCACGCGTGAAAATGCACGCGCGAGGCGTCAAATTTGGGATTTTTAAACAAAAAAAATCTAGCGGGGATCGAGGCTCTGTACTTTTTCTTAAAAGCTAAAATCGCAAGCGGTAAAGCCCCCAAGGCAAACGCCGCGAGGACTAAAACGTAATAAATTATTATCAAATTTAAAGGCTAGCTCGCCGCTTCTTTGTATAAAATTCGGCCGCAGTGAGGGCAGGTCACGATGTCTTCGCCCTTGATGACGGCAGAATAAGTCTTGTCGTTTATTTGCATAAAGCAGCCATAGCACGCCTGCTTTTTGACCGGCACGACGGCGGTGTTGTGCGCCCATTTGCGGATTTTCTCGTAAAATGTTAAGATTTTTTGATTCATCTCGCCGACTAGCTTATTTTTCTTAGCGTATACTTCATCTCTTTGCTGCTCGATAGCGCCGACCTCGGCCGAGATTTCACTCTCGATTTTGGTCAAATTTTCGCCAAGCTCCGCAGCCTTTGCCTCAAGCTCGCTTTTTAGCGTATTTTTGCTATCTATGATTTTTTCTAGTCTTTCAACCTCTTCGTTTGCGGCCTCTAGCTGTTCTTTTGCTAGCTCGTCTTCTAGTTGAAGCGCTTTTATCTCTTTTTCGGTTTTTGCCGCGCCGCTCTTTTTGGCGACGTCTTTTATCTTTGCGCTAAATTCGGCTATGTGCGCGTTGGTTTGAGATTTTTGATTTTTTAGCTCGGTCACGCTCGTAGCCGCTTCCTCGATCTGCGCTAAAATCGCCGCCTGCTCGTCCTTGGTCGCTTTTAAAACGCTTTGAACCTTCTCGAGGCGCGGGGTAAAATCGTCGATATCTTTATCGATGTTTGAGAGCTCGACTAGCTGTTCTAAATATTTATTCATCTTTTTCCTTTAACTGTATGAAAACGGGTTTTTTGAGTTGGATATTATAGTAGGAATCGGCAAAATTTGCAAATATTTTGCAAGCGACTCCCCAAAATACCGCTCGCTCTCAAAGTGTCCGATGTCTAGCATAGTAAGATTATTTTGCGCGGCGCTCATGGCTTGGTGGTACTTTAGATCGCCCGTTAAAAACAGGTCTGCTTTAACGCCATCAATCAAATCTCCGCCGCTTCCCGTACAAAACGCAAGGCGCTTTACCTGCGTATTGCAGTCAAATTTCCGCCCTTTGCAAACTCTTAAATGGCTTAAATTTAGCTTTGCTTTTATTCTCTCGCAAAGCTCGTCAAAGCTCAAATTTACGTCCGCATAAAGCAAAAATCCATCGCGCTCCTTTGGCGTAAAGCCCAAAATTTCGGTTAGTACGTATTCGTTTAGGTGGCTTAGATCATAGTTTGTATGCATCGCGATTAGGCTTAAATTTTTAGCCATCATCTTTGCGATTAGGCTACTTGGATACTTGTCCAAATTTAGGGATTTTAGCCCCTTAAAAATGAGCGGATGATGCGTAATAATAAGCGAGTTCGGCTGTGCTTCGTCCAAAAGCTCGTCGTCGACGTCAAGGCTAAGGTAAACGCGCTCCGCGCTCGCCTCAAACGAGCCCACGAGCAATCCGCTGTTATCCCATTCCTCTTGACTCGCAAACGGGCTAATCTCGTCTAAAATTTTATAAATTTCGCCGATTTTCATCAAATTTTATTCGCCCTTCGCGTCGTTCGTGGCATCGATGCTGGCTTTATACGTTAGCGCGCACTCTTTGGCTAGCTCGCGGATTTTTAGGATATAGTCTTGCCTTTGCGTTACGCTGATCGCTCCGCGCGCGTCAAGGACGTTAAACGTATGAGCCGCAAGCATGCAGTAATCATACGCAGGCAGCGAAATTTTAGCCTCCAGGCAGCGTTTGCACTCGCCGAATGCATTTTCAAACTGGCGAAACAGCATATCAACGTCCGCGATTTCAAAGTTATATTTACTCCACTCAAATTCGCCCTGCTTATGCACGTCGGCGTAGGTCACGATATTGCCGCCCCTATCGTCCCAAACGATATCATAGACGCTATTTACGTCCTGTAGATACATCGCAAGGCGCTCTAGTCCGTAAGTGATCTCAGCCGAAACCAGCTCGCACGCGATGCCGCCAACTTGCTGGAAATACGTAAACTGCGTCACCTCCATACCGTCTAGCCAGACCTCCCAGCCTAGCCCCCAAGCGCCCAGCGTCGGGCTCTCCCAGTTATCCTCGACGAAGCGGATGTCGTGATTTTTCAAATTTAAACCGAGCTTTTCAAGACTTTTTAGATAAAGCTCCTGTATATTTTCCGGGCTTGGTTTAATGAGCACCTGAAACTGATAATAAGCACCCAGGCGGTTTGGGTTTTCGCCGTATCTACCGTCAGTCGGGCGGCGAGATGGGGCAACATACGCCGTCGCCCACGGCTTTGGCCCCAGGCTCCTTAAAAAAGTCGCCTGATGATAGGTGCCCGCGCCCGCAGGCATATCGTATGGCTGCAGTATCACGCAACCCTGCTCGCGCCAGTAGTTTTGCAACGTCAAAATAATCTCTGAAAACGTCATTTTTTTACCTTTTATTTTATTGATATGTAAATTTCTATTTTTTCGTTTAAATATTTCTCAAAATCCGTTTCGTAGGCTCTTTTTAGCTCAGAGTTTTCAAAATATTTCCAAATTTCTCCCCAAAATTTCGCTACGTTTTGCGGCTCGTTCGGAAAGCTGAAAACAGCGTATTTGCCGCTTTTTATCTCTAAAATTCCGCCGCCTGAGCAAAGCGACTTCGTACCGATAAATAAATCATAAAGCCCGTTTACACCGTTTTCGTAACTGCAATAAACGCCGTAAATTTCGCTTTTGCCGTCATAAAATTCTTTTGTAAATTTAGCCCACAAGGCTGGGATTTTACCGTCGCCGTTTATCTCGTCGGCATTTTTGGTGCGAGTTTTTAATCCGCAAATTTTAAAACCCTCTACCGCTAAAATTTCCATGACTACTCCTTGTCGCCTTTAAAATTTTCAACCGCTTTGTTCCACATGAGTTTGTATTTTCGTTTTAAAAACTCGACTTCATCTTGCGAATTTTTTAGCTGCTTTGTAAGTGTTTCGACCGTGCGGCGATCCTCGTCGTAGAGCTCTTGCATCGAGATTAACGCCTCTTTTAAAAACTTATTTTCGTTGCGCAAGGTCTCTAATGTCTCGTCTTTGGCGTCGAGTACCTTTTCGTGTAAATTCAGTATCGTACCGATCGTCTTTTCTACAAAGCTAAAGCCATCGGCGCCGATCTGGGGCGCAGGTACGGCCACGACGCTAGGCACCACGCTCATCGTGCCCTGGCTAGCCTCTATGAGGATCTCGCCGCCCTCCTCTTTCGTATTTAGCACGCCGCGGTTTATCATCCCCTCAATCACCTCGCGCTCTAGGTGTACGAGCTTGCAAAATTCGTCTATACTTAAGTATGTCTGCATCTTTGCTCCTTTAGGCGAGTAAAACTTCCACCTTCGCCGAGTCTTCCTCTACTTGCTTGGCTTTGGCTGCTCGGTCGGCTTTTAGCATTTCGTCTAGATTTTGGTCGTTTAGAGCCAAAATTTGTAGCGCCAGATAGGCTGCGTTTACTGCGCCGGCCTTGCCGATCGCTACGGTGCCAACAGGCATGCCGCCTGGCATCTGCACGGTCGAATAAAGTGCGTCCACGCCGCTAAGCGCGGAGCCTGCCATCGGGATACCGATCACCGGGCGAGTGGTGTTTGCCGCGATCGCGCCCGCTAGATGCGCTGCCATGCCGGCCGCCGCGATAAAGACCTGCGCGCCTTTTTCCTCGGCTACGGCGACGTATTCGCTAGTTCGCTTCGGGCTTCTGTGCGCGGAGCTAATAATCAGCTCGTAAGGAACGTTAAATTTCTCAAGCGTTTTCGCCGCCTCGCTAACTACGTCGTAGTCGCTTTTGCTTCCCATTATTATAGATACGAATTTCATTTTATTTCCTCTCTTAAAAAGCTAAATTTAGGCAACTTCGCGCCCAAATTTACTTCGTTTTCGTTGCCGCTGTGGATTTCTGCTATTTCCTTGCCTTTTTTGGTTACGAGCTTTTTAAATTTGATAAATTTCTTACCGTCGCGACCGAAAATTTGCGATATTTCGCTCTCGCACTCATCTATCTGAGCGCCCAAGGGAGCCACGATCTCGTACTCGTTGCCCGGGAAAATTTTATATTTACATTTAAAAAACTCGCCGTCAATAGTCATGGCGTTTACCTGATGTGTGCCCTCTTCTAGGCTGCTAGCGTGATTTTGCGTATCAGCCTTTTCAAACGGGCGATTTACCAGGTAGCCGTCGGTAAAGCCGCGATTTTTTAGCGTATTTAGCTCGTTCGCGTAAATTTGCGCGTCAAATTTGCCGGCCGCTGCGTCGTCGACGGCCATACGGTAGGCTCTAGTCGCACAGGCTGCATAGTATTCGCTTTTCGTGCGGCCTTCGATTTTTAGGCTATCGACCGCGCCGCTTTCGATGATATCCTTGATATGCGCGGATAAATTTAAGTCTTTGGAGTTCATTATATGCGTACCGCCTTCGTCCTCTTCCAGGCGAAACAGCGTTCCGATTTCGGGATTTTTGGCGTAGAGTTCGTATTTAAACCTGCAGTCGTTGGCGCAGCTGCCGCGATTTGATTGGCGGCCGCTTTGCACTGCGCTAACCAAACAGCGTCCCGAGTATGCAAAGCACATCGAGCCGTGTACGAAAATTTCGATATCTAGCGTCGGGATTTGCTCTTTTATTTTTACGACGTCTTTTAGGCTCATTTCGCGCGCCACGACGATGCGTTTTGCGCCCATTTCGTGGTAGATTTTAGCGTCAAGCGCATTCATGACGTTTGCCTGCGTCGAGAGGTGAATCTCGATGTCGGGGGCTATCTCTTTTGCCAGGCTCATGACGCCAGGAGTCGCGATGATAAAGGCATCGGGCTTCATAGCCGATATCGTTTGCAAGTGGCGTTTTAGCGGCTCGATTTGTGAATTAAAAGGAAACGCGTTTACAGTCGCATAAAATTTCTTGCCTTTTGCGTGCGTATACTCGATGGCTTCCTTAAAGCTCTCAAGATTAAATTCGCGAGCCGAACGGGTGCGAAGCGAAAAGCTCGCCACCGATGCATAAACCGCGTCCGCACCGTATTCTAGGGCGATTTTTAGCTTGGTTAAATTCCCTGCAGGAGATAAAAGCTCGGGCTTTAGCACTATTTTTTGCCCAAACTTTCTATCAGAGCTTCGATGTCGTCGTTGCTGACGAGATTTTCAGTGTGCGTATCGCCCGCGATATGTACGGCCGAGGCTACGCGCTTCTCGTCGTCGATCTTGCCCTCAAACAGACTGCTCATATACTTGCTAAGCGCGCGCATGACGTTGATAACGCGCTCGATCTTTTGACGGTGGATGTCTTGATACTGCATCATATCCATCGCCATCATTATCTCGTCTTCCGCCATTCTAACGTTATCTAGCGTCATTTCGGCGGAGCTTTTTAGGGCGTTATTTTTCTCTAGCGCTTCAGAAAAAGCGGTGATATTTGGGAATTTTTCGTGTAGTTTGGTAAAAATTTCGATATTAGCCTCTATACCGCTAATAATCTTGCTAAGCC
>CAUQPE010000070.1:0-9035 GCA_963519915.1 uncultured Campylobacter sp. | reverse complement strand
CAGGTGGTCTTTACGATCTCTTCCATTTTTGCTCCTTTCTGGTATTACTGAAATTTATGAGATTATTATACAATGGCAAATATAAATTTAGTTTTAAAACTAGTATAAATATTTAAGAATTATTTAAGTAATATGCAAATTTAGCATATTACTTTTTTACTATCAATTTATTTTTTAGGTAAAATTTGAAGTATATATTTAAAGCTACGTAAAATTTATTTAAAAATTATTACTTTTAAATACATTTAGATGTATAATGAAGGTAGAAAATCTTTCAAAGGAGCACCCATGAAAAATCTAGTCATTTTTCTAGTCGTCTTAGGCGTTATCGGCGGTATCGCCATGAAGTACATCAACGCCTTTCCCGTACTCGACGAAACGGTCAAGGAGAAATGGGCTCAGGTGCAAAACCAATACAAACGCCGCGCCGATCTTATCCCAAATTTAGTAAAAACGGTTCAGGGCTATGCCAGCCACGAGGAGAGCGTGTTTAAAGAAGTAACCGAAGCTAGAAGCAAGGCCTCTCAGATGACGATCGACGTTAGCTCGATAGATGATCCTGCTAAGCTAAAAGAGTTTGAAAACGCTCAAAAAACTCTAGGCGGCGCGCTATCTAGGCTAATGGCTATCACCGAGAACTACCCTCAGTTAAAAGCCGATCAAAATTTCCTCTCCCTGCAAAGTCAGCTTGAAGGTACGGAAAATCGCATAGCGGTCGCTAGAAAGGACTATATCGCAGCGGTCAAGGACTATAACATCGCCCTTCGCAAGATACCGGATAAGTTTATAGCCGCGATTTTTTATCCCGAGCTAAAACCGCGCGTGACGTTTGAAGCAAGCGAAGCCGAACAAAGCGCACCGGACGTATCTTTCGCCAAATAACCCAACCAAGGTACAAAAATGAAACGCATTTTATCTACTTTATTTTGCGTTTTTACGCTTTTAGGACTTACGGCTATAAATTTATCGGCAGCAGACAGTGCTACCGAACAAAATAAAACCGCAAAAGAAACTCCTACTCAAACATCAAACGAAAAGAGTTCAAATTTCCCTGCCTTAACCGGCAGGGTAGTAGATCAGGCAAGAGTACTAAGCCAGAGCACAAAAGACGAACTAGAAACATTACTAGCTACTCATGAAAACAACACCACTAATCAAGTCGTAGTAGCTACTATAGAATCTCTAGGTAACGCTCAAATAGAAGAGTACTCCATAGAACTAGCTAGACGTTGGGGTATAGGACAAAAAGGTAAAGACAACGGAGTAGTATTAGTAGTAGCTCCAAACGACAAACAAGTACGCATAGAGGTAGGATACGGTCTAGAAGGTACTCTAACAGACGCTCTTAGTAGTAGTATCATAAACTACTACATAATCCCAGAGTTTAAAAAAGGCGATATCCAAAACGGTATAAACATAGGCATACAAAAGATCATTGCATTGCTTGACGGGGATGAGAGCGTGAAGGAGGAGATAGAAAAGCAAGATGAGACGCCTATGGAGGCTTACGGGATAGTAGCGGGCATGGTGATGGTATTTGCTTCGGCTATTTTCGGCGCGGCAGCTTTACGAATCGGAGCTAGCGCGACGCTATCAGGCTTTATCTCGGGCGTAGTCGCAGGGACGTTTGGTATCGAGGATCTGCTTGTTAGAGGCGCGATATTACTCGTTCTTTTCATGCTACTTTTTTATCTAATGCGAAATATGAAAACCGGCGGTAGAGGCTTGTACGGCGGTGGCAGCTCTGGAGGCGGTTACGGCGGAGGCGGATTTAGCGGAGGAGGCAGAAGCTCAGGAGGAGGCTTTAGTGGAGGGGGCGGAGGCTTTGGCGGAGGCGGAGCTAGCGGCAGGTGGTAGCTGCTTTTAAATTTAGCGTCAAATTTAAGTAATTTAAAAAAATAATCAAATTTAGCGCGACCTCGATAAAGCGTGACTTTAATTTGTCATTGAGCGTAAAATAAAAATAGGAGTAAAAATGCAAGGCGATCAAAAAATGAAAGAAATTTTTTCGCGTTTAGACCCAAATAAGGCGACTCAAGAAGAGATAGAAAATTTTATGCGCGATTTGCTGGAAAACTATGTGCTAGAGGTTGCAGGCGAAAAATTCGCTTTTGCAGAGATCGAAATTTATACGAGTGCGGATAAAAACACCTACAAACGAGTGTCGAGCGCCGGCGACATATTTTTTCATAACTTTGGTTTCGATATCTGTTTTGAGAGCTCGAAAGAGGACTACGGCGGCGTGCTCGTGCGCTCGCTTTGGCCGCTCGGGCAAGCCGAGCCGATAGTGGGCCCGTGCAGATGTGCGAACGCGATTTTAAATATATCCGAACCGAATTTAAATTTTTGCCTTTTGGATGCCAAGGATCCGCAAGAAGCGTCGGAAAATTTTAGCCTCAGAGTGCGCAGAGTCAGTCTTGATGCAGACGGCGAGGCAATAAACGAGCCTAGGCGACTCACTTCGCGTGAATTTGAAAGATGGCTAGACTCGGGCGAAAAAGAAGCTGAAAAATACAAAAAAACTATAAATAAATACAAAGACAAAGCGAAAAACGAAAAATCAACGCCAAATCAGGCGAATTAGTAAATTTGCTTTTTATGCACTTAAAATTTGAAATTTAAGCTATGCTGTCAAAAATACGTGCAAATTTTACCCGCCGCGCTCAAATTTGCATGCCCACTATTAAATTTGCACCCAAATCCAAGCTCAAATTTCCCCCAAAATCTTTTTATAGTTGCTAAAAATCGGCGAATCCTCGCCAAAATACAAACTCATCGCGCGCACGTAGCGATCGAGTGGATTTTGGATGCGATTTAGCGCCAGGCGCTCGCGAAACGGCAGGTCGTAGCTGCTTAAAATCACGCTAAAAGGCACGGGAAAATCGGTGCCAAAAAGGATTTTGTCGTGGATTTGCGTTTGGGTTTTGAGGTGCGGCAGGATGCGGGCCTTGTTTATGCAAAGCAGCGCCGAAACGTCGGCGTAAAGCCCGTCAAATCCGCGCAGCCAGCCAAGTAGCGTGAAGTAATTTGCGCCGAATTTTTCCGGGTCCCTAGAAAGCGCCGTGAAAGCGCCGTCGCTTGAGGCGCCCATGTGAGCGCAGACGATACGGCAACCAAGATTTAGCGGGGATTTTAGCTGCTCGATGCTCTCAAGCGCCTTGTTTGACGCCAGCGAGTTTTCGTCGCCCACGTGGATCACTAGCGGCAGCCCAAGCTCGCTAAGTAGCCTAAAATAGGGCTCATATCGCTTGTCGTTTAGATCCGTCTCCCAGTACGAGTGCAGCAGCTTGCCGCCCTTAAAGCCCATTTTGTGGTACTTTTCGATCAAATTTAGCGCGTCTTTGCGGTTTGGATTTACGCTAAAAAACGGCACGACCTCGTTTGGATTTTGCTCGTAAAAGGCAAAAACATCCTCGTTTGTGGCGCAGACGGTTTTGTCCTTGTGTACGAGATTTCCGCTCTCGTCAAATTTCGCATCGACGCCGAAAACCACGGACTTTTGGACGAAATTTGAGCTTTTAATCAGCCGCGCGAAGTTGCTTTTGTAGCCTTCAAAACCGTTTTTTATAAGCTCGCTCCTGTTTATGTCGAATTTTTTGGCAAAAAACGCAAGCGCTAGTTTGTCGTAAAATCGGTCGAATTTCACGTCCGCGCTAAGCAAATGCGAGTGGATATCGACGGTTTTTATCTGCATTAAATTTGCGTTTTGCAAGCCGCTAAGTTCGCTCTCCCGCACGGCGATTTCGTTAAATTTACCCCGCGAAAACCCGCTCGAATTTGCTTCGTTTGCGGTTAAATTTACGCTCGTTTCGGCAAATTTATCTTTGGCGTAAATTTGATCCGCCGCGTTTTGGTAAAACCCGAGCGTTTCTGACGCGGTCGTCTCGCTTGCTCTTAGATTTGAGCTTAAATTTACCCGCGCGTTTTGCTCGGTTAAATTCGCGCGAGTTAAATTTGCCTCCGTTTTGCGAGCTACTAAGCCAAAGCTTGCGGCGTTTGTTCGGGCCGAGTTTGCCGCCGTTTTTCCGCCTCTCAAATTTACACCAAAACCAAAAGCTCCCAAACCCTCGCCTGCGCTATAAAAACCATCTCGAAACATCGTTTCTCCTTTTTAAAATTTGGCGAAATCATAGCCTAAATTTTAAAAAGTGTCAAGTGGCGCTTTACGCTTTATGATTTTCTAAGCTAAATTTGCGTAAGATTTCGTCAAATTTAACGAAAGGAAAGAGATGAGCTACAAGATGAGCGAGCTTTGCGAACTATCGCAAACGCCCAAATCAACGATACTATTTTACGTCAAAGAGGGGCTTTTGCCCGAGCCCGTGAAGGTAAAAGATAACGTCCATCAGTACGGCGAGGATACGCTTTTGATGCTAAATTTCATCAAATACGTCCAAAGCAACTTCCACCTAAGCCTAAAGGAGGTAAAGGCGCTCACGCAGCAAAAGGGCTTTAGCTTTAAGCGTTGCTACGAGGCGCTTTTTGATTCGCTCGATACCTTTATGGGGTCAAATTTCGCCCAGACGCTAAGCGCCGAGCAGGCGTGCGATAGGCTGGGTATCAGCCAGGCCGAGCTAGATAAGTTTATCAAGGAGGGATTTATCTTTATGCGAGGCGGCAAGCTAACCGAAAAGGAGGTCGAGATCCTGCAAATCGTGCTAGAGACCCAAAATAGCGAGCGCGGGCGGGAAATTTTACAGACCTATATAAATTTAGCCAAGCAAACGGCAAAAATCGAAGCCGAATGCGCACGCGAAATTTACGCGAAAGCAAAGGACAAAAACGCGGCTTTAAAGCTCGTTTTCGACAATATCTTGATCCTAAAACCATATATCTTAAATTTTCACACCTTCGATGCCTACAAAAAGGAGAACAAATGAAAGGCGTTTTTTCGGTTAGGGGCTTTTTGCCCTTTTTGGTCGTTATGTTTATCAACGCGGTCGTCGATCTTGGCCACAAGATCACGATCCAAAACATACTTTTTAAGAGCATCGAGGATGAAAATTTACAGATCATCCTGACCTCGCTCGTAAATTTACTGATCTTGCTTCCATACATCATGCTTTTTAGCGTTTCGGGCTTTTTAAACGATAAATTTTCGCGCACCCGCATCACGAGATACGCGGCGGCGAGCGAAATTTTACTCACGCTTTTTATCACTATAAGCTACCTTTGCGGCTGGTTTTACGTGGCGTTTGGCACGACGCTGCTGCTAGCGGTGCAAAGCGCGGTGTATAGCCCGGCTAAATACGGCCTGATTAAAAAAATCACGGGCGCAGAAAAGCTTGGCGCTGCAAACGGTATCGTGCAGGCCTTTACTATCGTGGCGATTTTGCTTGGGTCGTTTGTCTTTTCGGCGATTTTTGAGAGCTACGCCGTAGCGAGCACGGACGCTGGAGAGATGATAAAATCAGTCTGGTTTATAGGCGCGATACTTTTTGTTTGCTCGGTAGCCGAGACTATTTTTACGTTTAAGATTCCATTTTTCGAGGCGACTGACGCCGGGCTTAAATTTGACGCGAAAAAGTACTTTAAACTAGGCTACCTAAAAGAAAACACTAGGCACATCTTTAACAACAAAAACGCCTTTTTATGTACGCTGGGACTTTCTGTTTTCTGGGCGGTGGCGCAGCTGGTTATCGCCGTTTTTCCCGCTCACTACAAGGCTATGAGCGCGGATAATAACGTCATGATCGTGCAGGCTATTTTAGCCGTTAGCACCATCGGTCTGGTCGCGGGCTCGGCGCTAGCGGGCAGCTACTCGAAAAATCATATCGAGATGGGCATCGTGCCTTTTGGCGCGCTCGGACTTTTTGCTTCGCTACTTATGTTCGCGCAGGGTTCAAGTGCTGCGTTTATGACGCTGGCCTCGTTTTTGTTCGGCTTTAGCGGCGGCATTTTCATCGTACCGCTAAACGCAAATATCCAGTTTTTTACCTCCGAAGAGCAGATGGGCCGCACGCTAGCGGGCAGTAACTTTATCCAAAACATCTTTATGGCGGCGTTTTTACTGCTTGCGATGGCGTTTAGCATATTTGCCGTTAGCACGCCCGAAATTTTCGTCATTACTTCTTTTAGCGTGCTTATCTGCGCGCTGGTAGCGATAAAGTACCTGCCGCATCTTTTTGCTCGTTTGCTTATCATGCCGTTTTTTAGGATCGGATACACGATCAACGTCGACGGCGTCGAAAATATCCCGCAAAAAGGCGGCGTGCTGCTACTTGGCAACCACATGAGCTGGATAGACTGGGCGGTACTGCAGATGGCCTCTCCGCGCCCGATCAGATTTGCGATGCATAAGAGCTTTTATGAAATTTGGTACCTAAAATGGCTGTTAAATTTGTTTGACGTGATCCCGATAGGCGCGGGCGCTAGCAAAAGCGCGCTAGAAAAGATCCGCGAGTGCCTGGATGCGGGCGACGTGGTGGCACTGTTTCCTGAGGGTCATATTAGCTATAACGGCCAGATAGACGAGTTTGCGCACGGTTACGAGATAGCCGCAAGCGATACGAACTCCGTCATCGTGCCGTTTTATCTGCGCGGTCTTTGGGGTTCGAGCTTCTCGCGCGCTCAAAAATACTACCAAAAAATCAGCCGCAAAATAGACGGCAAGCGCGCTATCAGGGTGAGCTTCGGCGCGCCTTTGGCACCTGAGACCAAAGCCCCGCAGGTGCGCGAAAAGGTCGTCGAGCTGTCGTTTTTTAGCTGGGCCGAGTATCTAAAAACCCTAGAGCCTATGCAGTTTAGCTGGCTAAAACACGCTAAAGCAAATCCGTTTAAACGCTCGATGGTAGATAGCACGGGCGCTGATCTAAACAATCTCAAGGTTATCGCTACGGTGCTTGTGTTTTTGTCTAAATTTAAATTCTCGTTTTTAAAAGAGCGAAACGTCGGCGTGATACTGCCTTCCTCGGTGATGGGTAGCATTATAAATTTGATGCTATTTATCAGAGGCAAGATAAGCGTAAATCTAAACTACACGCTTAGCGAGCAAAATTTGATCGGCTGCGCGGACAAGGCTGGGTTAAGAAGCATAATCACGTCGCGCCAGTTTATCGCCAAGCTAAAGGCTCGCGGCTTTGAGCTGGAAGAATCTCTAAAAGGCAGACTCATCTATCTCGAAGACGTCGCGCAAGGCATAAGCAAGGCTGATAAAATTTGCGCGATGCTAAAGGCAATTTTGATGCCGCGCTGGCTGCTTGAGCTTATTTATTTTCGCGACGTTCGCATCGACGACGATGCGACGATACTCTTTAGTAGCGGCAGCGAAGGCACACCAAAGGGCATCGTGCTAACGCATAAAAACATAATGGCTAACATCAAGCAAATTTCAGAGATCGTAAATACGGACGGCAACGACGTTATCTTAGCGTCGCTACCGATATTTCACTCATTCGGGCTTACCGCGGCGACCTTTTTCCCGCTTAGCGAAGGTATCGCCACCGCTCACGTGCCAGATCCCACAGACGCCTTTGCCGTGGGCAAGATGGTCGCCAAATACCACGCGACGATAATGTTTGGCACCTCGACGTTTTTTAGGCTCTACACCAAAAACAAAAAGCTAAATCCGCTGATGTTTTCTACGATCCGCTACGCGATAGCTGGCGCAGAAAAATTAAATGCGGTGGTAAAGCGCGAGTTTAAGATGAAATTTGGCATCGAAATTTACGAGGGCTACGGTACGACCGAGACCTCGCCCGTTGTCAGCGTAAATACCGCAAACGTGCTAGAGCCCGAGTTTTTTAAAGAGCTTGTTTTCTCAAAAGAGGGCAGCGTGGGTCTACCGACAGCCGGCACGATAATAAGAATCTGCGACCCTACAAGCCTAGAAAAGCTAGAAAACGGGCAAGCCGGCCTAATCCTAATCGGCGGCCATCAGGTGATGAAGGGCTACTATCTAGATGAGGAACGCACGAAAGAGGCGATCGTCGAGCTAGACGGCGTGCGCTACTATAACAGCGGCGACATCGGATTTTTGGACGAGGCTGGCTTTTTAACCATCACGGATAGGCTCTCTCGCTTTGCTAAAATCGGCGGCGAGATGATCAGCCTAGGCGCGCTCGAGGCTCAAATTTCAGCCGTATTGGGCGATGAGGCGACATTTGTGTGCACCAATGTCGCCGACGAGAAAAAGGGCGAGCAAGTCGTCATGCTCTTTAGCGGCGAGATGAGCGAGGAGGACGTGGCCGCGCGCATCAGGGCTTCTGCGATACCGTCCATCATGCAGCCTTCAAAGATTTATAAAGTCGAAGCCGTACCGGTGCTAGGAACCGGTAAAGTGGACTTTAAATCAAGCAAAAAGCTAGCGGCCGAGTTGGTCGCTGGCGAGGGAAATTTAGGCGTAGCAGAGGAAGCTTAAATTTACGCTATGAAAGGCAAATTTGGCGGCTAAGTCGTCAAATTTGCCTATCGTCTAAGCTCTAGCAAAAGGGCCCTGCAAAATTAAATTTTAAAACAGCGATACCCGCTTATAAACACCTAAGTTTAATCACAATATAATCATAATGAAAATAAGACAACAAGGCAAATTTTGAACTTAAATTTAAAACAAAAACTCTTCGGTAGCAAACTTAAAAAGATAGTTTGGTTGGTAGTGCTTTTTACGGCGATACTCTGCGCCGCTTTTATCCGCATCGTGCCAGATTTTTCCACTTCACGAGGCTTTGTGATAGTTTCTCTTTCCGACTACGACAAATACAAGCAAGGATACTGCCTAAAAGAGGATAGAATTTTACCCAAAGAGGAGCTGTATAAAAAAGTGGGAGGAGCATATTTAGATAATAATTTAAAATTATACCAAATGATCGATGCTTATAGGTTGAAAACCTTCGGTAGTCTTTGGTCTAGTAGATACGAGGTTGCATACTATGAACTAGAAAATATAAACTTATCAAATTGTTTTGAAGTATTAGAAAAATATTACCAAGAGGGAAAAACGACCGAGGAGATACTGATGAAAGAGCTAAGGGCTAAAAAAACAGATCCAAAGAAATATCTAAAAATAAATTTGAAAGATACGAGCGTTGGATTTGATA
>CAUQPE010000069.1:0-9136 GCA_963519915.1 uncultured Campylobacter sp. | reverse complement strand
GGTTTAAAATATGCTCCGTAAGCGCGTCATAATCGCTCAAATCAGGCGCATCCTCACCTACAAAAACCGCGTGTTTTACAAAGCTCATCTGCCCCACGCCCCAAAATGCGTGCATAGCCTGCTTGGCATGCGCGGGATAAAGGGCGTTAAGTTTAGCCAGGATCAGGTTGTGAAAGACGCCATTTTCAGGCATATTGTAGTCCAGCAGCTCCGGCACCGTCGTGCGCAAAAGTGGCAAGAAAACGCGCTCTGTCGCCCAGCCCATATACTTATCCTCAAGCGGCGGCTTGCCGACTACGGTCGCGTGAAACAGGGGCTCACACTTGCTAGTGATCGCCGTAACCTCCATCACCGGAAACGGCTCGATCGGCGTATAAAAGCCGGTGTGATCGCCAAAAGGCCCCTCAAGCTCAAATTTATCCGTATCTACAAAGCCCTCGATCACGTAGTCCGCGTCGTGCGGGACGTAAATTTCATTCGTCAGCGACTTTACGAGCTTGGCCGGCTCTTTGCGGATGAAGCCGTAAAGAAGCAGCTCAAACACGCCCTTTGGCAGCGGCGCCTGACCGCACCAGATATATAGCGGATCGCCACCGATTGCTACTGAAACCGGCATTTTTCTACCTGCGCGCTTGTATTCGTTAAAGAAATTTGCGCCGTCTTTGTGGATCTGCCAGTGCATGCCGAGGCGATTTTTACCATAAATTTGCAATCGGTACATGCCGACGTTTTGCAGTTCGCCGTCAGGGCTTTGCGTATAAGCCTGCCCCATCGTGATAAAGGCCCCACCATCAAGCGGCCATGTTTTTAGCACGGGAAGCGAGAGCAGATCAACATCCTCGCCCGTAAATTTGACCTGCTGGCACTCGCCCTCGCCTTTTAATCTTTTCGTGAAAATTTTTCTCATTTCAAACAAATACGCGGCAAAATTTAGCTTTTCGCCAAAGCTCTTTGGCTTTTTAGGTTTTAAAAGTTTTTCTATCTCGCTCGCGATCTCGTCAGGCTCGCGTCCGAAAATAAGCTCTAAAGCGCGCTTTGAGCCGTAGATGTTTGTTAGCACGGGAGCAAATTTGCGCCCCGTTTTTTTGCAGATGGGATTTGTAAAAAGTAGCGCCTGCGAGTTTTCGCGCTTGACCTCGATGTAGCTCGCGTGCGCGATTTCTAGATCGATATCCGCGGGCTCATCTATGACGCGCAGCAGGCCGTTATCTTTTAAGAGTTTTACATAGTCCATATTTTTCCTTAATAATTTATATCCGAACGAGCCGTTTTTGAAGCTAAAATTTTGGCCGCGTTTGAGTTAAATTTGCAAACATTTTGAGCTAAAAACACAACTTTAACTGCCGAAAAATTAGTAAAATAGTAAAAATTATCGGTTTTGGCGGATACGCTAATTTAACGCCGACTTAGCAAAAATTTGATCTCTTACAATCTCTAACCAAAAGCGCATGGCGCTAAATTTGCAGCGTTAAGGCAAGCAAAAAGCGAAAATCGGCTAGGGTTGCCTCCATCGGTCTAAGTCGTCTTAAAAAGATACCATTTTGAGTTTGGAGAGAGCTGTTCTAGCATTATAAACTCGCTCGGACTCATATGCGGCAGATCGGGTTCGTTTTCCACGCGCATAAAACCCACTACGTTATCCGTTACGCCGCCGATAATAAGCTCAAAAACCCCGCCGTCGTACGCCGCATGAGATAGGTGTAATCGCTTTACGGCTTCGTTTGCCGCCGCTTCGTCCTTTTGATATAGCGCAAACAGCTCTTCAAATTTCGCCTCGTTTTCGCGTCCGAATTTTAGTAATGCATTATCGCTTGCCAAAATCAGCCTTAAATTTTCTATATCCCCGCCCATTGCTCTAAGTTGCGCCTTTTCCGCCTCGCTCGCAGCCCCATAGCCCCTTATCATCGCCTCTATGATGCCGGTTTGAGCGAGCGATCTAAGCGCATAAATACCGTCTTTTTTAGCAAAAATGTATAGATCAAGGGATGCGCCGTTTTTAGAAGCGAGCCAAACGCGAAATATCCCGCTAAATTCGCTGCTGTGGCCGAGTTTGGCGACTTTGATTTCGTCAAATTTGTCGGGCGAGTAAAAATTATTTTTTAGGCGATCTCGCATCTCGCCTTTAAAATAGGCGTTTTTATCGAAATTTTTATCGGTAAAGAGCGAATAAATAAGCTCTAAATCTACCTGTGCAAAAAGCGCGGACGTCAAGAACACTAAAATAAGCGCTTTTCTCATATGTTCGCCATCTCCTCGGCGCGTTTTAGCAGCTCTTTTGCGCCCTTGCTGATAAATACCCGTCCAAGCTCGGCGCCCACGCTCTTCCACTCGCTTTTTTGCGCGACGATATTTTCGCGTATGCTCTCGCTGCCGTCGGGCAGTCCCACGACCGCGCGTATCTCGATCTTATCGTCGTTTAAATTTGCATTTACGCCGATAGGCACCTGGCAGCCGCCCTCTAGCATCGCGACGAAATCGCGCTCCACGGTCGTCTCTATCACGGCTTTTTCATCTTTTAAAAACTCTATCAAATTTAAAATTTCAGCGTCCTCTCTAGCCTCGATACCCAGCGCCCCCTGCCCCATCGCAGGTACCATCTGATCTAGCTCAAACGGCACGATATGCGCGACTTCGGAGCGTAAATTTAAGCGGTTCACGCCCGCCATCGCTAAGATAATGGCATCAAATTCACCCTCTTTGAGCTTGCGCAGGCGGGTTTGGACGTTGCCTCGTAGCGAGATGATCTCAAGATCTGGACGCATCGCTAAAAGCTGCATTTTGCGGCGCAGGCTCGTAGTGCCTACGCGCGCACCCTCGGGCAGATCCTCAAATTTAGCGTATTTTTCGCTTAGCATCGCGTCTCTCACGTCCTCGCGCGAGCAGATCGCGGCCAGCACCAGCCCCTCTGGGAAAACGACGGGCACGTCTTTTAGACTATGCACAGCGATGTGCGTTTCGCCGCTTAGCATGCTGTCTTCTAGCTCTTTTGTAAACAGCCCCTTGCCGCCGATCTTTGCTAGCGGGGTGTCTAGGATCACGTCGCCTTTGGTTTTCATGCCCGTTAGCTCGACCGCGATTTGCGGATAGCGTGATAGAATTTTATCCCTGATATGCTCGCTTTGCCACATCGCCAGCACGCTTTTTCTCGTTGCGATTTTTAGTTTTTCCATATTTGCCTCTTTTCTTCTACGACTTCGACATCGATGATCTCGCCGTCGTCGCGCGGTTTGCTCTGCCCGCTTTCAAATTTCTCGTAATAATATTCGCTCCCGCCCTTGCGTTCGCCGCCGTTTTTTAAATTTGCAAAAAATGCGACCGCTACGATCGCAGCGCCCAAAACGTCGGTGATAAGCCCCGGGATAAACATAAAAAATCCCCCGATCGCCATACCTACGCTACTAAAAACGTCTGCGGGCTTAAAAAACGCGATGTTGCTAGTGAGCTGAAAAAATCCGACGCGAAACATAAAAAATAGCCCCAAAACGGCCGACGTGATGACTTCAAAGACCAAATTTAAAAATCCGTACGCGTGGATAAAAAAATACGCCGCCACGATCTCCAAAACGACGTAGGGCGTAAAAAAATGCCTTATCATAAGCTCTTTAGGCGCGCTAAAATTTCGCTCGCTTTGACGGTTTCTTTGGCTAGGCCATCTCGCGTAACGAGCTCTACCGTGCCTTCTGCTAGCCCCTTGCCCACGATCACGGCATAAGGAAATCCCATCAGCTCAAATTCGCTCATTTTTACGCCAAAGCGCTCGTTTCTATCGTCAAGTAGCACCGAAACGCCCGCCTCGCGTAAGTCCTCGTAAAGCCCCTGCGCAAATTTGACGCCCTCTTCGTCTTTTAAATTTGAGACGATGATTTCAAATTTAAACGGAGCTAGGGTTTCGCTCCATATTATGCCTTTTTCGTCGTGCTTGGCTTCGACGGCGACGGCAACCAGACGGCTAACGCCTATGCCGTAGCAGCCCATGATAAACGGTTTTGCTTTGCCGTTTTCGTCCAAAAACGTCGCACCCATCGGCTCGGAGTACTTGGTGCCTAGCTTAAATATATGCCCGACCTCGATACCTTTACTAACGCTTAAATTTCCGCCGCAGCAAGGGCACTTATCGCCGGCTTTGACCGCGGTTAAATCTTTAAAACGCTCAGCGTTAAAGCTGCTAACGCTAACACCAACGAAGTGATAATCTCGCTCGTTTGCGCCGCAGATCATCTGCGACTCGCCCTCAAGCTCCTTATCGATGTAAAACTCTACGCCTTTTAGCCCGACCGGCCCGCAAAACCCGCCGACTAACCCGGCCACCGCGATCTCGGCTTCGGTCGCGTCCGCTAGCTCAAGCGCCCCGCACGCGTTTTGGGCTTTAACCTCTTGTAGCTCATCCTCGCCGCGCACAAAAAATACCACGATTTTCTCGCTCTTTTCGCCTTTATCGCCGATAAAAATCGCCTTTTTTATCACCGCTTTTATGCAGTAAAACTCATCAACTCTAAAAAACTCTGCCACGTCTTTGATGGTTTTGGCATTCGGAGTTAAAAATTTAGCCGCGTCAGCCTCGGGCCGCTCCGCCTGCGTCGTTCGTTTTGCGCGGGTTGCGGCCTCTATGTTTGCGGCGTAGTCGCAGTTCTCGCAGACGATGATATCATCCTCGCCGCTATTTGCAAGCACCATAAACTCTTTGCTTCCGCTGCCGCCTATCGCGCCGCTATCGGCTCTAACCGCGCGGAAATTTAACCCAAGACGAGTAAAAATTTTGCTATAAGTTTTTTCCATCAGGTCAAATTCGCGGTCCAAATCCTCGGCGTTTGCGTGGAAGCTATATCCGTCCTTCATCAAAAACTCGCGCCCTCTAAGTAGTCCAAATCTCGGCCTTGCCTCGTCTCTAAATTTGGTATTTATCTGATACAAATTTAGCGGCAGCTGTTTATAGGACGTTACCTTGCCTCGCACGAGCGCGACGACGCTCTCTTCGTTGGTAGGGCTTAGCACAAAGTCGTTTTCTTTGCGATCCTTAAAGCGCAAAAGCTCCTTGCCGTAAAACTCATACCGCCCGCTCTCGCACCAAAGCTCGGCGGATGTAACGAAGCTCATCGAGATCTCCTGCGCGCCCGCCTCATCAAGCTCCTCTTTGACGATATTTTTTATATTTTCAAGCACACGTTTGCCAAGCGGCAAAAAGTTGTAAAGTCCGCTGCCTACCTGCTCGGCATAGCCCGCTCGGAGCAAAAATTTATGACTTGCCAGACTCGCGTCTTTTGGCGCTTCTTTTGCCGTCGGCGCGTAAAGTTTGCTAAATTTCATTCGTTCTCCCATTCAAATTCATTATTTTCTTCTTGCGGCGTTTGCTCCGCGACGTTAAAGATTTCCCCGATAGCTCTTAGCTGCGCTTCGCTTCCCGCAGTGCCAGCTAGGCTTTTTAAATTTATCGTCGGCGAGTGCAAAAACGCCCTAAAAACCTGATGTATGAGGCGGTACGCCTCCTCTTTGTCGCTATGTTTTAGATAGCCCTTTTTTAGGGCTTTTGCGAGTTCTCTCTCGGCGCACTCTTTAGCCTGTTCTCTGATGCCTTTTATTAGCGGCGTGACGGCTAGCTCGCGCAGCATTTGGAAAAACGCCGCCGTATTTCGCCCGACGATGCCGTATGCGATCTGCGCTTGCTCCTCGCGTAGGGCTAGGTTTTTATTTACGATCTCTTGCAGGTCGTCCACGGCGTAAATTTTGATATTTTCGCTCTCCGTGATCGCGATATCGCGCGGTACGGCGATGTCGAAAAAGTAACGCTTAAACTCCCTAGACTCGACCATAGAGTCGATCAAAACCGGATGCGGCGCGGCGGTCGCGGAAAATATGATTTGATATTTGTTAATATACTGCGCTACGTTTGATAGCACGTCGTATTCGTTATTATCCCCCAGTGTCAGGGCCAAATTTTTAGCACGTTCTTTGTTTCGGCTGACGATTATCGTTCGCGCGCCGCTTGCGATTAGGTGTTTTGCGGCTAGCTCCGCCATCTCGCCAGCGCCCACTATCACTGCGACCATGCCGTTTAATGTGCCAAAAATCTCCTTTGCCTTCGCCACCGCGACGCTTGAGACCGAGATCGGGTTTTTGGAGATTTCGGTTTTGTTTCGCACCTCCGCCGCACACTTAAAAGCAAACTCCATCGCTCTACCTAGCTTTGCGCCGCATTTGCCGTTAGCGCGGGCAAATTTATATGCCTCTTTTAGCTGCCCCGCGATCTGCGTTTCACCGATGACTAGACTATCTAGCGAGCTAGCTACGGCAAAGAGATGATGCACGGCGCCGTTATCCTCGTAGATGTCGGCTCTGCTTTGCAGCTCCTCAAAAGGGATGCCGCAGATGAGCGACATGCAGGCGATGATGTGCTTGCTAGCGCCTTCGACCGTCTTTACGCTAGCGATGATTTCGACGCGGTTGCAGGTGCTTAGCACCATACATTCGTTGATGTTTTGGCTGGAGCTAATGAGGCGTAAAATTTCATTTTTGCGCTCGATGTTAGAAAAAGAGAGCTTTTCGCGCACGGAGATATCGGTGTTTTTGTGCGTAAAGCTCACGCTTGCGTAATGCATTAAAATTCCCTATCTATCATTGATTTTACGATGTTTTCTAGGCCGTCTACGTTAAATTTTTCTACCGATTTTATCGCCTGCTCGCCTAAATTTTTCGCCGCTTCTATGCTTTTTTTTATCGCGCCCGTTTCGTTCATCTTCGCCCTCACCCAGCCGCGCTCGGACTCGCTCAGATCCTTTTTAAATAGGCTTTTTAGCTTCTCTTTGTCCGCGTCGTTTAAACTTTCGTAAAGATAAATGTAAGGCAGCGTCGTTTTACCCTCTTTAAAGTCGCTAAAATTCGGTTTTCCAAGCGTCGCAGCGTCTTGCGTGACGTCTAGGATGTCGTCGATTATCTGAAAGGCTAGACCTAGGTTTTTGCCGTAGATTTTAAAATTAGACGCGTCAAGTCCAGCCAGCATCGCACCGACCGCGGCAGCAGCCTCGATCAAAACGGCGGTTTTGTAGTATATCATCGTTTCGTATGCGGATTTGTCTTCGTTAAATTTAGCCGAGAGATCCACGTCCATCATCTCGCCCACACTTAGCTTACTAACCGCGCCCGATATCTCTCCCGCGATCTCGTGCGGAAATTTAGATAGCTCGTAAAAGCCCTTCGAGTAGAGGATATCGCCTAGCATAACGGCATTTTTAGTGCCGAAACTCGCGTTTATACTCGGGCTTCCGCGCCTGGTGTCGGCATCGTCTATCACGTCGTCGTGAAGCAAACTAGCTAGGTGAATAAGCTCTATAATCGCGCAAATTTTGAGACTCTGCTCGCTTTCGCCCGCTATTTTTAAAAGCAGCTTAGAGCGCAGCTTTTTACCCGAATTTATCCGAGCAAACATCGCATTTGCAGGCTCGTAGCCAAGCTCCGCGATAAAATTTTTCATTATCAGATCGATTTTTTCCATTTAGGCTCACTTAAATTTTGCTTTTATCTGGCGTTTTGCGCGCTGTTTTGAGCGCCGCTCTGCTTTTTTGGCGGATCCAAAAACTCCACGTCCACGCGCTGCTCGTCGTCATTTATCAGCACGCGAAATTTCGCGACGCCTTGCTTAAAATCCTCAAAAACGAGATAAAGCGCGACGCGGTCGCTAGGCGGATACTTGAGGTCCGGTATCAAAGTCTGCCTATAGGTTTCAAGGCCGCGTCTTAGCGACATAACAAGCTGGCGAGGATAGTTTCGGTATCGCGAATGCACGATGATGTTCGTGTTATCAAAAAGCGTCCAGCGAAAGTCAAAGCTCTCTCGCTCGTCCGTGCCTTTTTTGGTTACGAAAACCCGCGCCCACTCGTCTTTTTTAAGCTCAAAAAGATGCTCTTCCTCGAAATTTACCGCGCCGAAAGCCAGCGATAAAAACAACGAAAATATAACGGCTATTTTACTCATTTTGACTTAAAATATCCCCACTAAGCCCGATATAAATATCGTTTAGCCGCTCGTTTATAAGCGTCTGATTTTGAGAAATAAACGAATTTTGCGCCGTTTCGTCAAAGCCGCTTTTTTCGCAAAATTCACTCATCGCGATAAATTTTTCAAAGGTCTTTTCAAGCTCGTTTTCGACTAAATTTTTGTTCGCGTTAAATAAAATATCAAAAAATTTTTCTCTCGGACTTTGAGAAAATATATCATAATCCATAAATTTTAAAACCTTTCTTAAAACTTAAAATACGTATTATTTCTCGTAAAATAATGCGCTAAATTTTTATAACTTCTCGATGTATAGGGCTGCTTGCGCCACCGTAAAGACATTGTCGCAGCTCGGACTTTTGCTACCAAAACCCCAGCAAACGTTTAGATATCTCATACCTGCATTGCGTGCGGCAAGCTCGTCTTTTTTACTATCTCCGACAAATATCGCTTTATCGAATTCGCCTGATTTTAGTATCAAATTTAACATCGCGGGATCTGGTTTTTGAGGTATGTTTTCATCCGCTCCGACGATGAGATCGAAAAATTTAAATATCCCGCTTCTTTGCAAAATCTCATCCAAAGTATATCGCGGCGCATTGCTAGCTAGAGCGACGAAATGCCCGGCCTCTTTTAGCCCGGCTAGCAGTCCATCGACGCCCTCGTATGCCGCGGCGTATTCGCGGTAGTTTTTCTTAAATTTAGCTTCAAAGTTATCCCGCAGCTTCATATCGGGCTTATCTATACCGTAAAAGTCAAGTCCCAAATTTCGCCCCGGCTCGTTTATGGCCTTTACGATAAACTCCGCGGCTAGATCGCCACGAAGCCCCAGCTCACGCCGCACTTCGTTTACCGTCTCGCAGATCGCTTTTGCGCTATCTATGAGCGTGCCGTCCATGTCAAATATCACGCATTTCACTCTTCGTCCTTATATTTTTTTCTATGTTTTTCTTTTTTATAGGTTTTTTGATTTTTTAGCTTTTCTAGCGCGTTGGCGCAGGATATTAGTTCGCCTCTATCGCCGCCTTTTACGACTAAATTTACGAAATTTTCAAGAGATTTCGAGTAGGCGTTATCTAAAAAAACCGGCTCGATCTTGCGTAAAATTTCGGCATTTTTGCCGACCCTAGCGCGAAATTCGTCCTCGTTA
>CAUQPE010000068.1:0-9181 GCA_963519915.1 uncultured Campylobacter sp. | reverse complement strand
TTGAGCCTGCAGGAGCTCGTTTATATCTTTGATGTTTTTTGCGGCGACTTTGAGTTTGCGATTTGCAATTATGCTTATGCCGTTTTTCTCACTTTTTAGTGCTATCTCTAGAAGGATCTGCGAGAGATAGGCGCTGATGTTGGCATAGTACTCCTCGTTGTCAAAAACAGCCGAAAAATATTCGCTAGTTTTTTACTCCCTGCTCTTTGACCGAGCTTGCCGGAGCGCTAAACTGCACGACGCTCATGATAGCTTCTTGCGGCTTGATATCCATTTTTCAAGTTCGTTAGGCTTGTTTTTGGTATTTATATCGCCAGAGACGAGAGTATCTTATATCTGTCCTCGTTGAAGTTTATGTACTAGCTCGTCGTAGCCTATGCCAGCATCTGATAAAATTTTCCCGAGCAACTTACCCGAGGCCTCCATGCCGCCGCTTTTTTCCGCCTCAAGCAGCTGCCTATATATGCCCTCAATAAATTTGACGCCTTCTGGATTTGGCTTGCGGCGAACGGAGTAGTAGCCGATGATCTCGCCGTTAGCGCCTAGCGAAGCCGTGACGTTTGCAAATACCCAGTAAAAGCCGCCGTCAAAGCTCTTGTTTTTAACGAACGCAAAGATCTCTTGTTTTGCCTTGATGCGATCCCATAGAAGCTTAAACACGACGCGCGGCATATCAGGGTGCCTGATGATGTTGTGCGGTTTATGCAAAAGCTGCTCTTGCGTCGCGCCGACGATCTTTAAAAACGGCTGATTGCAGTAGGTTATCTTGCCCTTTAGATCGGTTTTTGATACGATAAAATCTTCTTCTTTTACGAAATACTCTTTATTCTCGTTCACTTTATACCTTAAATTTTTCGGTAATTATAACCAAATATTACGCAAATGTAGCTTACTCATTTTTTCAATCCAGATAGCAAACGCCTATTAAATCAAATTTGACGCCGTAAATTTAAAGGGTAGGGCGGGTGGATTTTGGAGTATAAATTTGAGCTTAAATTTAAAAAACTCGGCGACAAATTTAACTCCGTCGCCGAGCTGAAAATTTAAGCCTCAAAAAGGCTTAAATTTAGATCGCTTTTAGCAAAATTTTAGTTAGCTTTTTGCTAAACGCCGACGGATCGTCGATCGCGACACCTTCGTTTAACTTAGCCATATCTAAAAGCAGCTCCGCCGCATCGTAGATCATCGCCTCGTTTTGAGATAGTTTTTCAAAGAGCTCGTGCTTTGGATTTATCTCCAGTATCGGCAAAATTTTACCCGCACTATATCCCATCTGCTTTAGCATCATCTGCGTAGCGTAGTCGGGATCATTTTTATCATATACGATGACAGCGGCGCTTTGGCTTAGGCGCGAGCTTAGCTTCACATCCTTGACCTCGTCTTTTAGTATCTCTTTCATCTTAGTTAGCAGCGCGGCGAATTTACCCTCGTCGGCTTCGCTTTTTTCCGGCTTGATCTCGGCGTCGATATCGGTGTGATTTACCGCTTTTATCGGCGTTTTGTCGTAGTCTTGTACCATCGGCATAACGATAGAGTCTATCTCCTCGTCCATGATGAGCACTTCTATCCCTTCAGCCTTAAAGCTCTCTAAAAGCGGCGAATTTCTTAGCATCGTTTCGTTGTTACCGCTGATGTAGTAGATCGATTTTTGTCCGTCTTTCATCGCCTCTTTGTACTCTTTTAGGCTCACTAGTCCGTCGCGCTTGCTTGATTTAAAGAGGCAAAGGTCTAAAATTTGCTCCTTTTCACTGCTAAATCCATAAAGCCCCTCTTTGATCACCTTGCCGAATATTTTATAAAATTTGATGTATTTTTCTCTATCTTTTTCTTTTAGCTTGGCTAGTTCGCCCAGGATTTTCTTGACGCTTTGCTCCTTAACACTGCGCATTATGCTGTTTTCTTGCAGGATCTCGCGGCTGACGTTTAACGGCAAATCCTCCACGTCGATGATACCGCGGACAAATCTAAGATACGGCGGTAGCATCTCTTTGGCGTCGTCGCTGATAAATACGCTTTTGACGTAGAGTTTTACGCCGCTTTGATAATCCACGCGAAATAGATCAAACGGCTCACTAGCCGGCACGAAAAACAGGGTAGTGTACTCGATCTTGCCCTCGGCTTTTGTATGTACGCATAGCAGCGGATCTTCGCTATCATGCGAGATTTGTTTATAAAAGTCGTTGTAGTCGGCGTCTTTTAGCGCGCTTTTGCTCATTTTCCAAAGCGCCGAGGCCTTGTTTATCTGCACGTTTTTGGTCTCGTACGAGCCCTCTTTTTCGCCATCTTTAGGCGCTACGTACTCTTCTTTATCCGCAAATATCGGATACGGGATGTGGTTGGAGTATTTTTTGACGATACTTTCGATGCGGTAGGACTCGACAAATTCGTCATCTTTTAGATAAAGCGTGATCGAGGTGCCGTGGCTATCTTTTTGCGCGGAGGAGATTTTGTAGGTTTTAGCGTCCGAACTCCACATAAAGGCCTCTTCGCCAAGCGCCTTTTTACTCACGACCTCGATTTTATCCGCAACCATAAATGCCGAATAAAATCCGACGCCAAACTGTCCGATGAGCGCGCTATCTTTTTTAGCTTGGCCGCTTAGCTTGTCCAAAAAGTCCTTCGTACCGCTTCTGGCGATGGTGCCGAGGTTATTTATCAGCTCATTTTTGTCCATGCCGATGCCGTTATCGCTGATAGTTAGCGTCTTTTTGTCCTTGTCTATTTTGATATCGATTCGCGGAGAGTAGCTTAGACTTTTGTACGCGTCATCCGTGAGACAGAGGTAGTTTAGCTTATCTAGCGCGTCACTTGCGTTTGAGATTAGCTCGCGCAAAAATATCTCTTTGTTCGAGTAAAGCGAGTGTATCATCAAATTTAGCAGCTCGTTTACCTCGGTTTGAAATTCAAATTTTTCACTCATTTTTCGTCCTTTGTTCTTAAAATTTTTAGCAGATTATAGCACAAGGTGCTAAGAATATCTTTAAACTTGATACAACTACTATCAACTAATCTAAAATTTGTTTCTCAAATTTGAGTGCTTTTTTTATCCGCACAAAGTCGATTTTGTCCGTGTTATACATTTTGGCGTTAAATACAAAAGGCGTAAAAAGGCGGTCGCAATACTCGCCCAGCTCGTCGTTTATGCGGTGCGGATTTTGCCGCAAAAAATCTAAAATTTGATCAAGCCCGAAATCTATCTGCTCGCTCGTAGTGTTTTCGTCGTAGAAAATCCTAAAATCAGGCACAGATTTTGGCTGCTTGCAAGCCTTGACCGCTTCGTCTTGCTCTAGCGCGAAAAGTGGCACAAATAAAAAGAGCAGGGCGAGCGGCAAAAATCGTAAAGAAATTTTCATCATCCATCCTTAAACTTACATACGTCGCGGTAAAATTTGAGTCTAAGTCCAGCAGTCTAAAGCGGCAAATTTAACGTAGGCCGTCTTGTTTAAATTTGCCCTTAAATTTAGCTTAATGCCGCTTGCTCGCCGCGTTATGCTATTTGACTTCTATTAGCTTTTGGCTCTCTTTTGCATCGTAGCGGGTCGCGTACTTTTTGAGATTTTCGCACGAAGTTCGTAGCTTTTCATCTTTGCAAACGCCGTTTTTTAGCAGAAACTTAACCATATCCTTGCTGTCTAAGATCGCAGCTAGTTTTATAAAAATTTCCAGCTCTTTAGCCTCAAATTCGCTAAGCGGTTTAAATTTTAAAAGCTCCTCGAGGTAGCGCATTTTATCGCTGTAAAATTCGGTAAATTTTGCGGTTTTCGCAAACTGCCTTATTTTTGGATCACGCGGAGCGTTGGCGATCGGCGAGGCGCCGTTTTGACCCATAAAAATAGCTATCCCGCCGGCCACGCAAAGCATCGTTTCTTTGTCGCCGCGCGCGCCTTTACCAAGAAGGTGGCTAAAAATCTCAAACGCTTCGGCATTGCAAGCCGTGCGCAAAAGCTCGGGCGAGCCGATATCTGCACCGTTTGCTACGAGTAGGTTGATGAGTCGTATCGCTTCTTTTTGATCAAATTTATATCCGCCGTTAGGATCTATGCCAAGCGCAATAACCGCATCAATAGGCGTGAAAATCATAAATTTATAGTTTAGATCCGGCTTAAATTTGAGTGCCTTTTTTATACGTTCAAAGTCAAATTTGCCCGTTTTTATGATTTTTACGTTGTAGATAAACGGCGAAAAAAGGCGGTCGTTAAATTCGCCGTATTCATCATTTACGCGGTGCGGGTTTTGCGATAAAAAATCTAAAATTTGATCGAGCCCAGAGTCTATTTGTTTGTTTGTGGCATTTTCATCGAAAAAGATCTCAAGGTTAGGCTCCGGCAAATTTGAAGCGAATAAAATTTTAGTTAAAACCATAAAGATAACGGCGAGCTTTTTCATAAATCCTCCTAAATTTACGGCTTTTACGAGGCGGTCAAATTTGGCTAGCGGATTTAAGGGCTAAATTTGCTTGCGGTAAATTTGGCTCAAATTTTAGCTGAAAAGTTCGTCAAATTTACGCGCGCGGCAAAATTTGCGATAAAGTAGCGCCTTAAACGGCCGCTTTTTGCCTCTCGTTGTCGAGAGTTTCTTGCATTTTAGCTCTTGCGTTTTCTAGCCACTCAGGGTCGGTGGTGTCGATGAGATCTAGGCAGATGATTTTGATTTTGCCGTTTTTAAAGCTAAAATTTTTCACATCCAAGATGTCTGAACCCGCGATCATGATGGGCTGGATTTTTAGATTTAGCTTGTCGGCGATGATTTTCGCGCCGCCTTTAAACGGCAAAAGCTCCTTTGAGTTTGAGCGCGTTCCCTCCGGAAAAATCGCCAGCACGCGCCCCTTTTCGACGCGGTCCTGTGCGTCTTTTACGAGCTTGATGAGAGAGCGTTTATTCTCGCGCTCGACCGAGATCATTTGCGGTATGTGGATGATCTGTCCGATGACGGGAAGGTCGGCGATCTCTTTTTTAGCGATCCAGCAGAGATTTTTAGGATAGACTTCCTCTAAAACGACGATATCTAGCATACTTTGGTGGTTCATGATGATCATATTTGCCCGCTCGTCGAAGTTACCGACGACTTCGAGCGAATAAAAGCCAAAAAGCCGCTGGCTCCTACCCCAAAATTTCCTCACGGCGTGGATGTGCTTTTTTAAAAGCCACATAAAAAACACGACCAAAAGTATGCTAATGAGAAACTCGACCGCGAAATACGCGGCCTTTATCCTAGAAAATATCATCTTTTTTCACCCAGCCTATCTTACCGTCGTCTAGTAAAATTTTGACGTAGTCCTCGCGCTCGCCGAGGATCTCGATCTTTTCCTCCGCTTTTGAGGTGTAAAATACGCTCGAGTTTTGCGTAGGCAAAATTTTTACGTTTATGTTTTGCCTTAGCGTCGCGCCGCCAAACGGGTTGTAGCTATAAAGGATATAGGCTCCAAGGCCGACTACGACGACGAGGAATATCGCGTCGCGCTTAAACAAAAACGTGATCAAGAAAATACCGAAAAGCGCGTAAACTCCGATATTTTTGTAAATTTCAAATTTGCTTTGCTTTGGATTTAGTCCGATTTGTGTGCTGATCTCGTCATCCTCCACGACTACCGGGAGCGAAAAACTCACGAAATCTTTTTTAGCGAGACTAAAGTAGTTAAAATTTATCGAGGTTTTTTCAGGCGAAAATATCGCAAAATAATATCCGCTTTGCGCGTCAAATTCGCCGCTCGTGGAGTCCACGCCTTGTTTGATGATGTCCTTATCCTCGATGAAAAAGTCTGCGATGTTGCCTTTTTGCGCATTTACTTCGACGATCATGATGAGATTTTTGTCGTCAAATTTGTTGGTTTTGTATTTTTTGACTTCGAGATTTTGAGCGACGACGTGGTTGTATTTCTCGCCGCTTTTTAGCGCTACGATTTTAGGTAGCGAAAGCGTCAAATTTGCCGTCTGGAAAAACTCGCCGTTGCGCTTTAAATTTACCGTGATTTTTGGACTTTTTACGGCCTCGGCGGAGGCCTCGGCGTAAATTTGAGCCTTGTAAACCCCTTTGCCATCGTTATCCCAGCGCAAATTTGAGCTTAGCCATTTTAGATTTTCGGTTTCGGGCAAGACGGTTTGCAAATCTACCGCGATATTATCCTGGATATCGACCGAGAGCGTAAAGCTAAAAATTTGCCCGACGTAGACTTGCTTTGGCGCGTTTAGAGCCTTAATGATGATGTCGTTTGGCTGCACGCGCTCGTATAGTTGGCTGTCTTTTAAATTTAGCTCTGGTTCGTTCGTAGGAGCGATATTTTGCGGGATAGGCTGGCGTAGATGCGTGCCGCCTTGGTTGCTTACGGTTTGGCTTTGCGCTGCGGGGGTTCTGTTTTGAGTAGCCACGCTTTGCGTCTGGGCAGGAGTTCTATTTTGCGCGCTTGGCACTTTGTTTTGCAAATTTGGCTTTTGCGCGGGCGTTTGCGGAGCAGGCTTGATTACTTTTTGGCTTTGCTCGTCGCCCATCATATCAAATACGCTAGGCTCGGTGGCTGTGCAAGCTAAAACAAATACAGTAAAAAAGGCTAAAAAGGGCTTTAGCAAACTAGCCCTTTTAGCATCTTTAGTCCATCGTCCGTACCCAAAAACTTCTCGCAGGCGCGCTCAGGGTGAGGCATGAGGCCGAATATCTTTTTGCTCTTATCGCAAATTCCCGCTACCTCGTTGACCGAGCCGTTTGGATTTAGCGCGGCGCCGTTTGCGTCGCAGTATTTTAGCAGCACCTGATCGTTGTCGTAGAGGCCTTTTAGCGTCGCCTCGTCGGCGTAAAAGTTGCCCTCGCCGTGAGCTATCGGTATGTTTACGATCTCGCCGACACTTAAATTTGAGAGAAATTTATTTGCGTTTGAGATCACTTTTAGATAGTGGTATTTTGAGATGAAGCTTAAATTTTCGTTTCGTCTCATCGCGCCTGCAAGCAGTTTTAGCTCACACAGCATCTGAAAGCCGTTGCAAATTCCAAGCACGTATCCGCCTTTTTGCGCGTGTTTTACAACCGCACTCATCGCCGGGCTAAATTTAGCGATAGCTGCCGTGCGTAAGTAGTCGCCATAGCTAAATCCACCCGGAAGTACGATAAGATCGGCATTTATCTCGCTTTCTTTGTGCCAGATTATCTGCGTTTGGCAACCCAAAAGCTCAAAGGCGTACTTTGTATCTTGCTCGCAGTTTGTGCCTGGAAACAAAACGATGGCGACTTTCATTTTGCGCTCTCACATTTGTCGTTCAAATTTATCTCGTAGTCCTCGATGACGGTGTTTGCGAGCAGTTCTTCGCACATTTTGGTGAGCTCCTTGTGCGCTTCGTCTTTGCTTGCGACGTTTATATCCAGCACGATTTGTTTGCCTATTCGCACGCCGCTTACGTTATTAAATCCAAGCGATCCGAGCGCGTGCTCGACAGCCTTTCCTTGTGGGTCTAAAACGCCGTTTTTTAAGGATACGTTGATGATAGCTTTCATTTTAAACCTTAGATAAAATTCTTTTTAAAACTTCTTCGTAGGCGACTTTTACGCTACCGAGATCTTGGCGAAATCTATCTTTATCAAGTTTTTCGTTCGTAGTCGCGTCCCAAAAGCGGCAGCTATCCGGACTGATCTCGTCTGCTAGCAGGATATTTCCGTCCTTATCGACACCGAATTCGACTTTAAAATCGACTAATTTTAAGTTTCTGTCTGCGAAAAATTTAAAGAGGATAGCGTTTATCTCGCGGCCCATGTGTTTTAGTCTGTCAAGGTCGTTTTCGCTCTTAACTAGTCCCATAATTAGACAGTGTTCGTCGTTTACGAGCGGATCGTGTAGATCGTCGTTTTTGTAGTAAAACTCTACCAACGGAAACGACAAAACCGTGCCTTCTTTTATCGCGAGGCGCTTCGTTAGCGAGCCGGTTGCGATGTTTCTCACAACCACTTCAAGCGGGATGATTTCGCATTTTTTCACGAGCTGTTCGGTGTCGCTTAGAGTTTCGACCAGGTGAGTCGGTATGCCTTTTTCTTTTAAAAGATTAAAAAGCTGCGTCGAAATTTTGTTATTTAACGCGCCTTTGCCGGCTTCATTGCCTCTTTTTTGCGCATCAAAGGCGGTTAGATCGTCTTTAAATTCCGCTATTAGTAAGTTCGCATCGTCCGTTGCGAACATCTTTTTTCCCTTGCCTTCGTAGATCAGCTCTTTTTTTTGCATTTTTGCACTCCTTATTTTAGCTGTAAAATTTTGATCGCGTCAATCGCCGATTTTAGTTGTATATCGTCGTTTACGTTAGCCTCGGTTATTATAGTCTTATTATCCGTGATTTTCGTAGAGTTTTTGTCGCTATTTGCGTCTATTTTGCTCAGTTCGTTGGTTAGGTGTTTTTTTAGTTCGCTCTCTTTTATAGAAAAGGCATTTTCGTCATGCTGAGGCACTTTGCCCGGAAATACGACGATATCAGGCTCCACGCCCGTTGCTTGTATAGTGCGGCCGCTAGGCAGATAGTAGCGAGCTATCGTTAGACGGATAGCCTCTTTGTCGTCTACGGGCAGGATGATCTGCACGCTACCTTTGCCGAACGTCTTTTCGCCGATAACGACGGCTCGTTTGTGGTCTTGTAGCGATCCGCTCACGATCTCGCTTGCGCTCGCGCTTCCGCCGTTAACTAGCACTGCAAGCGGTAAATTTGTGATTTTATTTGCTCTCGCGGCTTTAAATTCGCTATTTTCGCTCTCGTTTCTGCCCTTTTGAGATACGATCACGCCGCTATCTATAAACAAATTTGTTAGTCCGACCGCTTGGTTTAAAAGTCCGCCCGGGTTATTTCGAAGGTCTAGTACGATACCTTCTGCTTTTGGATATTTTTTGATAAATTCCTCTGCCTTTTCGGTCACGTGTTTGTCAAAATTCGTCACGCGAAGATAGAGGATGTTGTCTTTTTCGATCATCTTTGCGTAAACGGACTCGACCGAGATGATGTCGCGCACGAGCTTCACGTCAAACGGCTTTTGTTCGCCTTTTCGTACGATAGTTATCGTGATAGGCGTTTTTGGTTTGCCGCGCATTTTATTTACCGCTTCGTCTATGGTAGTGCCTAGAGTCGCGTTTCCGTCGATGCGAAGGATGATGTCGCCGCTTTTTATGCCGGCTTTATCCGCAGGCGTATTTTCGATAGGCGAGATGACTGTTAGTGCGCCG
>CAUQPE010000067.1:0-9397 GCA_963519915.1 uncultured Campylobacter sp. | reverse complement strand
TGGAGCTCATAGCGGGACTTGAACCCGCGACCTCTTCCTTACCAAGGAAGTGCTCTACCTCTGAGCCATATGAGCGTCAAACTCTTGGCATTAGAGAATTTTTGAAAAAGCATAAACAACTAAATGAAATTAAAAAGGTGTGCCGTAGAAAATGTATAAAATTTAATATTTTTATCATCTTACAGCTCCCAGTTTAGTTCCAAAATCTGGAGCGGGAAACGGGGCTCGAACCCGCGACCCTCAGCTTGGAAGGCTGATGCTCTAGCCAACTGAGCTACTCCCGCGCGTAGCATGGTGGTGAGACGTGGATTCGAACCACGGAAGACATAGTCAGCAGATTTACAGTCTGCCCTCGTTGGCCGCTTGAGTATCTCACCCTAATTAATTTTAAATTATAAATGCTTAATGGTATTTCTGGTCAAACACTGTTATGAAATGGAGCTGGTGAACGGACTTGAACCGCCGACCCACTGCTTACAAGGCAGTAGCTCTACCAACTGAGCTACACCAGCATCCTGATTTATGAAAGTTGGATTATAGCCCAATTTCTTTTCAAAGTCAAGCTTTTTTTAAAATTTTTTGGAAATAAGGATAAAAAATTAGAATTTAGCCGCACATACAAGCTAAATTTTAGCCCATTGGTTCTGGAGCCTCTTTAAAAAATAGGTCCAGCTTCTTTCTTAATCCTCGTTTTTTCGGCATAGTTACGTCTTTTTCTTCTGCTGTGGTTTTAGAATCAAGGGCGCCTTTATCGTCGTTATTTTCGCTTTTTACCATCCCAGTATATGCCTCTTTGTATCCTGCGGATTTTATTTTATTAATTAAAATTTTAATTTTTTCTCCGCTTAGAGACTGTGTTTTTATCGCTATGGCGCGGTATCTACCGAATTTACCGCTGACGACCTTTTCGACGCCTTCCAGGCTACCTACTTTTTTTTCAACGGCTACTCGCGCGCTTTCTATTGCTTTTTCGCTGACGTCGTCGCCAAAGGCACTCACAAAAATATGATATTCGTCATTTGCAAACAGTGCGCTAAAAAACATCAAAACGACGACTATCGCTTTTTTCACGAATTTCCTTATATTATTTATCAAAATTTGGCGGCGCCCGACGACCGTCTCATCATTATACTATAAAAAAAATAAACTAAGCACCGAGCTTTAGCCGAGTGCTTTTGCGATTAACTCTATCGGGTTCTCGCATTTCACGTCTGACCCGCCGATATGTAACGCATTTGAAATTTGCATTTTACAGGCGCTACACTCCGCGCTTACGATCTTTGCGCCCGAGTTTTTTATCATCTCGGATTTTCTTTGTCCAGCCGCGCGGCTTAAGTGATATTTTTCAGACTGCATCGTCACGCCGCCAAAACCACAGCACTCGTTTGGATCGTCCATTTCGGTCATTTCGTAGTTTTGAGCGAGCAGTTTACGGGGCTCTTTAAAGACGCCTTGCATTTTTCTAGCGTGACAAGGATCGTGGTAGGTCACGGAGGTCAAGTTTTTGCCTTTTTTAGCCAAAATTTCAGCCAAATTCGTAAATTTCTCAAAATACTCCGTCGCTAAAAATATCTTCTTGCTTACAGCTTTCGCGCGCTCTCGCCAATGCTCATCATCATGAAAAAAGTACTCGTAGTCGATCTTTATCATCGCCGAACAGGTAGCCTCCGGCACGATGATGGCGTCTAGCTCGCCCAGCATTTTTTCAAAATATTCGATATTTCTCTTTGCCAAAACCTCGACCGTCGCAAAATCTCCCGTAAAATACGCCGGCGCGCCGCAACAGGCCTGCTTTTTCATCAAATTTAAATTTAACCCAAGCTCGCGCGCGATCTTAACGAGAGCCTCGCCGATGCCAGTATACGCGTAGTTTCCCATACAGCCGATAAAAACGCCGATAGTTTTATCGCCGCCGTTATCGATAAACTCGGCGTGCGAGTTTAAAAAACTCTTTTTGCTAGCGGTTGGCAAAAGCCGCTCTTTTTTCACCATCGGCAGGCTAAATCTCGGACTCATCGCGCCTTCGCGGATCTTAAACGCGCAGCTTTGAAACACATATCCCAGTCTCGCGCAAAAGTCCATAATCGCGCGATGGCGCAGTAGCCAAAAAAACGCTTTTTTGTACCACGCGATACCAAATTTATCGGCGATGTCGCGACGGACGTTTTCTATCGCCGTATCCACGCGCAAGGAGTTTGGACAGACCTCGACGCAGTTCGTGCACAAAAAGCAGCTCTCAAAGATATTTTTTGCGCTTTTATCGAGCTTTAGCTCGCCGCGCTCGTAAGCTCCCACGAGATCCAAAAAACCGCGCGGAGAGGTCGTTTCGTCGGAGTTTATCTTGTGGATCGTGCAGACCTGGATACATTTGCCGCATTTTACGCATTTATCTGAAATTTCGCTAAATTTAAACATACCCATCCATCAAACCGTTTTTGAAAATCGACGTAAATTTTCAGGTATTTTTTTCAAATACGCGTCAAAGCACATCGCGATATTGCGGATGATTAGCGTGCCGGTCTCGTTTACGCTGATTTTTTCTGGCGTTACGGTTACGAATTCGCTCAAATTTTCAAGCTCAACCAAATCATCCTTAAAATACTCGAAAAATTTGATGCCAAATTTAGCCTCGACCGCCTTGATATCAAGCGCAAAGTTGCTCATCAGGCTCATTATCACGGCTTTTCTGATTAGATCGTCGCCAATTAGATATATACCCTTACAATACGGCAAAACGCCGCTATCCAGAGCTTTTTCGTATTCGTCCATGTCTTTGAAATTTTGCGCGTAGTATCTTTGCCCCTCGCCGATGCTAGTTAGTCCGATACCGATAAGATCGGCTCCGCCCTTGGTCGTGTAGCCTTGGAAATTTCGATGAAGCGTGCCGTTAGCAAGCGCGCCGAAAAGCTCGTCGCCAGGCTTTGCAAAGTGATCCATACCGATCATTTTGTAGCCGTTTTTGATAAAAAACTCGGCCGTGTATTTTAAAATTTCAAGCTTGGTTTTAGGGCTTGGCAGCGTGGCTTCGTCAAATTTACGCATAGATTTTTTTATCCACGGCACGTGCGCGTAGTTAAACACCGCCAAGCGGTCCGGAGACAGCGTCAGAGCCTTATCCAGCGTCGCTTTAAAGCTCTCTAGCGTCTGATACGGCAGGCCGTAGATCAGGTCCATATTTATCGAGTTTATACCCTTGGCGCGCGCCATATATACGGCGTTTTTGGTGATCTCGTAGGGCTGGATGCGGTGGATCTCCTTTTGCACGCGCTCGTCAAAGTCCTGCACGCCGTAGCTGATGCGGTTAAAGCCGTGAGATACGAGCACGTCAAGCTGCTCACGAGTTAAAAATCTCGGGTCGATTTCGCAGCTGATTTCAGCCTCGGGCGAGAAATTTTTAAATTTAGCCTTTATCATCTTGATGATTTCATCGAGCTGATCCGCGCCATAAAACGTCGGGGTGCCGCCGCCAAAGTGCATTTGTAGCACCGGCGCGCTCGTGTCGAGGTTCGCCGCTAGTAGATCGAGCTCTTTTTGTAGATACTGCATATAGCGCGTTTTGCGATCCTCTTTGCTCGTATAAATTACGTTGCAACCGCAAAAATAACAGGCGCTGCGGCAAAACGGCAGGTGCAAATAAAGCGAAAGCGGGCGCGAGGCGTCGCGGTTTTTTAGCTCCCGCAGGTAGTCTTCGTAGCTAAATTTATCGCTAAACTCGGGTGCGGTCGGATAGCTCGTGTAGCGCGGTCCCGGGCGCGAATACTTAACGTAAGCGTCAAAATCTATCATAGCGTTTTATTCCTTGCGTTTTTCATTAAATTCTGCATATCGACGAACAAATTTGGATACTGCTTTTTGATACCCTTTACCAGTTTTTCCAAATTTACGTCGATGCTTTTTTTATTTTTATTTTTTGCGGCGATCTTGCGTATCTCGTCCATCGCAACGACCCAAACGTCGGCGAAGTCTATCGGCACGTTTTGCCAGATCGTCTTTTCGAGCCTTAGCTCGAAATTTTCCTTTTGGACGTTGCGGTAGGCTTCGATGAGCTGCGAGAGCGATTTTAACGAAACCATCGTGTGCAAATTTTGATTCTCGTCAATACCAAACCAAGGCTCGACTCCGTCCCACGAGCCGCTTTTTAGACTGAGGCTCATTTGATTAGGGTCGCTTGTCGGCACGATCTCAAATATCGTTTTCTCGCCCTCTTTTATCCCGAGCTCGCCTGAGATTTCATCTATTTTTTCGTATGTTTTTTGTAGATTTTTTTCTTTCATTTACTTCCTTAACTTACCCGTTTTGGTGCCTATCAAGCCAAACCATCACGCCTTTTTGCGCGTGCAGTCTATTTTCGGCTTCTGCAAAAATCTCATCCGCATGCGCCTCAAACACCGCCTCGCTCACCTCGTATCCGCGGTAAGCCGGCAAGCAGTGTAAAAATATCGCTCTCGGCGCGGCTAATTTCATAAAATTTTCATCCACGCAAAAGCCCGCGAAGTCTTTTAGGCGCTTTTCTTTTTCCGTTTCTTGCCCCATCGAGACCCAGGTGTCGGTAGTGACGACGTTAGCGCCCGAGACGGCTTCTTTTGCGTCATGAGTTAGATAAATTTTAGCTCCCGAGATTTGCGCGTTTTTTATCGCCAAATTTAGGATTTCGCCGTCCGGCTCGTAGCCCGCGGGCGTCGCGATCCTTAGCTCAAAGCCCAGCTTGCTAGCTAGCATCAGCCACGAGTGGGCCATGTTGTTGCCGTCGCCCACGAACGCCGCTTTTATCTCGTCTACTTTTAGTCCGCATTCGACCGCCGTCATGAGATCGGCCATCAGCTGCGCGGGATGAAATTTATCGCTAAGGCCGTTTATCACGGGTACGCGGCTAAATTTGGCAAATTCCTCAAGCGTCTCGTGGCGATTAACGCGAGCCATGATGAGATCGCACATTCGCGAGATCACGCGCGCGGTGTCTTTTATCGGCTCGCCGCGCCCGATCTGGATGTCGCTCGAGCTAAGAAACAGCGCGTGCCCGCCAAGCTCGTCCATCCCTACGTCAAAGCTCACGCGCGTTCTAGTCGAGCTTTTCTCAAATATCATCGCCAGTTTTTGATCTTTAAGATACGGTTTGAAATCTCGCGCCTTGGCCTCTTTTTTTATCTGCAAACCCAAATTTAAAATTTCGATGATTTCGTCTTTGCTAAAATCGTTTAACGTTAAAAAGTGCCGCATTTTTCCCTCTTATTTTAAAATTTGACTGCAAAATTTAAGGCGAAGTATTGTGAGATGGATTTAATGTTGTGCAGAAATTTTAAGTCAAGATAAGGCATGTAGCCTATCGCAGACTTAAAATTTCCTCTGCTTGCAGCTGCGAAACGCAAGTGAAGCAGAAACTCATTTAAAGACGCTCACAAGACGAGCCGCTATCCCCTTAAAATTTGAGCAGCCTCTTTAGCATGATAGCTTATTATCAAATCTGCGCCTGCGCGCTTAAACCCTACCAGCGTCTCCATCATCACGCGCTCGTAGTCGATGACGCCCGCTTTTGCTGCGGCTTTTAGCAGAGCGTATTCGCCGCTCACGTTATACGCGCAGATCGGCAGTCTCGTAGCCTCGCGCAGATCGCGGATTATGTCTAGATACGCAAGGGCGGGCTTTACCATCAAGATATCGGCCCCCTGCGCCTCGTCTTCTAGGCTCTCGCTAACGGCTTCTAGGCGGTTTGCGGGATCCATTTGGTAGCTTTTTCTATCGCCAAAACTTGGCGCGCTTTCTGCGACGTCGCGAAACGGCCCGTAGTATGCCGAAGCAAATTTGGTCGAATACGCCATAATCGGCAAATTTTCATATCCGCTCAAATCCAGCGCACCGCGCAAGGTAGCGATGATGCCGTCCATCATACCGCTTGGAGCGATCATATCGGCTCCGTTTCTAGCGTGGATCAGCGCTTGTTTAGCGGAGATCTCTAGCGTCGCGTCGTTATCGACGGTCTGGTGGACGTGATCTAAGATACCGCAGTGGCCATGATCGGTGTACTCGCAAAAGCAAAGATCGGTTATCACGACTAGATCAGGAAATTTATCCTTTATCGCTCGCAGCGCGGTCGCTATGATGCCCTCATCGCTCAAAGCGTCGCTGCCTACGCTATCTTTTAGGCTAGGGATTCCAAATAAAATAACCGCTTTTATGCCCAAATTTCGCACGATTTCGCACTCTTTTAAAATTTCGTCCAAACTCATCTGAAAGACGCCCGGCATTGAGCTTATCTCTTTTTTTACACCCTTGCCTTCGACGACAAAAAGCGGATAGATAAAATCGCTCGCACAAACGCTAGTTTCGCGCACCATCTCTCTGATCGCTGGATTTATCCTGAGCCTTCTAAAACGTTTAAACATAATTTTCCTTTTACTTCGCTACAATTTACGCTTAGTGTAACATAATAGGAGTTAAAATTTTATGAATATCGAGCTTTCAAATACGGCAAATTTACCCTCTCGTTTCGGGATATTCGAGATAAAGGCATTTAAGGAGGGAGAGAAAGAACATTTAGCGATTTACAAAAAACCTTTCGGCGAGGTCGTAAACGTCCGCATCCACTCCGAGTGCCTAACGGGCGATGCGATCGGTAGTCTCAAGTGCGACTGCCGCGACCAGCTAGAGGCCAGCCTAAAATACATCGAGGAGCACGGCGGCATGGTGATTTATCTGCGCCAAGAGGGGCGAAATATCGGCCTGCTAAACAAAGTAAACGCCTACCACCTGCAAGACGAGGGCCTTGACACCATCGAGGCAAACCACCAGCTAGGATTTAAGGCCGACGAGCGCACGTACGAGATCGTGGATTTTATCTTAAAGCACTTCGGCATCGAAAAGATAAATTTGCTAACCAATAACCCGAAAAAACTGTCGGGGCTAAAGTGCGTACAGATCGTCTCTCGCGTGCCTATAGTGATACACGCGAACAAATTTAACGAAAACTACCTGCGCGTAAAAAAAGAGCAGATGGGACATATGCTAGATGAAAATTGACCTGCCGAGGGATTTTGACGCGCAAACGGCAAAATTTAGCGAGATTTTGGCTAAATTTAACCGCGTGCACAGCCTCACCAACTATAAAAATTTAAACGAGCAGATCGCTGACAGCATAGCTCCGCTTGAAATTTTCCCGCAAATTTGGGGCGCTAAAACGGCGATTGATGTGGGTAGCGGAGCGGGCTTTCCGGCGATATTTCTCGCGATGATTTTAAGGGAGTGCCAGTGGCACCTATTTGAACCTAGCCCGAAAAAATCAGCGTTTCTAAGCTACGTCAAGGCCGAGCTAAATTTAACCAACGTGCGCGTAAAATCTTGTAAGATCGAGGACGGAGAGCCCTTTACGGCGCAGCTAATCACTAGCCGCGCGCTGATGAAAACGAAAGATTTGCTTGGGATTTGCAACGGTTTTTTTGACGCGCAAACTCAAATTTTACTCTACAAAGGAAGCAGCGTGCAAAGCGAACTAGACGGGCTCAAAGCTCAAATTTACGGGCGCGGGAACCGAAATTACGTACTTATAAAGGGCGGCGATGTTATTTAAAATTTTAGCTTTTTTTGCGGTTTTAATCGCGATTTATATAATATTTTTTAAAACCCGCGTCAAAAGAGGCGTAAAAGGCGGCGCAAAAAAAGAGGACAAAGAAGCCCAAAATTTCGTCGAATGCAAAAAATGCGGCACCTTTATAGAGGCAAAAGACGCCGTAATAAGTGGCGGCGGATACGTATGCCGCGAGTGCATGCAAAGCAAAAAGGAGTAGAAAATGCAATTAATCGGCCACGAGCTCGTGCCTTACGAGCCGCTGTTTTGGTGCGAAAACGCGGATCAGATCAAGGCGGGCGAGCAAAATTTATTTAAATTTGACGCAGCCGCGATAAAGCGTGCGCAGGAGCTCGGCGCCCAGTTTAGCGTCGAGGCGGAAAATCTAAACGAAATCATCGTCGCAAACGCAGCCGGAGCGAAATTTATAATCGTGCCCCGCGAGCTTGTCGGCAAAGCGGCGAAGCTAGCGCAAGATTATCTGTTTGACGCTCAAATTTGCGTTATCATAGAGAGCCAAAACGAGCTAGCCGCGCTTAGCGAGACGGGTGCAGACGCCGCGATATTTAAAAACGCCGTAATAGGTAAGGATAAGCGGTGATAAAATTTCCGCCGCTATATCTAAAATTTTTAGAAGATATCGATGGCGAGGAGTGCATAGACGTTTTTAACGAGTCTGGCGCGGGTGCGTATCTATACGGGCGCGCGGCTCTAGCCGAGCGAAACGAAACCTACGAAGTAGCGCTTTACGAGCCCGGTTTTTATATGATAGGCCAAGACGGCGACCTTGGATTTTTCATAAAATTAAACTCGGACGATGCTATTTATTTTAACGATCTAGGCGCGCTAGGCTCGGCTCCGATGCGCCTAGCGGAGCGAGATATTTTTGCCTTTATCGAAAAGATAAAAGACGGCGGCGAGATATTTTCATAAAATTTATACGAGCAAAGGAAACAAATGGAACTTTTTAAAACCGCGTTTTTGATGACGGCACTAATGCTGCTTTTCGTAGCCGTCGGCGGCGCGATAGGCGGCACTAGCGGCATGCTGGTGGCATTTTTGATTGCGCTTGGGATGAATTTCTTTTCGTATTTTTTCTCGGACACCCTCGTGCTAAAGCACTACCAAGCCGTGCCCGTGGACGAGGCGCACGCGACGGGACTTTATCAGATCGTGCGCGAGCTTTGCGCGAAGGCAAATTTGCCCATACCAAAGATTTACATCATCCCAGAAGCCGTTCCAAACGCCTTTGCCACGGGTCGCAACCCAAGCCACGCCGCAGTGGCCGTGACCGAGGGCCTGCTAAATCTGCTAAACAAAGACGAGATCGAGGGCGTGCTAGCTCATGAGCTAAGCCATGTGCGCCACTACGACATCCTAACGGGCTCTATCGCGGCTGTTTTTGCCGGCGCGATCGCGATACTGGCGAATTTTGCGCAGTTTGGCGCGGCGAATCGTCAAGGCAAGCAAAATCCGCTAATGCTAATCGCTCTAGCCGTCATCATGCCGCTAGCCGCCACGATCATACGCATGGCGATCTCGCGGGCGCGGGAGTTTGAGGCCGATAGGGGCGCTGCGATGATAACGGGCAAGCCTCAGCACCTAGCCGGCGCGCTGCGCAAGCTCGAAGACTACGCGCGCGGACGCGTGATGGCAAACGCCGACGAACAAAGCGCGCACATGTTTATCGTTAATCCATTTAGCGGCGTAAAAAGCGCGCTGGGCTCGCTATTTCGCACGCACCCGAGCACTCAAGACCGCATCGCCGCGCTAGAAAATTTACGCTCGCAATCAGGTGGCGAAAACGGCGTGAAAGAGTATTTTAGAAAGTAAATTTGA
>CAUQPE010000066.1:0-9402 GCA_963519915.1 uncultured Campylobacter sp. | reverse complement strand
ATATCAAAGAGGGCGTAGTTAAGCTTGCTGAGGGCGTATGGTACGACGGATTTGACGCGGGTCTTTGCAAAAACGGCTCGCCAAACGTCCTAACCATCGATATTCCTACTAGCAAGCTAGCAAACGGTAACATCAGCCACACCGCGCTTGTAAATATCGAGAAATTTACGGGTAAGGCGCCTGAGCTAACGGCGTTTAGCGATCCGAAATTTGCTTAAATTTGAGGCCGCAAACTAAAATCTGCGGCTTAAATTTGATAAAGCCTCGCTGGGTTAAATTTGACTCGGCGAGGTGTTTAAAATTCAGTCGTTAAATTTAACTCGGAGCGATAAAATTTATATCAAATTTATCATTTTTGCTACGCTGATTTTGCTTTCATACCGCTTTATATTTTATTCTTATAAAAATTAATTTTTATTTTTAATAAATTTGGACTGGATTTTGCTTTAAAACATAGTTAATGTAAAGTTTTAATTTTATTTAATTTTTAACGTAGTAAAATAGAAATTTTAATCAAAATCTAAGGAGAGAAAATGCGTTCTATCACGAACAAGATCGCCGTGATGCTTATCGTCTCGCTGATCGTTTCGTTTGCCGCTATTTCGGCGGTTAGTTATTATACAGCCGAGAATAAGGTCGTTCAGCTCGTTAGCCAAAATCAGGCTCAAATTTTAAAAGACGTCGATACTGTTGCTAATTCGTTTTTTGAAGATTATTTGGCTATGGTCAAAAAAATAGCTGCAAATATCGAGAAAATTTCAGACGACGGCGATGATATAATGCGTCATTTGGTGCTAGAAAAAGAGCTTGCAAGCTCAATAGTTACTTATGTTTACTATGGACGCGAGGATGGTTATTTTTTCCAATCGGACGGTAAAAGAACAACCTTGGCTGATAACTATGATCCGCGAACTAGAGGTTGGTACGGAGCGGCTAAAAACGAAAACAAAGCCATCTACATGCAGCCGCGTTTAACTACGACTAACGATTTGGTCGTAACTTTCGTGGCGCCTGCGGTAAAAAACGGTAAATTTGTCGGTATAGTAGGTATAGATATCGATATAAAAACACTAAGCAAAAAAATCCTCGATATGGGCAAGACCGAATACGGCTACGTTTATCTAATGAATCAAGACGGCGTCATGCTAATGCACTCAAATCCTGAGAATGTTGGTAAATCAGTCGACTCTACTACATATCTCTCCAAGCAATATGCAGAAAAGAAATTTGATAAAAACGGACTTATTCCTTATACTAACTATAAGGGCGAGAACGTAACGGCTAAACTTTTGCCTATCAACGATAAAGGCTGGCTAGCTGTTGCAGCTATCGGAGCGGATACTTTTTCTAGCAATACCCTTCCTCTACTTAAGGCTCAGCTTGCGCTAGCGGCGTTATTTATAGTTGCTCTTTCGATTTTTGTCTACGTACTACTTAAAAAATCTCTCAGTCCGATAAAAACTATCCAAGAAAAGCTTGAGGATACATTTAAATTCGTCACACATGAGGTATCCAAGGCTCCTGAAAAGTTAGCCGTAAATACGCAGGATGAATTCGGCGTTATGAGTAGGGCTATCAACGAAAATATAGATAAAGTAGTCTACGGCATCAAAAAAGATAGCGCTCTGATCGAGGAGATGAACGGCATCGCAAATCTCATGATAAAAGGCCATATGGGCGCGACTATAAAGGCGGATCCGAACAATCCGGCTCTCGTGCAACTAAAAGATTTGCTAAATAAATTCTTTAGCTCAATATCTTCAAATTTAAAAGATATCGCGCGAGTGCTAAACTCATATAACAAAAACGATTATACCGCTAAAATCGAGCTCAAAGATGAGCTAGAAAGCGATCTAAAAGATATGATCATGGGCATAGAGAGCGCCGGTGTAGCTGTTAGCAATATGCTAAAAGAAAATCTAAACGAGGCCGAAAGCCTAGAAGCAAAAGCTAAAATCCTAGCCGAATCTATGAAAAATCTGACCGACGGCGCTCATAGACAAGCCGACTCCATCCAAGAAAGCGCTGCTGCAATCGAGCAGATGAGTAGCTCGATGAACGCCATCAGCCAAAAGGCGCAGGATGTAACTCGACAAAGCGAGGAGATCAAAAACATCATCGTGATCATCCGCGACATCGCCGATCAGACAAACTTGCTAGCGCTTAACGCTGCCATCGAAGCAGCACGAGCAGGCGAACACGGGCGTGGTTTTGCCGTCGTGGCCGATGAGGTAAGAAAACTAGCCGAGCGAACGCAAAAATCCCTAAGCGAAATCGAAGCTAACGCAAACGTGCTAGCTCAAAGTATCAATGAGATGAGTGAAAGCATCAAGGAGCAAAGCGACGGCATAAATATGATAAATCAGTCGGTCACGCAAATCGACTCCATCACTCACCAAAATATCTCGATCGTAAATACCACAAACGAGGTTACGGCCGAGATAGACGATATGGCTAAAAATATCGTCGCGGATGTTAGAAAAAATAAATTTTAAATCAAACTTTAAAGGCGAATGTCAAAAATCAGGCATTCGCTTTTTTAAATTTAAACGCTACTTAATCCATTTACGACGCTGCCAAATTTAATCGCTTTGCAGCTTTCTCTTATTTTTTATTTTAAATTTGCACCCTTTTGAGCTAAATTTGCCGTAAAATTTGACTATAATTTTGCAAAGGATAAATCATGCGAGAGTGGGCTTTATGGGCACTAGCTTCGGCGGTTTTTGCCGCGCTTACGGCGATTTTCTCCAAGGTCGGTCTTGAGGGTATAGACTCGGATTACGCGACCTTTATCAGGACGCTCGTTATCGCTGCGGCGCTGATTTTGTTTCTCACGTATGCTAAAAAGTGGCAGCCCCTTGGCGAGCTAAGCGCGCGAAACTGGCTATTTTTGACGCTTAGTGGACTTGCAACTGGCGCGTCGTGGCTGGCGTATTTTAAGGCGCTTCAGATAGGCTCCGCGTCGCAGGTAGCACCCGTGGATAAACTTAGCGTCGTTTTGGTTGTTGTTTTTGCGGTTGTGTTTTTGGGTGAGCGTCCGAGCGTCAGAGAGTGGATCGGCATCGCGCTGATCGCTAGCGGCGTGTTTACGCTGGTTTTTGCAAATAAATAACCGCACGTAATTAATCCGCTGGTTTAAAATTTAGGGTAGCCTATTCGTCTGATTTATGCTTTTTTGACGGTATTTGAAATTTACTATTAGACGAAACGGCGCAAAAAGCCAAAAGTATATTCGGCATGTAAATTTTGGTGCATAAATGAGCTTATTTTTTACTTGCAAGGTTTGCTTTTTGATAAATTTACTAGGCCTATACGGCAAATTTGCATCAAGTTTTTATGTATCTACTAATGGCGTTGGTTGAAAATTTACATAGTTTGGCTTTAAATTTCGCGCCGTAAAAAAAGCAAAATCAGTTCATTTTTTTTTGCAAAGTCGCATACCACTTGAATTTTGCGATTATTTTTCTTAGTCTGGCTGCGTTTTTTACGCCCTCAAAATTACCATCGCAGTATTGCCGCGCGCTTAGCTCGGCGTCGTTTAGCGCGTCCAAGTCGGCGCCCTCCGAGAGTAATAGCTCAAAAATCGTCTCGCTATCACAAAAGCATGCGCGCTGTATCGGCGTGAAGCCCTCATAGCCAGCTATATTTACGTCGGCTCCTTTGTTTAACAGCATTTCTACGGCGTATTTGTCTGCGTCCGCAACCGCTAGGTTTAAAATCGTTTCACCGCTTGCGTCTTTTTGATTCGGCGATACGATTTTACTCTCAAATTTACTCTTGCGCGCGAATTTATCGTAAATCTCGTCCGCCAAGTCGCAAACTATCGCGTCGCTTAGCCGCACCAGATATGCGCCGAACGTAAAACCTTCAAATTCCGGCTCGAAACCGTGACTACACGAGATCTCTTTGGTTTTGTATTTGACCGGTCGCAGTACGCGTCCGTGCAGTTCGTCGCATGATTCGTAGCGAAAATATATCGCCCAAATTTCCGTCACGACGCCTGTTATATTGTACTCCTCTCCGCCGTGCGCCTCATATGAGTAGTCGGCGTCCCTGAAGATAAAATCCGTGTCTGTCTTAAATTTTGCCACGTACCAACTAATCTCGTCGCTGAGCTTAAACGCGTCGCCGCAGCATTCCATCTGCCAGTCGTCGTAGTATATTTTTAGATCCATTTTTTTCCTTTTAAATTTCACCGCAATTTTTGCCGAGCAGGCTAAATTATCATAAATTTTATCAAAACGGTATGGTTAAAAATATAAATTTGCTTCTCGTTTTACTTATGAAAACAGCACGCGTTTCGCGAGTATGTGCTTAAACACGACTAAAATCAGGCGATCAAATTTGTCATTTCGTATCAAATTTGTGCCTGTTTGGATGAAATTTTGCACTATCAAAATTTAAAGGCGTTAAATTTTGTCTTTAAATTTCGTTTCATGCTCCAAAAGCCAAATTTTAGTCGCTAACCCCTCGCCGCCGCTGTATCCACCAAGGCTGTTTGAGGCGACGACTCTGTGGCAGGGTACGATGATCGGGATTTTGTTTTTTGCGTTTGCCGAGCCTGCCGCGCGAAACGCCTTCGGTCGCCCCGTCATCGCTGCTAGCTGGGCGTACGTGACGCGCTGCCCGTAAGCGATCTTTTGCAGATTTTCGTAAACGCACCTTTGAAACGCCGTGCCGCCGATATTTAACCGCGTTTTAAAGGTTTTAAGCTCGCCTTTAAAATAACTCTCAAGCTCGCTTAAGCAGAGCTTTAAATTTGCGTCTGTTACGTCCGTGCGGACAAAATTTCGCACGAAATTTATCTCGCAAACGCCGCTTTCGTCACCGCAAATCTCCAAAACGCCGATAGGCGAGTCAAAATATGCTTTTTGCAAAATTTACTCCTTCGGTATCAAGTAACGCAAATTTAGCGAAATTTAGTTTATATTATTATCTGTTTTTCGCTAAAATCGTATCGTTTAAAAAATGGATTAAGGAAAAACGATGGACTTTTTTACCGAATACGAAAAACACGTAAAAGAGCGCGAGGCCCTAGGCGTGCCGCCGCTACCGCTAAACGAGGAGCAGATCAGAAAAGTCTGCGAGCTTTTAAAGCTCGAAAGTGCGAACGAGAGGGAGTATCTAGGCTTACTTTCGGGACGCGTGCCACCGATGGAGCTGGGCGGTGAAGGCGAAGCGATTATCGCCGCAAAGCTAGATGAAAATCAAAAGAGGGTAAAGCGGCTTGTAAATTTACTCGCAAATCGCGTAAATCCTGGCGTAGACGACGCGGCGAAGGTAAAGGCGGAGTTTTTAAACGAGATTATAAATCGCGGGCTTGAGATAAGCGGCCTTGACAAAATCGCCGCCGTAAATTTGCTGCGACCGATGCTTGGCGGATACAGCGTTATAGTGCTGCTTGAAAGCCTAAAAAACGCCGACGAGGCCTTAGCGCAAGCCGCCTGTAACGCGCTAAAAGAGACGATTTTCGTGCATGATTATTTTAACGACGTAGCAGAGCTTGCAAAAAGCAATAAATTTGCGCTAGAAGTGCTGCGCTCGTGGGCGGAAGCGGAGTGGTTTAAGGCGCGAGAGAACCTGCCTAGGCGTATTAGAGCGGTGATCTTTAAGGTTGCAGGTGAAACCAACACCGACGATCTAAGCCCGGCTAGCGAGGCCTACACGCGTTCCGATATCCCGCTGCACGCAAACGCGATGCTAGTTAAGCGTCAGCCGGGCAGCCTAGAAATGATCAATGAGCTTAAAAAAAGCGGGCTCGAGGTGGTCTACGCGGGCGACGTCGTGGGCACGGGCAGTAGCCGAAAGAGCGGCATAAACTCCATCCAGTGGCACCTCGGGCGCGAGATAGAGGGCGTACCGAACAAAAAAACGGGCGGCATCGTGATAGGAACGGCGATCGCGCCGATATTTTTCAATACCGCCGAGGATAGCGGCGCGCTACCTATAGTAGCCGATGTGAGCGCGCTAGAAATGGGCGACGTCATCGATATCTACCCGTACGCGGGCGAGATTTTTCGCGTCGGGCGGGTAAATTTGAGCGCCGAGGGCAAATTTGACGCGATTCAAATTTACGGCGAAGCTAAATTTGGAAATTTAAATGAAAACGAAAAACCCAAAGGCGAGCCGGTCGCTCGTTTTACGCTTGCGCCAAACACGATATTTGACGAGATCAGAGCAGGCGGGCGCATACCGCTCATTATAGGCCGTTCGCTTTGCGGCAAGGCTAGGGCGGCGCTAAATTTGGGCGCGGAGGATATATTTGCTAGGCCCGCGCAGCCGCAAACGGACGAGAGTGAGGGCTACACGCTAGCCCAAAAGATCGTAGGCAAGGCCTGCGGCGTGCAGGGCGTTAGAGCCGGGCAGTACTGCGAACCTGCGACGCTAACCGTTGGCTCGCAGGACACCACCGGGCCGATGACGCGCGACGAGATCAAGGAGCTTGCTAGTCTTGGATTTTCAGCTGATTTCGTACTGCAGAGCTTTTGCCACACGGCGGCCTATCCAAAACCAAGCGACCTTGAGACGCAAAGGACGCTGCCTAAATTTATGAGCTCGCGCGGCGGAGTGAGTCTGAGGCCCGGCGACGGCGTAATACACTCGTGGCTAAACCGTATGGTGCTGCCCGATACCGTGGGCACGGGCGGCGACAGCCATACGCGCTTTCCTATCGGCGTGAGCTTTCCCGCGGGTAGCGGACTGGTGGCGTTTGCGGCGGTGTCTGGAGCTATGCCGCTAAATATGCCAGAGTCCGTGCTCGTGCGATTTAGCGGGCGACTGCAAAGGGGCGTGACGCTGCGCGATCTGGTAAACGCAATCCCGTACTACGCGATCAAGCGCGGGCTGCTCACGGTCGAAAAGAAAGGCAAGAAAAACGTATTTGCGGGTAAAATTTTAGAGATCGAGGGGCTAGAGGAGCTAAAAGTCGAGCAAGCCTTTGAGCTAAGCGACGCCTCGGCTGAGCGCTCTGCGGCGGCCTGTGCGGTAAATTTGAGCGAGCAGAGCGTCTGCGAATACGTCCGCTCAAACGTCGCTCTCATCGAGGCGATGATAGAGGCCGGGTATGAGAGCAGGGCTAGCCTGGAGCGGCGCGCGGCGAAAATGCGCGAGTGGCTATCGACGCCGGAGTTGCTGCGAGCCGACAAAAACGCGCGCTACGCCGAGGTGATCGAGATAAATTTGGACGAGATAACCGAGCCCATCCTAGCCTGCCCGAATGACCCCGACGACGTCGCGACTCTGAGCGAAATTTTGGCTAGTAGCTCGCGCCCGCATAAGATCGACGAGGTGTTTGTGGGTAGCTGTATGACCAATATCGGCCACTACCGAGCACTCGGCGAGGCTCTGCGGGGGCTTGGGGCGCTGCCCACTCGCCTTTGGATCGCGCCGCCAACCAAGATGGATCAGGCGCTGCTAGAAAAGGAGGGCTACTACGATATCTTTCGCGCAGTAGGCGCTCGCACGGAGGTACCGGGCTGCTCGCTTTGTATGGGTAACCAAGCCCGCGTGAACGACGGCGCGACCGTGTTTTCGACCTCAACGCGAAATTTTGATAACCGTATGGGCATGGGCGCGTGCGTGTATCTTGGTAGCGCCGAGCTAGCGGCAGTTTGCGCCGTGCTAGGCAGGCTACCTAGCGTCTCAGAATACATGAGCATAGTGCCCCAAAAGCTTGCGGGCAAAGAGGCGCAAATCTATCGGTATCTAAATTTTAACGAGATAGAAAATTTTAAAATTTAATTTTTTGGCGCGGCGGCGTATTTTGCACCGGCGTATATACTACTTTAGATAGTTTAGACGGCGGACGTGTCGCATTTTCATGCTTACGCGTCTAAACGTCTTTGCAGCGATAATCTTACAGACGGCGACTGCGCTGATCGACTAGCTTTTAGGCTAGGCAAATTTTGCGGCAAGCAGGCTGCGCCGATTTATCGGTATAGCCTAAATTTAGTCCAATGGGGTCTGAATAAGTGTGCGAGACGTTAAGCGGTAAATTCTTGTAGCTCGTAGGTTAAAGTCGTAGTCTATATGCCGCATAAAATGCGTTTAAATTTTGCTCTTTTTTACGTAAATTTTTGCTTCTTTTTTCGGCGCCTACTTTAAACAAACCGTACGCTATTTACGAATTAAATATTATTTAAATTTAACTGCTTTTTTATTTTAAAAATGTAAAATCTCGTTTAAAAACTTAAGGTTAAAAATGACTGCGCTCCTCGTCGCCGAATACATCGGCATCGCCTCGGCAGCCACGAGCGGATTTATCTTTGCGGTTAAGCGCGACTGCGACTGGCTGGGTATCTTTATCGCCGCGCTTCTAACCGCGCTTGGAGGCGGATTTATGCGTGATGCTATCGTCTCGCGCCCGCCGTATTCGTTTACGCACTACGCTCCGTGCATTATCGTGATGACGATGCTCTTTTTATCGGCGTTTTTGCGCATTCACAAGCGAAGCGATATCGAGAAAAAATTCCTTTTCGTCACCACCGACGCCGTGGATTTGGTGAGTTTTTCTATCGTTGGGGCGATCGTGGCGCTGCAGTTTGGCTACAACGTCTTTGGCGTTGTGCTGCTGGCGCTTTGCAACGGCGTGGGCGGAGGCATGATACGCGACGTGCTTTTTAACGAGATCCCTTGGTGTCTTAAAACCGGGCTTTACGCGACGGTTAGCATTGTCGTGGGGCTGATTTATTTTGCGATGGATTATGCGGGATTTACGAGCGTGTTTTGGGTGATGGGGCTTTTTGCGTTTGGCGTCGTGTTTAGGCTTGCGGCGTATTATCTGGGCTGGCATCTGCCGACATTGCAGAAGTAAAATCGGTTTATTTTTAACGAGGCGTTATTGGATTTATAATGCGACAACGGTTTTGCTTGCACGAAAAGCGAGCCGCGGAGCTAAATTTAATGCGTCTGTGCCCCGAGCCGCCGTACAATTCTACAATTTTGCTTTCGGAAATGCGGGTACGTCTACGAAGTTAACCGTGTGGTAGCCTGGAGGAGTTACTTCCGTCGGAAACGCTTTTTTTTAAAAGACCTCTTAAAATATCGCACCTTCTATCTTCTCCGTCATTCATCATGCCGCCTATATGTCCTACGTTTCCCGCTGCTACGGAGATACCCGGTCTTGCCGGATGCTCGGACGTAAAAGGAACGTCGTCTATATTAGAGGCGGCTATGTATACGCACAGATTGCCGCTACCCATGCTTGCTTTTTTTGAATATATAGGTACTGCACCGCCATCCGCCCACGAAGCCAGAACGCTACTTGGATTCGTAAGCCAACCTCTCGGAAACATATGGTGCGTATCCTCTGCGATTTCTATGCCTATACTTGACGCAATATCTACGGTTCCGTAGAAATTAGAAATGGCAGGATAAGTTTTAAATTTTATGTTGCTATTGCCC
>CAUQPE010000065.1:0-9899 GCA_963519915.1 uncultured Campylobacter sp. | reverse complement strand
CTCATGGCCATCATCACCCAAAATCCTATGCTAGGATACGAGTGCGTGGTAAACTGCGCGACCTTACCGTCGCCAAGCACGGTCGGCATAAACGGTTTTATCTTAAACGCGCCCCACTCTTGCATATTGTGCCCGTACCAGTATAGCCAACCCGCAAACGCGCCCATAAAAAGCAGCGGAGCGATGGTCGGAAGCACCATGAGCAGGGAGTTAAATTTGCCGTCGTAGTATAAAAAGGCTAGCATGCAAAGCGTGGAAATAAGCAGATAATAAGGCGCAATCGCACGCTCGACGTTGCCGCCGTGTTCCATCGGATACATGCCGATGTAGTGGTTTATGGTGTTCATCTCGTGCACGTCACCGCTGTATCCGTCAACGTGAAAATAAACCGGAATACCGTCGGGAAAGGCGTCTTTTGGGTAGTTTGGCGCTTCAAGCGCGACGTACCAGATAGGAAAAGAGGGCGTGCCGATCTCGGCTTTTTGCTCGATCATCTTTTTCAGACTACCTGCGACGTCCTTTGACATCAGGTGGTTTTTGTACTGAAACGAGGTGTAAAGGTCGTAAATTTTATACGAATACCCGGCAAGCGGCTCGCCCGCGGCGATCTTAGCCTTGGCTCCAAAAAAGCCCAGCACCGGGATCGTAAAACAAACTGTCATCAAGACTAACGCGATAATAGTGTAAATTTGATACTTCTTCATCGTTTCTCCTTTATTAAATTTAAAAAATTTTTCGCAAAACGCTTTTTAAATTTAACATAGGAGGCTCGGGTTACGCGTGCCGAGCCTCAAATTTAGCGGACTGATTCGGACCGCTAAGCCCGAATCAAATTTGGATTACATTCCCGCGTTTTCGTCGATCCATTTTAGATATTCGATGATATCTTTGATCTCTTGGTCGCTCATGTGCTGATTAGGCATCCTGAGGTTAAAGAAATCTATCATAGATTTGACGTACTCGTCGTTGTAAAATTTAGCTGGATCTTTGATAAAGTCAAACACCCATTTCTCGCCGTTTTCGTGGCGCAAAAGAACGCCGGTTAGATCAGGACCTGAGCTAACTTGACCGATGACGTGGCAGCCGTTACAACCGCCTTTTAGATAGGCTTCCTCGCCTTTAGCCGCAGCCGGGCTCATAGGCGTGGCGATCTCTTTAGCGAGATTGTTTTTAGCTCTTAGGCCGACGTCTGCGGTTTTAACCATATACTGCCATACTTGGTACTCCCATAGTATCGCGCCGTTTACGTCGCCTTTTTTGTAGGCTTCGTCGGCTTTTGCTTTTACTTCAGGGATTTTGCCGTACTGATCCAGCGCGTCGGTGACTAGCTCTTTTACCTTAGGATATTTTTCGTAATGCTTCTCTTTTAGATACGTAACGACGCTTTGGATAACTTCGTCGGTAGCTTTATTTGTAGCGATTACTTTATCGTATTCGGCTTTTAGAGCTTCCGGACTTAGGGTTTTTAGCTTGCTTGCTTTGGCGGATTCGTATTTTTTGTTCGGATCTTTAACTAGCAAGTAGCCCATCATCTCAAGGTGCAACGCAGAGCAAAATTCGGTGCAGTAGTAAGGGAACACGCCCTCTTCGTCCGCTACGAAATTTACGGTCGCTGTTTTGCCCGGCTCTAAAGACGCGTGGATGTTATAAAGATCCACGGTAAAGCCGTGCGTCTCGTCCTGTGCGCGCTCTAGGTTTGTTAGGTGGATAGTTACTTTGTCGCCTTTATTTACTTCGATGTGCTCAGGGTTGATGTGGCTTCTGATCATCGTAGCGTAGACGGTTACGTTTTTGCCGTTACGCTCGACTCTCTCTTGTCCTGCAAGAGTTACGAACGGACTTTCTTTGCCCGTGCGAGAGTTTGTTCCCATCGTGTAGGTAGTGGCCGGTTTTAGCTTGCTAGCCGCGATAGAAACTACGTCGTGAGGCTCGCCAAGAGGTATCGGCATATCGTATAAAAGCTCCATCTTAGCACCCGTGATGTCGATAAGCTGGTGGTTTTGCGGGTGAAGAGGACCTACCGGGTTAAAGCGATCGATCGAAAGTTTATCAAGAGCGATAGCGTATTTACCCTTAGGTTTTGACGATTTTCCCTCCATAGTATCAAGGTGTCCGATGTTGTAGTGGACGTTGATCCTATCTAGGACTTTTAGATTTTTATAGTCCCATTTCACGATCTGGCTATCGACGTAAAGAGAGGTATATATGATGCCATCTTTTTCGTCAAAAGAGTTGTGCAGAGGTCCAAGGCCAAGTTCGACTTGTCCTTGCAAGCTCTTTGCCATATCAAGCACCGGGATGCCGTACGGATCGGTGCCGGCGAACTCTTTTTTGTCGATTAGGTTTTTGATCTTTTTAAAATCATAAACCGTCGCGTGAGTATCTAGCTTGCCGCCGATAACGATATAACGGCCGTCAGGAGTGACGTCTACGCCGTGCGGGCTCTTTGGCTCCGGGATCAAAAATAGCGCACCGGCTTTAACCGCGGCGTCTATCGTAACTACTCTATGGCCGTTTATCTCCATGTAGCTTTTCTTATCCTGAGCCAGTTTTTCTAAAATTTGCCAGTTATAAACGTGCAAATAATCCGTATCGTTTCTGCTCGCGCCCGCTTCAAACGGAGGCAAGCCCTTTTCGATACCGCCCGTATACATCTCGGAGTTTATCGAGTTTGTAAACGCCCAGCCGAAGCTCTCGCCCTTACCGGCGTCGCTTAGGTCCTGCCAGTACGGAGGAAGCTCGAGCGAGAAGGAGGCTTTCTCGTCTATCTTGCCTTTTGGATAGTCGAATTTCCAAAACGTTACCGCGCCGCGGAAAACCGCTTCGTACTCGTCCATCGAGTGGTAGCCGTTATCTAGCGGAGCCGCGTACTGCGCCGCTTCGATGACGTATTCGCTGTTTGGAGTGATAAAGCTGCCGCCGTGTTCGCTTTTCATGATAGGGTTAACCACGATCTGAGTCGTCTCGAAATCGTGCAAATTTATCACCGCGATGCGAGGGTTGGCCTTGTCGTTGATGAAAAGATAATCGCCGACGTATTCGCCGTTTTTCTCGGTGAGAGCAGGGTGGTGAGTGTCGCCCCACGTGATTTGTTTGCCTCTGATGGCGCCGCTTTTTAGGATGGCTTTAGACTCCTCGTCGTAGCCGTATCCCTGCCAAGGCTCGGGCGTAAAGACGCCGATATACTTGTAAATCCTCATCGAAGGCACGCCGTAAACCATCACCTGTCCGCTTTGGCCTCCTGAGGAAAATACGATGTAGTCGTCTTTTTTACCGCTTGGCTGATACGTTTTAGCGGCCGCTAGGATGTCTTTTTCCGTTAGTCCGCGCGCTTTCATGATAGCTTGCAGGTCGCTATCCGATGCACACGCACTGCTAACGGAAAACGCGAGGCCTGCAGCCGCAACGATACCGCAACTAAGTAGTTTGTTCATTGAAAATCTCCTTTCCTAAGATTTTTTCTTGTAAATTTGGATCTCGCCGTTTATGCTAACGGCTATGATGCTATCTTCGTCGTTAAAAATTTTTATCACGGCATCGGAGTTTTTGCCTATTTTTTCTATCTGTTTAAACTCCGCGTCGCTTTGCAAAATTTCGCCGTTTCCAAGCCCGATATAAATCTTATCCTGCACGACTAGCAGGCTTTTAACGCGCGAATTTGAGATTTTGTAAATTTGAATTTCTGCGTCCGTCAAATTTGCGTTTGCTTTGCCGTTAGTTAAATTTAGATCCGCTTTGTTTTGCGCGTTTTTGGCAGCGGTCAAATTTACGCTTGCGTTTTCTTTGTCGCTTGTTTGAGTTAAATTTGCTTCGGCGGTCAAATTTGCCGCGCTAGGCTGCTTGCTTGCTAAATTTTCATTCGTAAAATTTTCGTCTGCGTCAAATTTGAGGCTCGCTATCTCGCCGCTAGCAAGTCCGAAAATCACGCCCGAGTTTATCTCCGCCGCACTCAAAGCTACGGATTTTAACTTGCCTAGATTTTTTGCCTGCATAGTGCTTAAATTTACGCTAAAAACCGATCTATCCCAGCTAGTTACCAGTGCGGCGCCGTTTAAAATTTGACAGGTCGCGATGCGGTAAGCGCCGTCAAGACTCGCGCGTGTCAGCTTTTTTGACGCAACGTCGTATGCGACAAAGGCGTCTTTGCCGACGACCGCGTAAATTTTGCCGTTTGCGACCCGTAGGTGCGTTATCTGCGCGTCAAGGCTTAAATTTGAAAGATTTAGCATGCCGGCAAAAGAGCTAAAATCATCGCTAAATTTAGCTATCTCGCCGCTCGCAAATCCTGCATATAAATTTGCGCCGTCAAAGGCTAGAGAGGTTATCTCGTCCGTTTTAACGTCAAATTTGCTTATGGGTTTTAAGTCTTTTTGATTAAGTATTTTTAGCGAATTTTTGGCATCGTAGACGGCTAGTGTTTTGTTTTGCTCGCTACAGGCGCAGCTTTTTACGTCGAGGTTAGCCACATCGCTAACGTTGCTTGCGAAGGATAAAACAAATAGAGCGCATACGAGCGCTATAATTTTCATAAATGTCTTTCAAATTTAAATTTTCTATTAATGAAACTATACAACCGGAAGGCTTAAAGTGAATTGATTTAAATCAATATCGGTAATAATTGAGTATAAAAAAATATCTTTGTGTTATAACGTAACACCTAAATTTACGAAATAATAAAGCTGTTATTATTTCAGATTTTCTAGCGTTTTCTTGATATTTTGCGCCGTTAGATTGGAGATCTCGGCGACAAATTTATCGTTTTTGTCTAGTATGTATAGCGAGGAGCTATGAGCGACGGAGTACTCTATAGCGGATTTTTCGAGCAACACCTTTTGATACTTCACGCCGTAGCTTTTTGCAACCTTAGGCAGATCGTCTAACACTATGCCGTAAGAATTCGGATAAAAATACTTCGCATACTCGTCGACGTTTTTAGCCTCGTCGCGCTCCGGATCGAGAGTGACGAAAATCACGACGATATCGTCTCGTTTAAGCTCGTTTAAAACGCCCGAAAGGATACCTAGAGTCGCAGGGCAGACGTCTGGGCAGGTGGTGTAGCCAAAGTAGATAATCTTATTTTTGCCCTCAAAGCTCTTTAGACTCACCGCGCCGTTTGCGCCTTGGCCGGTAAGAGCGTATTTGTTTGAGTAGAGTGCGAGATAACCTGCGCCAAGAACCGTTAAAATCAGTATAACTGCGATAATAAGCTTTTTCATCATCCGCCCTTTTAAGTAAATTTTGCGTCTATTGATGCAAGTCGAAGTCTATATAAAGCCCGCTTCTTTTGCCATTTTCCAGCACCTCGAAACGGTATCTCATGATGTTTATCAGGCATGCGCTTAGCACGACGTTTGAGACGTAGGCGTTATCGCGCTTTTCGACTTCGGCCTTTATTATGCCCATATCCATATTTACGCCGTGGATCTCAAGGCTCGGGTCTTTAAACCCTTCTAGCCCCTCGATGCGCACGATCGTGGGTTGCATCGTGTAAACGGGCTTTGGCGAGAGGCTAAATTTGACCGTCTTGCCGCGAAACTCTACGCCGCAGGAGTGCTCTGTGTTCATATCGCAGGGAAGCGGGGTTAAATTTGCCCCCACGTCCTCTGCGCTCAAAAAGTCCTCTTGCACTTGCGGTTTAAAAAACAGGTACGCCGAAGTACCCAAAGCGCCGAGCAAAAGGACTAAAATTATGAGAAATTTTTTCATTAATGCTTGTGATGTCCGCCGTGATCGTGTCCGTGTTCGCCGTCTTTTTTAGCTACGACCGACTTTGCGACGATGTCTTTTAGCTCAAGTTTTTGTCCGTTGTCAAACTCTAGCGTAGCATCTAGTTTATCGCCCTCTTTGATCGGAGCTTTAATGTTCATCAACATTACGTGCAGACCGCCCGGTTTTAAATTCGCCTCGCCCATCGCAGGTACTTCGATGTTTTCTATTTGTATCATTTTTTTCATGCCGTCTACTTCTTTATGCGTGTGTATCTCGCCTGTAGCGGCTGCGGGAGAGCTAGCGCCGATTAGTTTTACCGGTTTATCCGTGTTGTTTTTGATATCGAAAAACAGAGCCGTATTTTTTGTGCCGGGAGGTGTAGCCTTGGCGTAGATATCAACGATCTCGATATCTGCGGCATTTGCAAAGCCCAAAGAGGCGACTACTAGAGATAAAGCTAAAAATTTGCTTTTCATTTTTTTGCGTCCTTTACGTATAATTTTGATATTCGCTATTGTAACACAAAATAAAAGCTTTTTAAAATTTTTAAGAGAAAATGTAATATAATTCTGGCCTTTATTACGAAAATACTCAACGTTAGGAAAATTTTGAAAAAACTACTCGGCTTACTTATTTTTTATGCTTTTTTTTCTCAAATTTTACTCGCCGAGGCTTTAGCGGACGCAAATTTGACTGGTGCAAAGTACTGGCTGGAAAAGCTAGGCGCAGCCGACGTCAGATACGGCTACTACGAGGCTAAAACCAAAATCATCGTCGTAAATAAAGCGCAAAAAACCCTGCAAAGCTTCGAGTACACAGGCGGTGCGCTGGAGCAAATTTTTTCGCAAAGCGTGATAACGGGCAAAAGCGGGGATAAATTTAAAGAAGGCGACCTAAAAACGCCGGTCGGAGTTTACGACGTCACGGATAAATTTACGCCGCCCGATCCCTTTTACGGGCCGCTTGCGATGTCGTTATCGTACCCAAACGCTCACGACAAGGCCGCGCAAAAAACGGGCGGAGGCATCTGGATACACGGTCTGCCGATGAAAGGCAAACGCGAGGACGAAGTAAAAACGCGCGGCTGCGTGGCGTTTAACAACGATGCGCTGGTGAAATTCGGCCGACTAATCGGCAACAAGGGCGTCGTGATAATCAGCGAAAGCCAGAAGGTAGACGCCAGCAAAGACGACGTCGCGCGCGTGCTGGCACATCTGCACGAGTGGCTGCAGGCGTGGCGAAATAACGAAACTAAAATTTACCTCGGCTTTTATGCGGACGAATTTGTAAAGATAGACGGCAAAAATGCGCTAACGAGGACTAAATTTGCCGAAAATAAAAAGAGAATTTTCGCGCTAAACGAAAAAAAGAGCATAAAAGCTTCAAATTTTAGCGTGACGCCGTACCCAAACGTCAAAGGGCAAAATCTTTTTAGAGTGGTTTTTGACGAGGATTATACTGCGCCCAGTCATGAATTTAAGGGGCAAAAAGAGCTCTACGTGCGGCTAGACAAAGATAAATTTAAAATCTTAACGGAGAAGTAAATGCAAGAAAAAAGCGAAGTTGTAAAAAATCAAATCGAGGAAATTTTAAAGGCTAGGAGCGAGTTTTTCGCCGAGCTAGACCGCCAAGTGCCAAAGGTTGCGGGCACGGACGTGTTTGACTTTTCTGCGGTTAAGGAGGCTGATCTAAAGGTTCTTTACGCTAAATTTTACTCTTACGATTATAGTATTAGGAAGCTACTTCCTAACGTTTACGAGGCGTTTGGCGTAAATTTCAATGTCTGAACTCGTTTTAAACAGATCCGCCTACATCCATAATCTAACTAAAATTTGCGCCAAAGCCGGCGGCAAAGATCGCGTGATTTTGGTGCTAAAAGACAATGCCTACGGGCATGGAGCGGCGCTTGTGGGGCGCGAGGCGGCGAGCTACGGCATCAAATTTTGCGCGGTCAAAAACGAAGCCGAGGCGCGCGAGCTAGAGCCGTTTTTTGAGCACATCCTCATCCTTTCGCACATCCCGCACGGAGGTGAGAGTGAGCGATTTATCTACGCTGTAAACGATATTTCGCCGATCGCTAAATTTAAAAAAGGCGCGCGCGTACATATCGCCGTCGATACGCTCATGCACCGAAACGGCGTGGCGGTGAGCGAAGTGCGTGCGGCGTGCGAGGCGGCTTTGGCGCACGGACTGCAAATTTGCGGAGCGTTTACGCACTTTAGAAGCGCTGAAGAGCTTAGTAGCGATTATTTCGTGCAGAGGCAAAATTTCGCCGCGGCAAAAGCCTTAGTGCGCGAAATTTGCGGCGAGGGTTTGGTCTTTCACTCGCACAACTCCGCTGCGACCGAGCGTTTCGGCGAGCTAGCGGACGAGTGCGTGCGCGTGGGTATCGCAGCCTACGGATACGCGCAGTTTGACGATAGTTTGGAGCTAAAGCGCGTGGCGTCGCTCTGGGCGCATAAGGTTAGCGGTAGAGTACTAAAAAAAGGGCAATGCGCGGGCTACGGCGCTAAATTTTGCGCGAGCGAGGATATGCAAATCGCCGTTTACGACCTAGGCTACGGCGACGGGCTACTGCGCTATACGGGTGAGGGCGAGCTAAAGACTGCCGGCGGACAGCGACTACTTGGCAAAATGTCGATGGATAGCTTTTGCTGCGAAGACGCGGGCGATAAAATTTGCGTATTTGACGACGCTAACGTTTGGGCGGATTTTTTCGGCACGATTAGTTATGATGTTTTAACCAAGCTTTCGCCTAGCATCTCGAGGCGGTTTGAGTAAAACTTCTCGCAGTCCGCTTGAGCACTCAGGTAGCAAACCCTGCGCACAGAACTAGCGACAAAAGCTAGCTTTCCGAATTTATAAGCTTAGTTTGCGATTTTTAAAAGCGTAAATTTGTCGTCTTATTCAAACTTTACGCCGAATTTTGACCAAGCTTCAGGTTTACTAAATTTTGTTTACCGATTTATAGCCCGCCATATCAGCGGGCAAAGCATTTTATGTTTTAGGGCGTTATCGTATTTGCTCTTACGCCTCTACGCCTGCGTTTTTAAAAATTCGGATTTGCGATAAAAATGGACGGGACTCTATGTGGCTAGAATTTCGTAGCGGCGTAAATTTGCCGCCATGAGAATTTGTATTCCGCCAATTCTCAAATTTACTTCAAAATATCCCGAAGCGCCGTTTTTAGATCGCTAAATTTAAAGCTAAATCCGCTCTCCATTAAGGCTTTGGGATAGACTTTCGCACCCTCAAGCAGCACGACGGATCCCTCGCCCAGCATCAAATTTAACGCAAATTTAGGTACTTTAAAAAATGTCGGTCGCGATAAAGCCTCGCCTAAAATTTGAGTAAATTCGCCGTTTGTGCTAGGGTTTGGCGAAACGAGATTAAAAACGCCGCTTTGGCGGTTTTGCAAGGTAAATTTAAATGCCTCTAGCAAATCAGCGATGTGAATCCAGCAAAAAGCCTGCTCGCCGCTACCGATCTTGCCGCCAAGGCCAAGCCTAAATGCGGGCAACATCTTAGCTAGCGCTCCGCCTCGTCCCAGCACCACGCCTAGGCGAAATATCGCCGTTTGCGTCCGCACCTTAGCGGCCTCGCTCTCCCATTCGCATGCTAGCTCGCCCAAAAATCCGCGGTCAAATTTGACCGAGCTCTCGTTGTGACCAAGGCCGTTTTCGTAGATACCCACAGCCGAAGCACTGAAGAAAAATGGCGGATTTTCTAGCTCGTTTATAGTGCAGACCATCGCTCGCGTAGTCTCTATCCTGCTTGCGCGAAGGCGAATTTTATAGGCCTCGCTCCATCTGGCCGCGATAGAAGCGCCGGCTAAATTTATAACCGCGTCGCAGCCGCCGATGAGGTTTTTGAGCGCGTCTTTGTCGGCGTAGGCGGCCCTTGGGATAGCTACTATCTCGTGCTCCTGGGCTCTAAAAAAGCGGCAAAGCTCGCCGCCGATAAATCCGCTCGTGCCGTTTACGGCTATTTTCATATTTTGCCTTTTTGATAAATTTGCTTTGACGCGTGCGGTCAAATTTGATGCGGCGCAGGGTTAAATGGCTCCAAATTTAACGCTCGAAGCCAAGCCGTTTCGCTTAAATTTGACGGCAAAACGAAAGCTTAAATTCGCCCATCAAATTTACTTTCTAAAATACTCTTTCACGCCGTTTTCGCCACCTGATTGCGAG
>CAUQPE010000064.1:0-9998 GCA_963519915.1 uncultured Campylobacter sp. | reverse complement strand
GCGCTTGGCGTGGAGAGATTTTTACGCATCGCACCCGAGCTTTATCTAAAGCGTCTCATCGTGGGCGGTTTTGATGCCGTTTATGAGATGAATAGAAATTTCCGTAACGAGGGCATGGACCTAACGCACAACCCCGAATTTACAAGTATCGAGTTTTACTGGGCATGGCATACTTATCACGATTTGATGGGGCTAACCGAGGAGCTATTTAACGTGCTTCTTGATAAACTCGATATGCCTAAAATTATCGAATTTGACGGTATGCAGATCGATTTTAGCAAGCCGTTTAAACGCATAAGCTACAAAAAAGCGCTCGTAGAAATCGGTGGGCTAGATGAAGCAATCATTGGCGATAAGGATAAAATTTTAGCCAAGCTCAAGGCCGACGGCTTTGAGGCAAACGCAAAGCTTGATTTGGGGCATTTGCAGGCCGAACTTTTCGACAACTACGTAGAGAGCAAGCTAACCGATCCGACGTTTATCATCGACTATCCGATTTCTATTAGCCCGCTTTCTCGCAGAAGCGATGCAAACCCCGATATAGCCGAGAGATTTGAGCTGTTTATCGCAGGACGCGAGCTAGCTAACGGCTTTAACGAGCTAAACGACCCGATCGATCAATACGGCCGTTTCGCTTCGCAGATCGAAGCCAAAAACGCCGGCGACGACGAAGCTCACGAGATGGACGAGGACTATGTGAGGGCTCTTGGCTATGCGATGCCGCCGACGGCCGGGCAGGGCATCGGCATAGATAGGCTCGTGATGCTACTAACCAATAAAAAATCCATCCGCGACGTGGTGCTTTTCCCTGCGATGAGACCTCAAAAAAACGAAACCAAGGAGAATTAATGAGTTTACAAAGTTACGATAAAGAAATTTTTGATTTAGTAAATTTAGAACTAAAACGCCAATGCGACCACCTCGAGATGATCGCGAGCGAAAATTTTACCTACCCTGAAGTAATGGAAGTAATGGGCTCGGTTCTAACCAACAAATACGCAGAAGGCTATCCCGGCAAGCGCTACTACGGCGGCTGCGAATACGTCGATCAGATCGAGCAGCTAGCGATCGATCGCTGCAAAGAGCTTTTTGGTTGCGAATTCGCAAACGTACAGCCAAACTCAGGCTCGCAGGCAAACCAAGGCGTTTACGGCGCGCTTTTAAATCCCGGCGATAAAATTTTAGGCATGGATCTAAGCCACGGCGGACACCTAACTCACGGCGCAAAAGTAAGCAGCTCGGGTAAAATTTATCAGAGCTTTTTTTACGGCGTAGAGCTTGACGGACGCATAAACTACGATAAGGTAATGGAAATCGCGCAAATCGTAAAGCCAAAGATGATCGTGTGCGGCGCTAGCGCATATACGCGCGAGATCGAATTTAAGAAATTCCGCGAGATCGCCGACGCAGTAGGCGCTATACTCTTTGCAGACGTAGCGCACATCGCCGGTCTAGTCGTAGCCGGCGAGCATCAGAGTCCGTTCCCGCACTGCGATGTGGTGAGCTCGACTACGCACAAGACCCTTCGCGGACCTCGTGGCGGTATCATTATGACAAACAACGAAGAGTACGCTAAAAAGATAAATTCGTCTATTTTCCCTGGCATCCAGGGCGGACCGCTCGTTCACGTTATCGCTGCAAAGGCGGTTGGCTTTAAACATAACCTTTCGCCTGAATGGAAAATTTATGCCAAGCAAGTCAAGGCAAACATAAAAAAGCTAGCTGAAATTTTAGTAAAACGCGGCTTTGATCTAGTTAGCGGCGGCACCGATAACCACCTGGTTTTAATGAACTTTTTAAACCGTGAATTTAGCGGTAAAGATGCTGACATCGCCCTTGGAAACGCAGGCATAACGGTAAATAAGAATACGGTTCCTGGCGAAACTAGAAGCCCGTTCGTTACGAGCGGTATCCGCATCGGAAGTCCGGCGCTTACGGCTCGCGGCATGAAAGAAGCGGAATTTGAGATCATCGCAAACAAAATCGCCGACGTACTAAGCGATATCAATAACGCAGCGCTTCAAGAAAAAGTAAAAGCCGAACTAAAAGAGCTTGCGAGCAAATTTATCATCTACGATAGGGCGACTTATTGATGCAGAGCATAGACACCGCGCTAATCAAAATGAACACGAGCCACTACTGGATCAAACGCGATAATATCGTAAGTAAGATCGAGTATAAAGGGCGGACGTTTTTTAATAAATTTGAGTTCATAAACGAGCCTCTAAGCTATCAGGTGATAAAAGATCACGACGAGGGCAAAATCACGGTCGCGCACTCGCTGATACTGCCGGGCGACAAGGTAGAAAATATCGTCTTTGACTACAACGGCAGGATGCCCGAGCGCTTTTGGCACCGTGCTCAGCTTTTGCTCCGCGAGGAGGGATTTATAAATTTTACAGCCTACGAGAGCAAGACGCCGGGGCACTTGCACCTTTATATACACAAAGGGCACACGACGCTAAATGAGGGCTATCAGATAGCGAATAAACTATCTATGTTGCTTAGCTCGCGTTTGGTTAAAGAGTGGAGAGTGTTTCCGACGATGGAAATGCCGAAAGAATTTAACATCTTGACGTTGCCGTATAAGGTCTATCAAAAAGAGCGCGGCGCAAGCTGGTCAAAACATATGTAAGGAGTAAAAATGGAGTATAACGAGCTAAGAGACATCATGCTTGATAACAACGAAGATAAAAAGAGCAAAAACGTCAAGAGGATCCTCATCCTCGTCGCTGTTTTTGTCATTATCTTTTTAGCTGTTCTCATCGTGATGAAATTTTTAAATTCCTCCGAAACTAACGATCAGATTGCGCAAACGGACTCTAGGCTGGTTTTGCCGCCTGAGCCAGACAATACGCGAAGTATCCCTCAGCAAGTGAGCGTGCCTGCTACACCACCTAACGAGCCTGCGCCGCAAGTAGCGCAAGCTAACGTCCCACCAGTCGCTCCGCCTCCTCCATCCGAGCCTCAGGCGCAGCAGCCTAATCCTGCCTTTGAGCAGGTGCCTATCGTACCTGAAAACAAAGGCCAAGATAGCTTTGAGGATATGGTAAAAGCGCTTAAGGAAAAAGAGGATAAAAGGCAGCAAGATGCAGGCGCGACAGCTCCTACACCGACCGAGTCTTCTACTATACAAGGAGCTTTAAAGCACAATGACGCTCCAAGTGCTCAGCCAGGCGAACCAAAAGCCGAGCCTAAGCAACACGTAAACGTAGTAAAACAAAAAGAGCCTAAGCAAGAAAAAGCTGCAAAACAGCCTAAAAATGATGCAGCTAAAGAAAAACAAGCAAAACAAAAGCCGGCAAAACAAGCTCCTGCGGCTAGCGGCGGCGATGCTCACAGCGGTAGTTACGTGCAAGTTTTCGCCGTTAAGCACTTTAATGAAAAAGCGCCGGAGCTTGGCAAGCTAAAGGCCGCAGGATACGCATATAAGCTATACAGGACGAACGTAAACGGCAACGAAATCATCAAGGTGCTAGTCGGTCCTTACAGCGGCGAGCAGCTAAAAAGCGAGCTTGCTAAAATCAAGCAAAGTGCCGCTCCAAACGCCTTTATCGTAAATATAAAATGATGGTTTTTGCCGTTTTTGGCAACCCTATATCCCACTCCGTTTCGCCGAGGCTACACAATCTAGCCCTCGGCGAGCTGGGTCTATCTCGCGAAGCTCTCTATACTCGCTACGAGCTAGCAGACGGCTCGCAACTCATCTCTAAATTTAAAGAACTAAAACTAAGCGGCGCGAACGTAACCGTACCTCACAAAGAAGCCGCGCTCGCGCAGTGTGATATCGCAGACGAAACGGCTGCCAAAATCGGCTCCGTAAATACTCTGGTGTCTCGCGGCGATAAAATTTACGGCTACAACACTGACGCACCGGGATTTTTGCGAGCGATAGAGAGTTTTGGACATATAAATTCGGCTCTCATTTTGGGTGCTGGCGGAACGGCTAGAGCGGTAGCCTACGCATTAAAGAGCCGCGGCGTGCGAGTTTGTGTGCTAAATAGAAGCGAGGAGAGACTAGTAAATTTTGCTGAATTTGAAAAATTTAGCTGGGCGAATTTTGGCAAATTTAATGGCGGCAAATTTGATCTCGTCGTAAATACGACCTCGGCAGGACTAAAAGACGAAAATTTGCCCGCACCGATCGAGATTTTACGTCCGATTTTTAGCGAAGCCAAATTTGCCTTTGACGTTATTTACGGCAAAAAAACGCCTTTTTTAAATTTAGCCGCCGCTAGCGGGCTTGCGCATAAAGACGGCTCAGAGATGCTACTTTTTCAGGCGGTTTTAGCGTTAAATTTATTTTTCGAGGGCTCGCTTGATGAGGCCAAAATCGAAGCCTCGATGCGAAAAGCCCTTTACTTATCGGCTTCTTCTAGATAATAATCTATCTGAGCTTTTCTTAAAATCCTAATCAAGTCCGAGCTACCCGCCACTCCCGTCGGATATCCCGCGGTCATGATGTAGCTTCTGTCGTCTTTTATGTAGCCTTTTTGGACTGCGGCTTTGATTGATTTGGCCATGAGCGTGTGCAGCCTTTCTTCTTTTTCTATCACGAATGCCGCGGTGATGCCCCAGCAAAGTGTCAGTCTATATGCGGCCTGTTCGTTGTGCGTTATAGCGATGATATCTATATCGGTGCGGTATCTGGCTAGTTTTGCTGCCGAGCCGCCCGATGAGGTTAGCGCGATTATGCCGTCAACTTTTAGTGCAGAGGCGAGCCTAGCTGTACTAGATGCCATCATGTCCGTGTCATCGTAGCGGTCAAAATCAAATTTGTTAAAAGGATAAATTTGCTGCGTTTGGATTATGGTGTTGCTCATCGCTTCCACGACGGCGACGGGGTTGATGCCGACCGCGCTTTCTTCGCTTAGCATGACTACGTCGGTGCCGTCTAGTACAGCGTTTGCCACGTCGCTAATCTCGGCTCTAGTAGCTGTTTCGTGTTCGGCCATACTTAGCATCATCTGTGTAGCCGTGATGACTGGCTTAACCGCTTCGTTTGCTTTTTTGATGATGAGTTTTTGGATCGTCGGCACCTTGTAGTAGGGCACCTCGATACCCAGATCTCCGCGCGCGACCATCACGCCGTCGCTGGCCTCGATGATCTCGTCGATATTCTCCACTGCGTCAAATTTCTCTATTTTGGCGTAAATTTGAGCTTTGGAGCCAAAGCCCCTTAGTATCTCCCTAGCTTTTCTTATGTCGTTTGCGTTTTGTACGAAAGAGATCGCGACGAAATGCACTCCGTTTTTGGCGCCAAATTCCAAATCTTTTAAATCTTTTGGCGTGATAACTTCGATATTAAGCTTGGTATTTGGGAAATTTACGCCCTTGTTCGAGCGAAGCACTCCGTCGTTTTCCACTACGGCTTCTACTTTTTGCGCGCTTGCTTGCGTGATTTTAGCGCGGATCTGTCCGTCGCATAGATATATGTACTCGCCCGTTTTTAGCGCGGCTAAAATTTGAGGCTGATTTATGCAAAGCTTGTAGCGATTTTCGTCTATTTGCTCGCCGATTATTTCATCTTTTACGAAGATAAGCGTATCGCCGATTTTTAGTTTAAATTCGCTCTCATTTAGTTTGCCGACTCTTATTTTAGGGCCGCAGATATCCTGAAATATACCTATCTTTCGCCCGAGTTTCGCCTCTACTTGCCTGATTTTATCGATATTTGATTTATGGTATTCGTGCGTGCCGTGGCTAAAATTTAGCCTAAAAGCATTAACTCCGGCTAAAACTAATTGCTCCATAACCTCTATGGATTCGCTGGCTGGTCCGACCGTGGCTAGGATTTTGGTTTTTTTATTCATGGATGCCCCTTTTTGCGCAATTTTACCAAATTTTTAAAAAAAATAAGTATAATCGGCCAATTTATTTTAAGGAGCAAAAATGAAAAAGTTCTTAGCGGTTTTGGCTGCTTTCGGTTTAGCGCTAAGCGCGAACGCAGCAGACAAAACCTATAAACTAAAGCTAGCTAGCACCTGGGAGAGCACGACTCCGGTTTTGGGCGACGCAGCGAAAGAATTTAAACGCGTAGTCGAGACGCTAAGCGATGGCAGGCTAGAGGTGAGGATAGACTATCCGTCTAAGCACAAGGCGCCGTTTGGTATCCTAGACTTTGTTAAGGGCGGTCAGTACGATATCGGCTACACTGCGTCTTATTACTATAAGGGCAAGGACGCAAACACTATGTTTTTTACAGCCGTGCCTTTTGGTATGACTGCTAGCGAGCTACGCGCATGGTATGAGTTTGGCGGCGGCAAGCAGCTAGAGGAAAAAGTTTACGATAAATACAACATCAAAGTCTTTAACGCTGGCGACACGGGCACGCAAATGGGCGGCTGGTTTAAAAAAGAGATCAAAAGCGTAGAGGATCTAAAGGGCCTAAAGATCAGGATCCCTGGCTTTGGCGGCGAGGTTATGGCGCGCGTGGGAGCGACTATAAACACGATCCCGACCGGCGAGCTATATATGGCGCTAGAGATGGGCACTATCGACTCGGTCGAGTGGGTGAGCCCTGCGTTTGATATGGGTCTTGGCTTTCACAAGATCGCCAAATACTACTATACAGGCTGGCAAGAGCCGAGCGGACAAACTCAGTTTTTCGTAAACAAAAAGACCTACGAGAAGCTACCTGCCGACCTTCAGGCCGTGATCGAGTCTGCTGCTAACCAAGTGGCCAGCATGCTAAATACGCGCTCGTTCTTCGATAACGCCGAATACTGGGCGAAGATGAAAGCGGAGTATCCTGATATCGAGGTTCGCTCATTCCCGCAGGACGTCATGGACGCGCTTAGAAAAGCAAGCGACGAAATCCTAGACGAAGAGGCGGCGAAAGATCCGCTATTTAAGGAGATTTTGGACTCTCAAAGAGCGTTTTTGGCTAAGGCTCGCGAGTGGACGAAGATTTCCGAGTTCTCGTATATCCAAAAAACTACGAAATAACTTCTAGCCGTTCGTTTCGGGCGGCTTAAATTTACGGCCTTCGGGTCGTAAATTTCTCTTTTTAAATTTTCTTTTTATTCTTTGTTGTACTTGTAAAATTTGATTTTCGGACCGCGTGCTAAATTTAACTAGCTTTGGTAATGGGTTAAATTTGAAGCGGTTTGCCTGTTTGAAATGTGGCAAAAACTTGCTTGCCTAGTCTTAAATTTGAATTCGAGCGAATTTAAAAACGTAGCGTTAAATTTATAAAAAGCCTCACGCGCCTGACTTAAATTTACAGCTCAGTCCTGCTATCAAGCGCCTTCATAAGCGATAGAAGATCGATGTTTTCGAGATTTACGCCTGTGGGTACGCCCTGGGCTATCTTGCTAAATTTAACGCCCAAATCGCTCAGCTTATCCTCGATAAACACCATCACCGCGTCGCTGCTAAGCCCAGGCGTTAGCGCGAAAATGATCTCGGTCACGCCGTTTTGGCGGATGACCTCGCGCAGTTTCTCGGTTTGCTCGGGAGTTATCTCCTCGAGTACGAAGTAGCGACCGCGGTAGATCGCGCTTTGCTCGAAAACTAGGATATCCTTTGGGCTTTCTACGACTGCTAGCAGCTCTTTATCTCGCGTTTCGTCGCTGCAAATATCGCAAATTTCATCCTCGCTAAGCCCGCCGCAAATTTGACATTTGCCCGTAAACCTCACTGCGTCCTCGATGCTTTGCGCGAGTTTTAGCCCACCAAAGCTATCCTTTAGGCAGACGTGATAGGCGTAGCGCTGGGCGGATTTTTTACCCACGCCCGGTAGCCGCTCAAAGGCCGCTACGAGTTCGTTAAATTTCTCAAGCCCTTTTTTCAACGCTTTCCTTTGGATCGGTGCAAATTTTAAATGCGTGATAGCCGTCCTCATATGAGTATTTTAGGCTAAATTTATGCATACGGCAGATGTGGTCGATAATGTAAAGTCCTAGCCCCATACCGCTGCTTTTGCTGCCCTTTTCGCGGATGAAGGCCTGCATGTAGTACTCGATAGGATTTTGTAGCGGTTGGCCTAGATTTCTCACGACGATACCGTCCGCGTCGCAGATGACCTGCGCCTTTTTGTCGTCGGCGTATTTTAGGGCGTTATCTATGAGGTTTTTGATCGCTAGCGAAAAGAGCCCGAAATCCACGCGTAGCAATATATCTCGGCGGATATCTACGCTCACTTTTTCTTCAAATTTATCGAGCATCAGCATGTCGCGCGCCTGATCAAGGATGTTTGAAAAGTATGACTCCTGATAGTTTAGCGCGTAGTTTTTGGATAGCAACTGCTCGATCTTGCCAAACTCGTTTATGAGCATATCTAGACGCTCAAATATCGCTATCAAGCGCGTTTTGTGCGTAGGATTTTGCACCATCTCAGAGACTATGCGACCTTTGCCGATCGGCGTTTTTAGCTCGTGCATGATCGTGCGTAAAAACAGCTGTCTAGAGCGCAAAAGCTCCCTGATTTTACTAGCTGCGGCGTCAAATTCTATCGCGACCTTGGCGATCTCGTCGTCGGAGTCCGGTTTGGCGATATTTACGTCCATGTTTCCCGCGCCGAATTTCCTGATATCCGAGCTTAGTTTTTTAAGCGGCATCAGCGACTTCATCACCGAAACGTAAAGCGACACGAGAAGCGCCGTCGTGAGTATAAAGCCCACCCAGATCGGATCGTTTATGTTTTTCGTGTCGTCGCTTTCTAGTAAAATTTGAAACGAAGGATTTTTGATCTGCAGGTACAAACTATCCTGAAAAAGCAAAGACTGAAATAGCCCTAGCTGCGTTTGTTTGGCAAAGACCGTCTTGCCCGTGCTGATGACGTTGGCGACGGTTTTGTCGCTTTTGACGTAGGTTAGTCCGAAATTTCTAAAATAATTAGTCAAATCGCTAGGCGGATTTGACTTTTCGTATGAAGCGATGAGGTAGTTTATCGCGTTTAGCTGCTTGTTTTTTATCTTTTCTAACGCGTTATCTAGCTGCATGCTCGCAAACGTGTAGAACAAGATGCAAACAAGCGAAAACGCCAGCGCGAAAACTAGCGAAATTTTCGTGGTTAAGGAGTATCTCATCCTATGAGTTTATAGCCTATTCCGCGTACCGAAAATATATGTTTAGGCGCTTTTGAGCTGTCGCCGATCTTGGTTCTTAGTCTGCCGATGATGACGTCTAGGCTCTTTGAGTCCTTGTCTTTTAGGCTTTTGCAGTTATAAACTAGCTGCTCGCGAGAAACCGAAAAGCTGTGCTGTTTGATAAGGTAGCTCAAGATCTCGTACTCGGCCGGCGTTAGCGTTAGGCTTTCGTTGTTGTAGTAGATTTCGTGTCTGCGCTCGTCTATCCTAAATAGCGTATCTACGACCTCTTCTTGCACTTCGTTGGTCTTTTTGTAGCGGCGGATTAGGCTCATGATGCGCGCGTACATTTCCTTTGGATCGTACGGTTTTGGTAGATAGTCGTCCGCGCCTAGCTGCAGGCCCACGACCTTGTCGCTGATGTCGCTGCGAGCAGAAGAGATGATGATAGGGATGTTGTATTTGCTACGGATCTCTTTACACACCTCTAGGCCGTCCATGCCAGGTAGTGTAAGGTCTAGGATAAGCAGGTCGAAATTTTTTACTCCGGCGCTTAGTCCCAAATAAGGATCTTCGAAATTTGTTACTTTTATATTAAAATCGCTCAAGTACTCGGATAGGATTTGCGCGAATTCCGGATCGTCTTCAATCATTAAAACATTAATCATTTTAAGCCTTTCAAATAGATTTAACGAAAATGATTATAACCAAAAAATGTTAAATTTTTTTTCCGAATTTACTATCCTCGTTTAAAATTCTCCCCCGCTTTGAATTTTTATAAATAATAAGATAAAATCGCCCTTTAAATTTAAAAAATTTAGGAGATTTTGTGGAAATAGACTACTACGAAATTTTAGAAATCAGCAAAAATAGCGACTCCGAAACCATAAAAAAAGCATTTAGAAAGCTTGCCCTAAAGTATCATCCGGACCGCAATCAAGGCGATAAAGACGCCGAAGAAAAATT
>CAUQPE010000063.1:0-10008 GCA_963519915.1 uncultured Campylobacter sp. | reverse complement strand
TCCCAGCATGCAGCCTCGCCGGCGCTAAATAGACCCGCTAGCGTCGGGCTCTCGCCGGTAGGCTTAGTTTTTATGCCGCCCATAGAGTAGTGCTGCATAGGCAGGATCGGCGCCCAGCCTTTACCGCGCTGTCGTCCGTTCTCGTCAGTATATACTTCGGTGTCTGCAGGATCGATGCCGTTAAAGATTTCGCAAATTTCTTGAACGTCGCGCAAGTTTTTCTCGATATGCTCGCGTCCAAGGATCGAGATATCTAGCCAAACGTGATAGCCGTATGGGCTAGGTACGCCTTTGCCCGCGCGGATATGTTCCATGATGCGGCGGCTTACGACGTCGCGGCTAGCTAGTTCTTTTTTCTCAGGCTCGTAGTCAGGCATAAAGCGATATCCGTCTACGTCACGTAAAATTCCGCCGTCGCCGCGGCAACCTTCTGTTAAAAGAATGCCTGATGGAACGATCGGAGTCGGGTGAAACTGCACCGCTTCCATATTTCCTAGCTGAGCTACGCCCGTCTCAAGAGCGATGGCTGCGCCGATACCCTCGCAAACTACGGCGTTTGTAGTATGTTTATAAACCCTTCCGTAGCCGCCCGTAGCGATTAGCGTACCTTTTGCGACGTATGCCGTGATCTCGCCGTTAACTAGATCGCGAACGATCGCGCCATAACAGCGGTTGTTTGCGTGGATTAGCGCGATAGCTTCTTTTCTGTCGTGGATTTCGACGTTGTGCTTTAGAGCTTCGTTTGCTACGGCAAAAAGCATAGTGTGACCGGTGGCATCCGCCGTAAAGCATGTTCTCCATTTTTTAGTTCCGCCAAAGTCGCGAGAGTGGATGAGTCCGTGGACCTCTTCTTTTTCTACGATAGTCGTTTTTTGAGCGTTGATGATAGCACTTCTCTCGCCTTTTGTTATACGAGTCCAAGGCACGCCCCAAGCGGCTAGCTCGCGGATAGCCTTAGGCGCAGTTTGACAAAACATACGTGCAACTTGCTGATCACAGCCCCAGTCGCTACCTTTTACCGTGTCGGCAAAGTGCACATCCTCGTTGTCGCCTTCGCTCATTTTTGAATTTCCTAAAGAGGCTTGCATACCGCCTTGCGCAGCCGCAGAGTGCGAGCGCTTAACCGGAATTAGGCTTAAAACTACCGTACTTAGCCCCTTTTCTCCAGCGGCAACGGCAGCTCGAAGCCCCGCTAGACCGCCTCCGATAACTAATGCATCATAATATTTTACGTTCATTTTTTAAAGCTCCTTTTCCTAAAGACTGATCCACACGAAATCGGCGATCAGCGCGATGACCGCGAGCACTCCAAAAACAGCAAATATCGCGGTTTTGGCTTTATTTCTTTTTGCGAACATCTCTTGTTTGTTTACTCCGTCGATACTTACCCATTTTACATATAGGCGGTACATTCCCACGCTAGCGTGAACAACCATAAATAAAAGTAGAGCGAAGTAGAAAATTTCTAGTTGATGAAATGCAGCCGCTGATTTATCGGCAGTGATGTGCCCGCCGAAGATTATATCGACTAGGTGCGCGCTAGCTGCGAAAAATAGAGCAAAACCGGTCAAAAACTGAAACCACCAAAGCGTAGTGTCAAGATGCTTCATGCGGTCTTTGTGACCTCTAAACATGATGTATTGTCTGTAGTTTGCAGGGAATTTTCTCATCGCTAAAAATGCGTGAGCGATAAAAACGACGAATATTATCGCAGCGATAACGTTAGTGATCCACCATGTAGCCTCGCCGAATAAAAATTTAGCCTCCGCAAAACCTACAACGGCGTTAAATGCGCCCTTGCCGAATAAAATGGTAGAGGTAAATACCATGTGACACAAAATAAAACAGGCCAAAATCAGTCCCGTTATACTTTGCCATCTGTCCCAAACGGCAGGAGTACGACTTTTTTTCGTATCCGCTTGCCTACCTAAGAAGCCCTCGATTAGCCCACTCATGAGCCCTCCTATAAAATTGAAATAAATTATCATAACTTAAGAGAAAATTAAATTATGATACTAGAAAAACGGTGTAATAGTATCGCAAATTACTTTAAAAACCTTTTAAAATTTTGTATATTTTTTATTTAAGATAATATAAAGGAAAATGCCGCACGCAAACATTAAAAAGGATAGTATCTGCCCCATAGAAAGATTTAAAAATACAAAGCCGATACCGAAATCAGGCTCCCTAAAAAACTCGCAGACAAATCTGGCAAAGGTATAAAGCATGGCATAAAGAGCGATAAGTTCGCCGTCAAATTTTTTAAATTTTCTATAAACAAAAAGGATGGCAAAAACAGCAAGCCCTTCTAAAATGGCTTCGTAAATTTGCGATGGATGGCGCATCTGTCCCGCGACGTTGATCGCCCATGAGACGTCCGTGATACGACCGAAAAGCTCTTGATTTAAAAAATTTCCGATGCGACCGAAAAAATACCCAAGCGGAATACTAAGCGCGACGAGATCCAAAAGCTGCCACAAATTTTGCTTAAATTTACGGCAAAAAGCCCACGTCGCTATCAAAAACCCGACCACCGCGCCGTGATAGCTCATACCGCGAATGCCGACGAATTCGCCGTTGTGAAAGGGATTAAAAATCTGCCAAGGATGAGTTAGATAATAAACGGTATTTGGATCGTAAATGACGATGTAGCCCAGCCTAGCGCCCAGTATTACGCCGATTTCCACCCAAAAGAAATAGTTATCAAGTAGCGAATTTGAGATTTGCATATTATCGCGCTTGACGATAAATTTAGCCACCCCGAGCGCCACGAGCAGCGCTAGGACGTACATTATCCCATACCAGTGCACCTTGATACCAAACAGCTCAAACGCGACCGGATCGAAATTTATATAAAAGTCGTTCCACCAACTCATCTAGGTACGACTTTGACTTTTAGCGTATTTTCGATACCGCTCGCAAAATCCTCAAAAAGATACCCGATCGCGCGGTAAAATTTGCTTCCCGCTTCGTTTTGTAGGACGGGGGCCAGCTTTTTTGCGTACGGTAGCAGATATGAGCTTAGCAAAACGCCTAAAATTTCCTTCGTCTGTTCGTCTTGTTTTAGCTCGACGACAGAGGAGAAAAACGAAAGCTCGTTTGTTAGGCTATCAAGCGCGCTGACATTTAAATTTGGGCTAAATTTGCACTTTTTATAAAAGCCTTCAAGGCGCGCCTTATCGCCCTCGAAAAAAAACTCCGCGTTAAAATATTTTTTCAAATTTGCAAAGTCTTTCGCGATATCTTCGATGCTCTCGCCATTTATCGACTCCTCGTATAGTGCGCGTCCTTTGGCGTTTGCTTCGCTATCGTTTGTTATTATCCATTTTGGATTTTTATTTAGCTCGCTAAAAAGCTTCGCGCTCGGCGGCAGAGCGAAATTTAACGCAAATATCCTTGCGATCACGGCGTAAAATTTACCTAAATTCATCTTTTTCCTTTTTTGATTTTTGCGGGATTTTACAAAATTTAGGCTAAATTTTAGATTTGCTTAAATCGTAATCTGATCGAATTTAATACGACCGTGACCGAGCTAAAGCACATCGCAGCAGCGCCGTAAACAGGCGTTAGCATGAGTCCTAACGGCGCCAAAACTCCCGCCGCAACCGGGATGCAAACGGCGTTATAAACAAACGCCCAAAACAAATTTTGCTTTATCGTTTTTATCGTCTCGTTGGCTAAATTTATCGTAGCGACCGCGCTTTTTAGGTCATTTTTTACTAGCACTATGTCGCCGGCCTCTTTTGCGATGTCCGCGCCGCTACTCATCGCGATGCCGGCATTTGCTTGTTTTAGCGGTGCGGCGTCGTTGATACCGTCGCCGACAAACAGCACCGCACCCTCTTCTTGCAGGCGTTTTATGGTTTCAAATTTTTCATTAGGCAACATACCGGCAAAGACCTTTTCTACGCCTAGCTTGCACGCTACGTTTTTAGCGGTGAAGGCGTTATCCCCGGTTAGCATCACCGGCGTTACGCCGGCGCTTTTTAGGCTTTGCATAGCCTGCACGGCGTCGTCCTTTACCCTGTCGCTAAGCGCTATAAATCCAACGTAAATTTTATCCACGGCTGCGAGTATTACGCCGTTTCCTTCGTTTTGTGCTTTGGCAATTTGCTCTTTGGCCTGCGCGCTTATCTCCACGCCAAGCTCGCTCAAAAATGCCTCGTTGCCTGCTATCACGCTATCATCGTCGCTCTTTACGCCGCGTCCCGCGATATTTTCAAAGCCCTTTTCGTCGCCTAAAATTTTAAGCCCTAGCTCGTTTGCGTATCTAACGATAGCAGTTGATATCGGGTGCGAGCTTTTGGCCTCTAGCGCGGCGATTTTGGCTAAATTTTCATCGTTTATATCGGTAAAATTTACCGAAATTTCGCCCTTAGTTAGCGTGCCAGTTTTATCAAATACCGCGTATTTCACGCCGCCAAGAACCTCTAAAACTTCGGGATTTTTGATGAGGATTCCGTTTTTAGCGCCTAGAGATAGCGAGGAGACGATAGCTATCGGGGTAGCTAACCCCAGCGCGCAAGGACACGAGATAATCAGCACGCAAACCGCGCTTAGCACGCCTTGCAGCGCATTTCCCGTAAGCGCAAACCACGCAAAAAACGTAACGACGGCGATAGCGATCACGCTAGGCACGAAGATATTTGCCACGCGGTCGGCAAAGCGGCTAATAGGCATCTTTTTGCTCGACGCGTCGCTTAAGAGTTCTAAAATTTGCGACAAAAGCGTCTGGCTAGCGAGCTTTGTAACCTTTACGTTGATGTAGCCGTTTAAATTTATAGTTCCGGCATTAACCTCGTCGCCTTGTTTCTTGTAGACGGGCAGGCTCTCGCCCGTTAGCATCGAGGTATCGATCTCTGCGCCGCCGTTTATCACGACTCCGTCGCAAGGCACCGCGTAGCCACTCTTTACGACCGCGATGTCGCCTATTTTTAGGCTCACGGCATCCACTTCCAGCGCGCTGCCGTCTTTTTGTAGTACGAGAGCGGTCTTTGGCGACATATTCATGAGAGATTTTATATAATCGCCTGCCCGAGCTTTTGAGCGCTCTTCTAAAAATTTACCCAGCAGCACGAAAGCCGTTATCATAGCCGCGCCCGAGACGTAGAGGTGGCGCATGTTTTCAGGTAGGCGCTCGCCCGCGATAAAAACTCCCATCGAGTACGCAAGCGCCGTGCTTGTTCCCAGCGCGACGAGTACGTTCATGTCGAAGTTTTTGTTTTTCAGCGCGCCGTAAGCATGGATGAAAAAATCCCGCCCGCACGTAGCTATCGTAATAAAGGCAAGTGCCAGCATGATAGCTGATTTTGCCACACTTGGCTGCTCGCTCATCTCAATCGCCATGATCACCGCGCTAAAAGCTGCAGCGGCTAGGAAATTTCGGCGTAAATTTAAGATATGTTTCTCGCGTTTGGCTTCAAATTCCGCTAAATCCTTTGCCACGCCGTAGCCTAGTTTTTTTATTTTTTCCTCTATCGCGGCTTGCACTTCGGCGCTTTCTATGATAAATTCACCCGAGCCGTTTGCAAAGCTGACCTTCGCATCTATCACGCCCGAGATCTTTTTAGTTACGCGCTCGATGGCGTTTGAGCAGTTTACGCAGGTCATGCCCGCGATGTTTAGTTTGATATTTTGCATCAAATTTTCCCTATGACGCTAAATCCCAAATCATCCAGCTCCTCTTTAAATTTCGCCTCGTCCTTGCCGTCTAAATTTACGCTCACGACCCTTGGTTCTACGCTTAGATCGACCTTTATCTCGCCGTATTCGTCCCCAAGAGCGTTTTTTATGGTGTTTGCGCAGTTTTCGCAGTGGATATTAGCAACCTTAAATTTAGTCATTTTGTCTCCTTTATCATATGGTAGTATTTGTGAGAATTTATGATCATTTCACAGTCGGCTTTAAAGCCCAAACGCTCGTAAAAAGCCATGGTTTTAGGCTTTTTTTCATCGACGATGAGGGCTACTTTTTTGATATTTCGTTTTGGCGCGAGGGTAAAGATAAATTTGATCAGCTCTTTTGCGATGCCTCGTCCGCGAAACCTCTCATCCACGGCAAGACTATCGATATATAGCTCATCCGCAAAGCACTCCGTCTGCGGAACTTCGTTTGAGCCAAGCGTTTGCAAATGCGCCCTGATAGGCCCATCTAGCGCATCGATCTCGCCTCCGTCGTAAGCGCAAATTGCGCCCGCGATCTCGCCGTCAAATTTGAACACAAAAACGTTGTTGTAGCTTAGGCGGTTTATCTCGCTTCTAAAAAATTTATGCAAAATTTCATCGCTCTTAACGGGATCGCTCACGCCGCTAAGCGTAAAAGCGATGTCCTCCATGGCTAAATTTAACAGCTCTATGCAGCGCGCGGCGTCGTCTTTTCGGGCATTTAAAATCATACGCTGATTATAGGACTTAAAGCTAAATTTTTTGCTAATACGCTCAAAACCTCGCGTTTTTAAAAAAATGCAAAATTTTTTAGATATAATTGGGCAAAAATTTTTAAAGGAACGAAATGGGACGAGCGTTTGAATATAGGCGCGCCGCGAAGGAAGCGCGCTGGGATAAGATGAGCAAGGTTTTTCCAAAACTCGCAAAAGCCATAACCGTGGCGGCTAAAGAGGGTGGCACAGAGCCTGATATGAACCCGAAACTTCGCGCCGCGATAGCAGCGGCCAAGGCTCAAAATATGCCAAAAGACAACATCGACGCGGCGATAAAACGCGCCAGCGGCAAGGATAGCGCAGATATCAAGACCATCTTTTACGACGGCAAGGGCGCTCACGGCGTGCAAATCATCGTCGAGTGCGCTACTGACAACCCGACTCGCACGGTCGCAAACGTCAAGGCGATATTTAGCAAAAACGGCGGCGAAATTTTGCCTAGCGGAAGCTTAAATTTTATGTTTACGAGAAAGAGCGTTTTTGAGCTTGATATGCCTGCAAAAGAGCTTGACGAGATCGAGCTAGAGCTTATCGACTTCGGTCTAACCGAGATCGAGGAGGAAGACGGCGTGCTTTATATCTACGGCGATTACGCAAGCTTCGGAACTCTTAGCGAAGGCATCGAAAAACTGGGCCTAGAGGCTAAAAAAGCCAGCCTGCAGTACATCGCAAACTCGCCCGTAAGCCTAGACGAAGAGCAAATGAACGAGCTAGAAAAACTACTCGATAAGCTCGAAGACGACGACGACGTGCAAGCGGTTTATACAAATATCGAATAAATTTAAGGAACAAAATGAGAAACGACGAACTAAAAATCTACGACATCGACGCGGCCGAGCTTGCTAAGCTCAAATTTGCCGTTATCCACACGGAAAAGGGCGATATGAAGCTCGAGCTCTACGGCGACGAAGCGCCGCAAGCGGTGACGAATTTCGCCCAGCTAGCTAAAAGCGGCTTTTACGACGGGTTAAATTTCCACCGCGTGATCCCAAATTTCGTGATCCAGGGTGGCTGCCCGAACGGTACGGGCACCGGAGGGCCGGGCTGGCGCATCAAATGCGAGTGCGTAGGCCAAAAGCACAAGCATAAACGCGGAGCGCTATCTATGGCGCACGCCGGACGCGATACGGGCGGCAGTCAGTTTTTCGTCTGCCACAGCGCGCAGCCGCACCTTGACGGCGTGCATACGGTGTTTGGACAGATCGTGGACGAAGCGAGCCTAAAGACTCTAGATAGCGTCAGACAAGGCGATAAGATAAACTCGATCGAAATTTTAGAGAGTTTGTAAAATTTGATAAAATTTGCGGCGGCGGGTAAAATTTGACCAAAAATCGCCGCGATTTTATCTTTTTATATAAATTTATTTGTTAAAATACCTTTTTAATAATTTTTAAAGGACACCTCTTGAACCCAAGCGTTTCAAACGCGGCAAAACCGCAAAAACCTTTTCTTATTAGAATGTTTACCAACCTAGCGTTTTGGGTGGTTTTCGGCATCGTTGCGGGCATCGCGGTCGGCATGATTTTCCCGGATCTAGGCATCGCGAGCAAGCCGGGCATCGACTACTTTATCAAAGCTTTAAAAGCTCTCATCGGACCGATTATTTTCCTCACGATAGTCTCAGGCATCATCGGACTTGAGAGTATGAAGGAACTAGGCTCTATCGGACTTAAAGGATTTATTTACTTTGAGGTCGTTAGCACCATAGCTCTTGCCGTGGGAATAATCTTTGGCGAGACGCTAAAACCGGGTCACGATATGCACCTTGACTACACGCAGCTTGACGCCTCCAGCGTAGAAAAATTTACGAGCCAAGCCTCAAATATAGACGCAAATAGCGGAATTTTAGCGCATACGCTTCATATTTTACGCGGCGCTGTGCCGGTTGACGGCATTTTCCCTTATGTGCATTTGCTTGATCCGTTTATCAAATCAAACACGCTTCAAGTGCTATTTTTGGCTATCGTGACAGCCGTCGCGATCTCGTTTTTAAAGCACGACTATAAAAAGAAGATCCTAAGACCGCTTGAAATAGTTCAGCACTGGGTGCTAAAACTGCTTACGATTTTGATGCTATTTAGCCCGGTTGCGGCATTTTCCGCGATGGCGTTTTTGATCGGTAAATTCGGCATCAACTCGCTTTTAGGTATGCTTGAGTTGCTTTTCGTTATGGCTTTTGCGAGCTTGTTTTTTATATTTGTAGTTTTGGGCGTGATTTGCTATTTTGCGAAGGTCAATATCTTTAAATTTATGCGCTTTATCGCAAAAGAAGTCTTAATCGTGTTTGCAACGAGCTCCTCGGAGACCGCGCTAGCTCCACTCATGCAAAAGCTAGAAGCCGCGGGTATCCACAGAGGTGCGGTCGGACTCATCATACCGACGGGATACTCGTTTAACCTCGACTGCACGAACATCTACCTATCGCTTAGCGTTATTTTCCTAGCGCAGGCTTTCGGTATCCCGCTAACAATCGAGCATTTGATACAAATTCTCGTCATCTTGATGGTAACGAGCAAGGGTGCCGTCGGCGTCACGGGCTCTGGATTTATCATACTTGCGGGTACGCTTGCCGCGCTTCCTAGTGCAGGTATCCCGGTCGTTACGGTTGCGGTGCTGCTCGGCGTGGATAAGTTTATGTCCGAGATGCGCGCGGTCGGAAATCTCTGCGGTAACGCCGTAGGCTGCCTAATCATCTCGATCTGGGATAAAAAAGTAGATATGGAGAAATTCCGCTACGCGCTCGATCACCCGGACGAGTTTCACTTCCATTCGTAAATTTAAGGCGGTGGGCTTTTAGCTCATCGCCTCGCTCAAACTACTCAAATTAAAATTCGTATTTAAACCCCGAAATCCTACCTTTATCGTCAAATTTGATCAAAAGCTCTTTGCTAAATTTGGCTACGATCTCGTCTTTGGCTTTCTTAAAAAATCCGCCCTTTTCGACGTTTTCATCAAATTTGACTCCGTTAAATTCCAAAAAGCTTTTGATAAAAATTTTATGATCTACGTCGTGATTTTGTATGCAGTCGCTTGCGATTTTAACAAACTCGTGCGCGCCAAGAGGCTCAAAAAGCGAGGTCGGCGCGTCAGTGATCGCTACAAACGCGCAGCCCTTATCGTGCCTGCAGCCGTAGTAGCATAAATTTTCGCCCACCGCGCCGCATGCGGAGATACAAAGCGTATGGCCGTTAAAGGTCTCATCCAGCTCAAAGCTCGGTTCGCTAAAAGCCTGCAAGCCCCACTCCGTCCCCGCGCGCAGCACCTCCGCCGAAAACCGCGTCGCCTCCTCGCCGAAGTTATTTACGTTCGCGTGTCCCCACAGCCACGTGTCGCTCACGTTTGACTCGCTGCCGATAAACTGTATCTTGTAAATTTGATCGCCGAAAGCTATCTCGCAGCTATCAAAATCCACGTTCCAGTCGAGGTTACCGACGATATCCGCAAATCTATTTTGCACGGTCGCCATCTTGCCCAGAGTCGCCGAAAAAACCTGATGAAAGTCCGAAAAGTCGCTTACGTGGCGTAAATTTCGCATTTTTGCTCCTTTAAATTTAGTTTGCGAATTATAC
>CAUQPE010000062.1:0-10013 GCA_963519915.1 uncultured Campylobacter sp. | reverse complement strand
ATCGAGGTCGAGCGAAATTTGATAAAAGACGCGCGGCTGTTTTTGCGAAAGGCGGGCGTTGCTGAGCTTAGCTACAACCCGTACGATTTTAGCGCGGGCGAGTGGGAAGCGCTGAGCAAGGGGCTTGGGATAAGATTTAAGGCGCGGGCGAATTTTTCGCAAATTTCGCGCATAGTAAAAAGCGAAGAAGAGATAAAAATTTTAAAACGCGCGGCGCAGCTAGGCGCCCAGAGATTTGACGAATTTGCCGCGTTCGTGCGCGCTAGCGGCGAAGGCATGAGCGAAGAGGAGCTGTTTTTTAACGCCGAGCTCATCTTTAAGAAAAAGGGCGAGCTCGCGCTTAGCTTTTCGCCTATCGTCGCGATCAACGAAAACGCCGCAAAGGCGCACGCTCTGCCCGGTAAAAAGCGGCTGAGAGAGGGCGATTTACTCCTGCTTGACGCGGGGGTTAAATTTAATCGCTACTGCTCGGATAGGACGCGCACGGCGTGCTTTGACGAAAATTTTAACTTCGGTAAGGAGCAAAATTTTAAAAACGCCAAACGACAAGAGATTTATGAGATCGTAAAAGAGGCGCAAGCTCTGGCTATCGTGGCGGTTATGCCAGGCAAAAAGGCGCGCGAGATCGATGCGGCGGCTAGGGATTTTATAGCAAGGTATGGTTACGACGAAGCGTTTTTTCACAGCACCGGACATGGCGTCGGAGTCGACATCCACGAGCTTCCGTTTATCTCAAAGCGCGGAGATACCGTGCTAAAAGAGGGTATGGTATTTAGCGTGGAGCCTGGGATTTACTTGCCCGGCGAGTTTGGCGTGCGCATCGAGGACGTCGTGGTCGTGCGCGAAAACGGGGCTGAAATTTTATGAGAGTAGCGGGGGCGAGGCGCTTTAGTAAATGCCTCTTTTTCCCGAAGGTTTTTGATTTTAAACCGGGCTTTAAAAATAGCGTTATTTTGGGGCTCGGCGGTAATATCGGCGACGTGAAAAAGCGCTTTAATCGGCTGCATTTTAAACTAAGCCGAGACAGCAGGTTTCACGTCGTCGAAAACTCAACCCTCCTCATCAACGAGGCGTTTGGGTTTAAGGAGCAGGCTGATTTCACAAACGCCGTAACGCTCGTACAAACGAGCCTTGCCGCGAGGCAAATTTTAAAAATAACGGCAAATTTAGAGAAGCGTTTCGGACGCGTGCGAAGCTTTAAAAACGCGCCCAGGACGCTTGATATAGATATTTTGTATTTTAGCGGACGAAACAGAAACGACGCGCGGCTAACGCTACCGCATCCTGGCGCAAAAAACAGAATCAGCGTGATTTTGCCGCTTGGAACGATGAAGCGCGTTAGCAAAAGCGGAGTGAGATTTTAAAATTTAGCGGCCGCAAAGCCTAAATTTGAAGCGGGAACGAAAAATGCATAGCCTTTGCCGCGACGATTTGGGCTAGAGGCGGCGAAATTTAGCGAGAAACGAAGGAGAAGATTTGGCGACGAAGTTTTATACGTTTACCGGCGAGAGCAGTATGGAAGCGCTAAAAAAGGCGCAGGCTCAGTGCGGTGAGAGGGCGATCTTGGTAACGACGAAGCAAATTCAGCCAAAGACGATAAACAAAAAGCCGCTTTATGAAATTTTAGTTAGCGTCGAAGAGGACGCGAGCGAGCAGAAAAAAAATCAGCCTCAAAAGCAAAATTTAAAGGGCTACGAGGAGTTTTTGCGCGCTCAGGCAGCAAAAGAGGAAAGACCGCAAAAGATCATTTTAGACGAGCGCGAGCTTTTTGAAGTCGAAGCTCAAAGCGCTTTAGCTGCGGCAAATTTTAGCCAAAACTCCACGAGCTCAGTCTCGCAAAATCAAAACTACAAAACAGCCCAAAATAGCGGCGAGGACATACTTCTAAACATCTCAAAAGCCGCAAAGGAGATAAGCCAAATAGCAAATATAGAAACTATGCCTAGCCGCCAAGATCAAAACTACGATAAAAAGATAGACGACGTTGCAAGGCAAGTAAGTATGCTAAGTGAAAAAGTAAATATGATAGCCGATATGTTCTGGGAGGAGAGAGCGGGCGCCAGAAACAACCTAAGTATCCCGCCCGAGTTTGCCGGTATCTACAAAGACGCTAAAAATAGTGGCATGAAAGAGGAACACCTAGAGCAGATAATGAAAATAACCGTGGAAAATATGTCGCCTCAGATGAAGGCTAATCCGACCGCGGTTAGGAGATATTTTAGCTCGCTACTTAGAAAGATGCTACCGTGCAGGAGCGAAGAGGACGATAGAAAACAAAAGATAATGATGCTAGTAGGGCCTACGGGAGTTGGTAAAACTACGACTCTAGCTAAACTTGCTGCAAGATTTGCATATGGAGACGGCAAGCGCGTGAAAACGGGCATCATCACGCTTGATACCTACCGTATCGGCGCGGTCGAGCAGCTGTTTCAATACGCCAAGATGATGAAGCTACCGATCCTTGACGTTATCGAAGTTGATGATTTTAAAAACGCTCTAAAGCAGCTAAATCACTGTGAGGTTATCCTCATAGATACCACGGGTAGCTCGCAGTACGATAAAGAAAAGCTATCAAGGCTAGAAAAATTTTTAAAAAGCTCGGATACACATATAGACGTGCATTTGGTGCTCTCGGCAGGAGCAAAGATCGAAGATATGCTTGAAATTTACAACGGATTTAGCTTTCTTGACATTGACACCCTGATTATTACCAAATTTGACGAAACTAAGATTTTTGGCAACGTATTTTCGCTAGTTTACGAGACGAACAAGCCTGTTAGTTTTTTCTCCGTCGGCCAGGAGGTGCCGGACGATATCTTGGTGGCAAAGAGCGAATTTTTAGTAAGCTGCGTATTAGAGGGGTTTAGCAAGGAACATAATGAGTAATCAGGCCGAGAAACTAAAAGGTATAGTGGCTGCCCAAGCCAAGGCAAAAACTACGTATTTTATCGCTGTAACTAGCGGCAAGGGCGGAGTAGGCAAAAGCACCATAAGCGCAAATTTGGCTAACGTCTTGGCCAAAAGCGGGTATAGAGTCGCTCTTTTTGACGCGGACATAGGGCTAGCGAATTTAGACGTCATCTTAAACGTGCGCGTTAATAAAAATTTGCTTCACGTGCTAAAAGGCGAATGTTCCTTAAAAGATATTTTGATCGAGATAAAGCCGAATTTGACGCTGATTCCCGGTGAAAGCGGCGAAGAAATATTAAAATTTAACAATCAATTTTTATGCGAGCAGTTTTTTGCCGAGTCGGCGAACCTTGACGGGCTTGATTTTATCATCATCGACACGGGCGCTGGTATAGGCGGAAACACTCGGCTATTTTTAGAGGCGGCAGACGAGGTCGTGGTGGTTACTATGCCCGATCCTGCAGCGATAACGGACGCCTATGCCGTTATAAAAATCACTTCAAAAGATAAAGACAATCTTTTGATGGTTTTTAACATGGTGAAAAACGAAAAAGAGGCGATGAGGATATTTGAGCATATTCAAAAAGTGGCCAAGGCAAATATCGAAAATCCGTTAAATTTGGAGTTTTTGGGCGCTATTAGCGAGGATAAGAACGTCTCAAAGAGCATAAAGCAGCGTACGCTTTTTACCGACGATAGCGAATTTTGTCTGCCGAGCTTAGAGTTAAATCAGATAGCTCAAAGACTTATTTCGAGATTGGAACAAAAAGTGCTTAAAGATGGTCAAGTCAATAGCTTTAGCGCCTTTTTTAGGCGCATGATTGAGCAATTTTAAATTTAGGATTTAGTTTTGAAAGCGGAAAATTTTATAGCATTTTTTACTGTTTGCGGATTTTTTACGGGAGTCGTTTTTTCGGCGTTAAAGTTAAGCGACCCGATACAGATGTTGCTTTATACTTTTGTGATTACGTTTTTCTTTTATCTCGTGATTCACGTTATCATAATGAACTATATTGATGTAAGATTATCTCTTAAAAAGAGATTTGATAAAGAGCAATACGAGCAAACGGCTGATTATCTTATCGGCGAACTAGCTCTTAGAGAAAAGCGTATAGATAATATATTAAGTAAGCTAGCTAGCGAAAATATCCTAATAAAACAAGCGCTAGGCAAAAATGGCGAAAGAAATGCAAAAGCCGCATAATCCTTATGCCTCAAATTTAAAAAAAGAACAAGACGAGGTCGTGCTAGCCTACACGCCCGCTCTTCGCGCGATGGCTTTTAGGCTAAAGGAGCGTTTGCCCGCTCATATCGACGTTAGCGACCTGATCGGCGCCGGGCTGGAGGAGATGGTAAAGCTCTCTAGAAAATACGACAAAGAGCAAAACGACTCGTTTTGGGGCTACGCGCAAAAGCGAGTTTACGGCGCGATGCTTGATTTTTTGCGCGGGCTTGACGTGGTTAGCCGCTCGGACCGTACTTTGGTAAAGTCTATCGAGGCTTTAGTAAATGAGTATTTTAATAAATTCGAGTGCGAACCCGACGATGCGTATATCGCAGACAAGCTTGGTATCGAAGTAGAAAAAGTAAGCGAAGCAAGGAATGTTAGTGCGGTCGTCGCCGTCCTAAACATCGACGATCAAATGGAGCTAATGAGCGAGGAGAATACGCTAGAACGGGTCGAAAATGAGGATTTGATAGAAAAGATAACTCAAATTTTAAACGAATTTGAGGAGCGCGATCAGCTCATCGTGCAGCTTTATTATTACGAAGAGCTGAGCTTAAAGGAGATCAGCGAAATTTTGCAGATTACCGAAAGCAGAATCTCGCAGATACATAAGCGCTTGATGGAAAAAATAAGAAAAAAGCTTGAGGGTAAATAATGGCGGACATTCTAAGTCAAGAAGAGATAGACGCGCTACTGGAAGTCGTGGATGACGACGATGCTAGCGAATCTATCGGCGAAAAATCAAAAAAAGAAGAACAGCAGCAGGTAATAATTTACGATTTTAAACGCCCAAACCGCGTGAGTAAAGAGCAGCTGCGCGCGATAAAGGGCATACACGACAAGCTTGCGAGAAATTTGGCTTCTCAAATTTCAAGCGTTATGAGAAGTATCGTGGAGATCCGCTTACATAGCGTCGATCAGATGACGTACGGCGAGTTTTTGATGAGTTTGCCAAGTCCCACTAGCTTTAACGTCTTTTCGATCAAGCCGCTTGACGGTAACTGCGTTTTGGAGATAAACCCAAGCATCGCATTTCCGATGATAGATCGCTTGCTAGGCGGTAACGGTGAGGGCTTTGAGACCAGCAGGGAGCTAACTGATATCGAGGTAAATTTACTCGATGCGATCCTGAGGATGATGATGCAGCGCCTAAAAGAGAGCTGGTCGATGATCACCGATATGTACCCAAACGTCGAGGCTAAAGAGAGTAGTCCAAACGTCGTGCAGATCGTCAGCCAAAACGAGATCGTGATAATGGTCGTCATGGAGATCATCGTAGGCAACTCAAGCGGCATGATAAATATCTGCTATCCGGTTATCTATCTCGAACCGATCTTAAGCCGCCTAGCCAACCGCGATATAATGCTTGGCGAAACGAGCGCGAAAAAGAGCCGAAACAAAGAGCTAAAAACGCTAATAGGACGCGCCGAGGTGCTATATGAGGCGATACTAGGTAAAAGCATAGTTAGCGTAAACGAGTTTTTAAATTTAAAAGAGGGCGACATACTGCGCCTCGACCGATCGGCAAATGACAAGGCCATCGTAACGATCGATAAAAAAGAGGTATTTTTGGCTGAGGTCGGACTACATAGATTTAGAAAATCTATCCGCATAGAAGAGCTAATCAGAAGCGATAAAGACGAGATCAAAAATATCCTCGAGCAGTATGAAGAAGAGCGCAGAGCAAAACTCATGAGCACTGAACACGAGGATGAGTACGAAGACGATGATATATTAGGCGAGGATGAAAACAATGAATGATTTTTTTAAAATTTTCGTAAACGAGGTAAAGGCTACGGTCGAAGGGCTAACGGGTAGGACGCCTGAAATAGGCGAGAGAAACGAATACGACGCTCCTAAGCAAGAAGGCATAAAGCCGCCTCTAGCCGTTGCAAACATAGCCGTTAGCGGCGATACGACGGCAAAGATGATACTAGTAGCCACGCCGGTGCTAATGAGCGCGATCGGCGAATGGATGCTTGGAGAAGAAGAGATCTCGCGCAACGAAAATCTAAGCGAGGACGAGCTAGATGCCGCTAAAGAGGTGTTTTCAAATATCATGGGCGCATTTTCTACGAGCCTTGGCGCGCAAAAGGGCATGCCGAAGCTAAATTTCGAGGTCGCGAAAGTAAATTTCCTCGACGAGAGCGCAAATTTTGATTTGAACGCGTTTGAAAAAATATACGTCTATTCCGTTAAAATCGGAGACGTCAGCGAGCAAATCGCTATCGTGCTTGATTTTGCATTGGTGAAATTTTTAAACAAAGATCACAAAGAACCCGCCCAGCAAGCAGCTGCTTCAAAAGGCGATTTAAGCATCGAGGAAATGCGAAATATCGGGCTCATCATGGATGTGCGCCTGCCACTTCACGTGCGTATCGGCTCAAAAAGAATGCTGCTAAAAGACGTGCTAACGATGGACATAGGCTCTGTCATCGAGTTAAATCAGCTAGCAAACGACCCGCTAGAAATTCTAATCAGCGACAAGGTCGTAGCCCTAGGCGAGGTCGTCATCGTGGACGGCAACTTCGGCATCCAGATCACTCAGATCGGTACGAAAAAAGAGCGCCTCGAACAGCTGCGTTAAGGGTTAAAATCGGACGAATTCCGCCTTGGGGCGCTTTTTAAAACCAAGTCATATTCGGCCAAATTTAGTACGAAATCGTGAGCAAATTTAGAGGCCTAAATTTGCAAGCCGCCGCATTTTTAGAAACCACTGCATAAATTTGTGTTAAAGGTTAAGGCGGCGGTTTTGTGATTTTAAAATGGGTTTGCTTTGCGAGTTTGCGCCGTTTGGCGCTAAAATTGCCGGCAAATTTGAGCAAAATTAAGCCGCTTTGATAGCTTTGCAAATTTGAAATCTACCTAAAATTAATCTCAAATTTAATCATGCGTCATTTGTTTTTAAATCCGTTTTGGCTATCATTGCTTTTAGATTCGCGTGGTAAATTTAGCCGCCATTTGCAGCTCTAGCGCGTAAATTTAAACTAAAAAGAGAGACGATGGATGAAATCTTAAACGATCTGGTCAAATTTAGGGATTTTGCGACTTATAAAAATCCTAGCGTTACGTTTTTTGGCTCGGCCAGGTTTGACGAAAATAGCAAATACTGTAAAATGGCTTTTAGCCTCGCAAAGCAGCTTGCAGAAGGCGGTTTTGCCGTCGTTAGCGGCGGCGGGCCAGGCGTGATGGAGGCGGCGAACAAAGGAGCGTACGAGAGCGGCAAAAGCCCGTCGATAGGCCTAAATATCGTGCTTCCGTTTGAGCAAGTGACAAACAGATACGCCACTAGCAGCTTTGTCTTTTCAAATTTATCCGCTCGCAAATTTGCCCTCATCGAGCGCTCGAGCGCGTTTTTGGTGTTTCCGGGCGGCTTTGGGACGCTTGATGAGCTGTTTGAGATCCTAGTGCTCGCGCAAATCGGCGCCAAAAAAGCTAAAATTTTTCTCATCGGTAGAGAGTTTTGGAGTAAGCTCGATGATTTTATCAAAACCACGCTCATACGCGAAAAAGCTGTCAGCAAGGAGGATTTGTCGCTTTATACGATCAGCGACGATCTTGATGCCGTAAGGGATGAAATTTTGGGGATATTAAACTAAATTAGCGTGCTAAAATTTTACTAATTTTAAGGATTTGGCGATGTTTGATAGGATGCGAGATGGGATCGCTTTTGTGCTGATTTGCCTCGTTTTTATCGCTATTTTCGGCTGTGTCGCCCTCAAATTTGACGTTGCTCGCGTCCACTGCTGATTTTAACTGCCGCTACGATGGCGCATACGGTGCGCAAAAATTTAAAGCTCTAAAATATCGCAAGGCTTGAGGGTTAGTTGAAATCGGTCGGTGCTTATATTTGGCGTTCGGTGTTAAATTTTGATCTTTGTAAATTTGTTCGCGCGGTTTGGTTTGTGTTTTTAAGCGGATTTGCCGATATGCTTGCCTTTTGCGTCAAATTCGGTAAATTTAACCGCGTCATCGCCGTTTGCAAATCCTGCATTGCCGTCTCGGCGCGTAAAATCTAGAGCCGGCAAGGCGCGAAAGCTAAATGCCACGCCACCCTTGGCTCGCAAATTTATAGCGTATTAAGCTATTTTTTATATAATCGCGTCAAATTTATATGAAATTGTCTTATTGTGGGGCTAAGGCGAGATTTGTAAATTTGAAAATATTTTTACAAAAAACGCAAGCGATGAATCGCGAGATGAATTTAAGCGTTGCGCGGAAATTTTTGCGTCAAGGCTAGGCATGTAGCCTGCCGCAGATCAAAAATTTCAAGCTCGTTTAAAGGCGCTCGCGAGGCGCGCTTGCCCCACAAAGGAAAGAAAAATGAAAATTTTAATGGCCATGAGCGGCGGCGTCGACTCCACCATGAGCGCCAAAATGCTACTCGAAGCGGGTCACGAGGTCGTGGGCTGCTATATGAAACTACACAAAAAACCCGGATATCATGAAAAAAATATCGATAAAGTCGCCCGCGCGTGCGAGTATCTGGGCATAAACTATCACGTGATCGACCTGCAAGACGAGTTTGACAGATACGTCTATACGCCGTTTGTCGGCGCTTACAAAGAGGGTCGCACGCCAAATCCATGCGCGCTTTGCAACCGCTTTATAAAATTCGGCGAGCTGCTAAAATTCGCCAAAAGTATCGGCTGCGAAAAGCTCGCCACCGGCCACTACATCCGCGTGCAAGACGACCTCATCAGGGTCGCCGCCGATCCTAGCAAAGACCAGAGCTACTTCGTCGCGCAGGTGCCAAAAGAGATCATTGCCGATATGATTTTCCCGCTCGGAGACAAATTTAAAAAAGATATAAAAGAGCTGGCAAAATCCTTGCCGAGCTTTCGCGAATACGGCGAGCAGGCCGAGAGCAGCGAGATCTGCTTCGTCGAGGATACCTATATCGAGGTGCTAAACAAGCACTACGAGACCGACCTGCCCGGCGACGTGGTCGATAGCGCGGGCAGGGTGATCGGGCGGCACAACGGCTACATGCACTACACGATCGGCAAGAGGCGCGGATTTGAGGTGTTTGGGGCGCACGAGCCGCACTTCGTGCTCTCTATCGACGCGGCAAATAACCGCATCGTCGTGGGCGCGAAAGAGGAGCTCGAGCGCGGCAAGATCGCGGTAAATAGCCTAAATTTGTTCGTGGACGAGAGCGAGTTTGACTGCGACGTCAAGGTTCGCTACCGCAGCATCGGGCTAAACGCGCGCGTAAAAGTGCTGGGCGGCGGCACGGCCGAGGTCGAGCTAAAACAGAGCGCGTTTGGCGTGGCTAGCGGACAGCTCGCGGTATTTTATAGAGGCGAGTTGGTTATAGGCAGCGGATTTATCCTGTAAATTTATCTTAAATTTGATCGCTTCGGGCGGTCAAATTCGGCTCTCTTGCCGAGGCGTTTACGGTAGCGGCGTTTCAGCGAAATCTACAAATTTAACTTCAAATTTTACTGTTTGGCGACCTTTTTTATGTGCTTAAATTTATAAATAATCAAGTTTTAGGAGTCCAGTACTCACGATCTAAATTTGCTTTTTTTAAAATCGGCAATCGTTTTGCGTATGGTTTGTAGGAAAAGTGCCCTTATGGCCTCGTGGAGTAAAAGTTGGTTTTACTGATTTGTATGCTCGCTAAGAGAATAACCGCGAAAGATTGTTGCTCGGTTAGTAGTTAGGGTTTAAATTTGCTAAAAAGAGTTACATTTAGATATGTTTGCGTAAATTTGGCTATAGAGTTGATAGTCGTTAGTCGTATAGCGATAATTAAGGAGCGGAGAGATTCCGCTCCTTCGTAGACTACGCGTTAGTTATCTGGATATAGTTTACTCCGCCCTCGGTTACCGAGTTAGCGTTTAGTAGGTCGAAGTTTGAGGTACCTGCT
>CAUQPE010000061.1:0-10210 GCA_963519915.1 uncultured Campylobacter sp. | reverse complement strand
GTGCTCGTGTGGAGCGATATGCTCGGCTTTTTTGACGAGTTTAAGCCAAAATTCGTCAAGCGCTATCTTGACGGAGCAAATTTGGTGCGAACGGCAGTCGAAGCCTATGCCTGCGAGGTTAGAAAAAAGTCGTTTCCAAGCGAGGAGTTTGAGTATAAAATTTAGCTTGTTTTGAGCGGATCTAGTCTGCACAGCAAACTTGATCACTCGCTAAACGACGGCAAATTTAAGCCTTAGGCGTTAAATTTGGCGAGTAGAGTTTGGGTTAAATTTGATCACTTGCATTTACCCGCCCTTCGTCAAATTTGACGGGCAAATTTGGCTATCAAAACAAGACTAGATATAAAAACAAGGAGCGGGTTTTGAAAATTTTATTGATTTTAGCGACACTTTTGGGCTCGCTAATGGCCTCCAATCCGAATTTTGGACTAGGTATCGATAGCCTAGGCGAGCAAGGAGAGCAAACGCATAACGAGAAGCGGTTTTACAAGCGAGAGGAGGCCGCGAGGCAGGCGATTGAAAATGCCGACTATGACGCAGCTTTTAAGATTTTATCGCCGCTTTGCGAGGAGGGCGATGCGATGAGCTGCGTGGCGCTAGGCAGTATGCATTTTAGCGGGCTAGGAGCTCATAAAAGCAACGAAAAAGCCGAGCTTTTCTTTGAAAAATCTTGCGAGCTAGGAAACGGCACGGGGTGCTTTGATTTGGCGCTTTTAAACGTCAAGGAAGTTTTCGGCACCAAGGATGAAAATAAGATATTTCGTCTCTACGAAAAAGGCTGCGAGCTAGGCTCTGAAGCGGCTTGTAATAACCTAGGCCTCATCTACGAATCGCAAAACGATCTCAAAAAATCCATAAATTTATACGCCAAAGCGTGCAGAAAATTTGACGGTGCGGGCTGCTACAACTACGGCAGGATGATGCACGAGGGGCTAGGCGCGGAGCGCGATCTAGCAAGCGCGCATAAGGCTTTTGATGCCTCGTGCTACATGAAAAACGCGCTTGGCTGCTATGCACTTGGCTACGTTTACGAGCACGCGCAGGGCGTGGAGTTTGCGGTTTATGACGCGTATGACGGCTATTCGCGCGCTTGCAAGCTCGGCAACGACGACGGCTGCAGGGCTCTGGGCTTTGAAAACTACGAGAAAAATATCGAAATTTACGAAAAATTCGAGTCCATCGCGGAGGGGTGTAAATTTGGCAACGATAGCGATTGCAAGCTTTTAAAAGCGAGGATAGCGGAGTTTTAAGCTCGGGCTGATTTTTCGTCAAATTTAAGCTGATTTTTGAGATTTATCCGCTTCGGCGAGGCGGATAAATTTGAGCTTTGTTTGGTTTTGAAACCTTAGCCTTTACGGCGCCAAATTTGACGCCACCATCTTAAACTCGCCGTTTTTATCAAATTTAATCACCTCATCTCCTAAATTTACCGCTGAATGCCGATTCAAATTTGAACAAAGGCGAAAGCCAAAACTTACCCAAATTTTTGTAAAATGCGGCAAATTTACGAAAAACAGAGCCGAAAAAATGGATAGAATAGTCGAAATAGAAAAAATAAGCTTCGAGAACGATTTTGAGGTGTCGCTGCGCCCCACGCGCTTTGAGGACTACATCGGACAGGAAAAAATCAAGCAAAATTTAGGCGTCTTTATAAAAGCTGCTAAAAAGCGCGGCGAGTGCCTGGATCACGCGCTTTTCTACGGACCGCCGGGCCTTGGTAAGACGACGCTGGCGCACATCATCGCAAACGAAATGGGCGTGAGCATCAAGATGACGGCCGCGCCCATGATAGAAAAAAGCGGCGATCTAGCTGCGGTGCTAACCAATCTCCAAGAGGGCGACGTGCTCTTTATCGACGAGATACATCGCCTAAGCCCCGCGATCGAGGAGGTGCTCTATCCCGCGATGGAGGACTTTCGCCTAGATATCATCATCGGCTCAGGGCCAGCTGCGCAGACTATCAAAATCGACCTGCCTAAATTTACGCTCATCGGCGCTACGACGCGCGCGGGTATGATTTCAGCGCCCCTGCGGGATCGCTTCGGGATGGATTTTAGACTGCAGTTTTACACCAGAGAAGAGCTAGCTCGTATCGTGCAGATCGCCTCGGTAAAGCTCGGCAAAGAGTGCGAAAAAGCCGCCGCTCTCGAGGTCGCCGCTCGCTCGCGCGCCACGCCTAGGATCGCGCTACGGCTACTAAAGCGCATACGAGACTTCGCCGAGGTAAACGACGAAGCGATCATCTCGCAACCTCGCGCCAAAGAGGCTCTGGACGCGCTTGGCGTAAACGACATAGGATTTGACGAGATGGATATCAAGTACCTAGAAATCCTTCTCGCCGCCAAACGTCGCCCGATGGGGCTAAGTACGATCGCGGCGGCTCTAAGCGAAGACGAGGGCACGGTCGAGGACGTGATCGAGCCCTATCTGCTCGCTAACGGCTACATCGAGCGCACCGCTAAAGGCAGGCTAGCTAGCGCAAAAGCCTACGAGGTGTTTAAGCTCAAATTTGACGGCGATACGCAAAAGGGATTGTTTGAGGAGTGAGGCAAATTTGACTCTACTCAGATGGTTGCTTTTTGCTAAATCTGTCTAAAGCCGTCGGTAAGTAAAATTTGAGCTTTTAAATTTGCTGCCGTCTGGTTAGTCGGCCGTCAAATTTGACCGCATTCGTTATATGCTCGATTTAAAAGTACACAGAAAATTTAACCCGCTCAAATTTCGCTTCAAATTTATCAGCCGTCATAAGACTACCGCGCCCAAGTGCCGCCCGTCCGCAAAACCCCGCAAAATCTGATATAATAAGCCCCTCAAAGGAAAAAAAATGAATAATCGAGTGTTTTTCGGCATCTTCGCTCTTTGCGCGTTGGCGCTAGTGGTGTACCTTTTTAAGCCGTTTTTGCTAAATATCTTTATCGCCGCCTTGCTAGCCGTCGCCACCTCAAACGTCAACGTCAAATTTTTACAGCTAACGAAAGGCAAAAGGACACTCTCGGCGGCTCTTACGACGCTTGCGCTATTTTCGCTGTTTATCGCGCCGCTTTTGTACGCCGTGATCGAGATCACCAAACACGCTGCAAACTTTAACACCGGCTACATAACAAACACGCTAAATTATTTTCAAAGCGGGAATTTTCAGCTGCCAGAGCCGATCAAATTTCTAGAACCAAAAATCAAAGAGATGATCGCAGACATCGACGTCGGAGCGATATCTAGCAACGTGCTTTCTAGCCTTGGCGGCATCGGCAAGTCAAGCGTAAAATTTCTCATCGACATGATTTTTATCCTCGTGTTTTTCTTTTTTGCGGTGCTTTACGGTAGCGAGCTCGTGGGCTACCTAAAAAGTGCGCTTCCGATGAAGGAGAGCGAGAGCGAATTTATCCTCAGCGAAGTGGCTAACGTCATGAGCGTCGTGCTTTACTCTATCGTTTTAAACGCGATTTTACAGGGCTGCCTCTTTGCTATCATCACGATTTCGTACGGCTACAACGGCTTTTTGATGGGCATACTCTTTGCCTTTACCTCGCTCGTGCCAGTCGTTGGCGGCTTGCTCGCGTGGGGGCCTATTAGCCTTTACGAGTTTGCTAACGGCAACACCGCGGCCGCGATCGTCATCGCCGTCTATACCATCGTCGTGATCTCCATCGTCGCAGATACCTTTTTAAAGCCGATCGTGATTAAATTTATCAACGATAAGCTCGTAAAAATCCCTACTAAAATAAACGAACTGTTGCTGTTTTTCTCGATGATAGCAGGCATCTCGACGTTTGGCTTTTGGGGACTTATCTTAGGTCCTGCGATCGTGACGTTTTTTATCTCGACGATCAAGCTTTATACATTGCTTAAAGAGCACTCAGTCGTGTAAATTTGCCTAAAATCGGCGATATTTTTATCAAATATCACAAACCTAACACGAATTTTATTATTTTCTATGCTATAATCCTTAAATATAAAAATTAATGTTCCACATTAAATTTGCGGGACGTAAATTTGCTAAATTTAACCAAGGAGTTTTTATGAAACTAGCAAAACTAAGTTTGGCCGCCGTTTTGGCGCTTGGCTTTTTAGGCGCCGCAAACGCAGCCGACACCTTTGGGGAAGCGTTTACCAAAGGAAAACTAGCAGGCAAGATCCAAGCTACCTACGTGGATCAAAAAGACGAACGCGCGCCGATACACGACGAGCAGCTGACGTCTATACAGCTTGAGCTTGGATACGTGACCGATCCGTTTTATGGCTTTAGGCTCGGCGTTACGGGGCAGGGCAACTTCTTACCGTTTAACAGCATGAGAAAAAGCGGCACCTTGTACGACAAAGAGTGGAGAACGCAGGGCGCGGTAATGTCTGAAGCATATCTGGGCTACGGTATAGGGCAGACCGATATAAAATTTGGCCGTCAATACGTAAACACTCCGCTAGTAGCGGGCAATCCGACTCGCGCGTTTAAAGAGGCATTTGAGGGTCTAACGATCGTAAATAAAGATATACCAAACACCGCATTGATCGGCGGCTGGTATTATAAATTTCAAGGCAGAAGCGCCGTCGTAACCGGCGGCAAAGAAGGGCGCGCTCCGCATTTTAAAGATAGAGTCATCGTCGGCGGCATGGGACCCGTGGCGTACGAGTTTGATAATATCTTTACCGGCGCGGTCATAAATCAAAGCATCCCGAATCTAAAACTAACCGGCGCATACGCTAGAGTAACCGATCTTAGACGCGGCGCTTTGCAGGGCGACATCAACTTCTACCTAGCCGAGGCTAACTACAAAGTGCCCGTCGGCGACTTTAAGCTCGGATTTGACGCGATGTATAAGGGCTCTCGCACTACAAGAGGCTTAGAAGATCTAAACTACGACGGAAATATGATCGGTCTAAGGGCTGGTATTTATGATTTCGTGGGCTTTAGCGCCTCTTACGCCTATACGACCGTCGGCGACAACGACGCTTTGGCGTTTGGTCTAGGTAACGGCCCTGGCTCGTACACGCTGCTTCCTATCCGTGGACCTTTTGTATTTACGGGCTATGCGGGCATGAATACGCATAAGCTTTTGTTTGAGTACGACTTTAAAGAAGCGGGCGCCGAAGGCCTAAAAGCAAAACTACACCTAGTAAAAGGCAAGCAAGACGCCCCTCATCGCAACGCCGGTCCGACAGCGGCTAATACGCACATGAACGTCAAGGGCTGGGCGGCTCAGGCAAGCTACGATATACCGTGGGTCAAAGGGCTAAGCGCAAGCGTCACGTACACGGCTCTTGAGAGAAAGAACTTTGACGCTATGGGCGCAGTCAAAAAGACCGACAACAACGAGCTTTGGCTACAACTCGGATATAAATTTAACCTTCTAAACTAGCTACTTTAATGCGGACGCAAATTTGACGCGTCCGCTACCCTTTTATCTGATTTTTGCGTCTGGGCGTAAATTTAGCCTAGCAAACCTGCATAAATTTGACGTAAGCCCTAAATTTAAGGTACGCGAAATTTGATTTTAGAGTTTAAAAACTCTTTTTCGCGGCACAAAAACGCATGCATCCTGGCATAAATTTATCCCGCCGGAGTTTGAAACATGGGGTTTGCATCCCGTACCCAGGCAACGTGAAAGCAAAAATTCGCGCTGGAGTTTAAAACTGCGGCGTATGCGTTTTAGGCTCAAATTCGGCGCGTAAATTTACCCCGCTAGAGCAAATTTATGGTTTATGCGCTAGTCTGCTAAATTTAACCGCGTCAAATTTAATCCCTAAAGCGGCAGATCACAAGCTAGTTTTTAGACTTCTTTTGTGCTTTCTTATCTTTTTTATCGCCCAGTCGTAGTGTGATGAGGTGCTGCTGGTAATGTAGGCGGCGAGGTTTAGATTGCCCGTAAAGTTAAAATATCCGCGCGCAAAAAGCTCCTCGTCGCTAAAATTTGCCGTAAGCGCCGTTGCTTTTTCGTGTGTTTGCGCTAGCAAAGTTTTAGCCTCGTAAAGCGGCGTATCTTGGTGGCTGCGCCAAATTTGCGCGTTCATCTGCGGATAGGTTTTCCAGTTATACGGCTGCGGTAAAAACGCAGTTCGCTCACCGCTTAGGTTCTTTTGGATAAAATTTATCAAAAGCAAATGCCACTCGTAAAGGTGCGCGAGCACGTCTCGGACGCATTTATCCCTATCCTCGAAGTCAAATTTGGCCTCTTGCTCTGCCTCATTCATGCTTTTAACTAGCGACAAAAGTTTTTTAAAATTTGTCTCTGAAGCGCTTAGTAAGTCTATTTTATTCGTAGGTCGCGGCATTTTTTATCCTTGACTAAATTTGAGCAAATTTTACAGCTCGTTTTTAAAATTGCACTTTAAAGATACGGGTATTACCAAAAGCTACAAAATATAAAAGGTAAAATTTAATTTATATTTGTATTTTAAAAATTAAAAATAAAACTTAAATATATAGCTCAAATTTGATCAAATTTCAAATTTGTGAGTTTTACGGTCTTGAGTTTTAATCAATTTTATACCTATGATAATTTAGCCTAAAATTAGCGCTTTTAAAAGGTTAAATTTAAAAATAGACCACTGTTTTTATACTTGATATATAGCTTTATATTTACAATGAAAAAATGTTACGATTTTACACGTTAAATTTATATTTTATAAATAGTTTCTGAAATATTATGGGTTTTGTTATCAAAAAGAATATCAAATTTACTAAATATAAAAAAATATATTTATTCGTAATTTTAAGCTTTACCCTTAAAACAGGCAAAATAAAGATAATTTTGGTCTTAATTTGAATACCAAATATTGCTAAAGAATTAATTGTTTTTAGTCAACTTAAATTTAGGTTGTAACGGTTAATATCCGCCTGATTTTTAAGAACTATCTTAAAAAATAAACGAGGAGATAAAATGGATCGACGAGATTTTATAAAAAGCGCCGCCGCTTCGGCTGCTTGCGCGAGTGCCGGTATAGCGCTGCCTAGCTCTATGGCAGCTGCGCAAAACGCAGCTGAAAAGGGCTGGCGCTGGGATAAGGCTGCATGTAGGTTCTGTGGAACTGGCTGCGGCGTAATGATCGCAACCAAAGAGGGCAAAATCGTAGCCGTCAAAGGCGACCCGGAAGCGCCGGTAAACCGCGGCTTAAACTGCATTAAGGGTTATTTTAACGCTAAAATCATGTACGGCTCAGACCGTATCACTCAGCCTCTTCTTCGCGTAAACGAAAAAGGCGAATTCGACAAAAAGGGTAAATTTAAACCGATCAGCTGGGAAAAAGCCTTTGATATCATGGCTGAAAAATATAAAGAAACCATGGCTAAAAACGGCGTGCATTCAGCCTGCGTTTTCGGCTCGGGTCAATACACTATTTTAGAGGGTTATGCGGCGGTTAAGCTATGGAAAGCGGGCATCAGAAGCAACTCCATAGACCCAAATGCTCGACACTGTATGGCTAGCGCGGTTACCGGATTTATGCAGACTTTCGGTATCGACGAGCCTGCGGGCTGCTACGACGACATAGAGCTAACCGATACTATCGTGGCTTGGGGCGCTAATATGGCCGAGATGCACCCGATACTTTGGGCGCGCGTAAGCGATAAAAAGCTAAGCAATCCCGAGCGCGTAAAGGTCGTAAATCTAAGCACATATTCGACTAGAACGTCAAATATCGCCGATTCCGAGATTATTTTCGCTCCTTCAAGCGACGTTGCTATCTGGAACTACATCGCTCACGAGATCGTTTATAATCATCCCGAAGCCATCGACTGGGACTACGTAAATAGCCACTGCGTATTTGCGACGGGACCTGCCGATATCGGTTATGGGCTTAGAAATAATCCAAATCACCCTAACTACTCAAACGAAAAAGACGTCGTAGAGACGGAGCTTCATAAGAAACTAAGCAAAAACGAAGGCGTGACTCTGGGCTATCTAGGCTATAAAGAGGGCGACGTGATGGAAAATAAAAATACGGCCACTGCTGGCAAACACTGGCAAATCACGTTTGAGGAATTTAAAGAAGCACTTAAACCTTATACGCTTGATTTCTCCGCACCGCTAATAAAAGGCGATCCGAACGAGGATTTGGAAGAATTTAAGAAAAAACTAAAGCAGCTAGCCGACTGGTACATCGAAAAAGGTAGAAAAGTAGTCAGCTTTTGGACTATGGGCTTTAACCAGCACCAACGCGGCACTTGGGTAAACGAGCAAGCCTATATGGTGCATATGCTACTTGGTAAACAAGCAAAACCGGGCGAGGGCGCTTTCTCGCTAACCGGACAACCAAGCGCATGCGGAACGGCACGCGAGGTCGGTACTTTCGTTCATCGCTTGCCTGCGGATATGGTCGTAGATAACGCCGAACACCGCGAAATAAGCGAGAAAATTTGGAAACTTCCTAAAAACACGCTAAATCCGAAAGTCGCCTCCCACTACGTAAAAATGATGCGCGATATGGAGGACGGCAAGATGAAATGGGCGTGGGTGCAGGTAAATAACCCGTGGCAAAATACCGCAAACGCAAACCACTGGATAAAAGCCGCTCGTGAGATGGATAACTTTATCATCGTCTCAGACCCGTATCCGGGCATCTCGGCTAAGGTTGCCGATCTAATCTTGCCTACTGCGATGATTTACGAAAAATGGGGCGCGTACGGTAATGCCGAGCGCCGAACGCAGCACTGGCGTCAGCAAGTCCTTCCGGTAGGCGAAGCGATGAGCGACACGTGGCAAATGCTGGAATTTGCTAAGCGCTTTAAGCTAAAAGAGGTCTGGGGCGAACAAAAAGTGGACGATAAGCTAACGCTCCCAAGCGTGCTAGACGAGGCAAAAGCCATGGGTTATAGCGAAGAAGATACGCTATTTGACGTGCTTTTTGCAAACGAAGAGGCTAAGAGTTATCCTGCAAAAGACGCGATAATGGAAGATTTTGATAACTCTGAAGTTTTTGGCGACAGCAGAAAAGTAGTCGGCTCAGACGGCAAAGTGTTTGAGGGCTATGGATTTTTTGTTCAAAAATATCTTTGGGAAGACTACCGCAAATTTGGCTCGGGTCACGGACACGATCTAGCCGACTTTGATACATATCACAAAGTGCGCGGCCTAAGATGGCCTGTCGTAGACGGTAAAGAAACTCAGTGGAGATTTAACGCCAAATACGATCCGTACGCGAAGAAATTTGCCGAGGATGGCAAGCAGTTTGCATTCTACGGCAATAAAAAAGCCAAGTTGCAAAAAGGCGATTTGACCAAAGTAACTAGCGGAGACGAGAAATTTTCTATCGCTAATAAAGCCAAAATTTTCTTCCGTCCTTATATGGATCCTTGCGAGATGCCTGATACTACGTATCCTTTCTGGCTATGTACGGGCCGCGTCTTGGAGCACTGGCATACCGGCACTATGACTATGCGCGTTCCTGAGCTTTACCGCGCCGTACCTGAAGCGCTTTGCTACATGCACGAAGGCGATGCGCAGAAGCTAAATTTACAGCATAACGACGTAGTTTGGGTCGAGTCTCGCCGCGGCAAGGTAAAAGCAAGAATCGATCTGCGCGGACGAAATAAAACTCCTTCGGGCCTAGTGTACGTGCCGTTTTTCGATGAAAACGTATATATAAACAAAGTCTGCTTAGATGCGACTTGCCCGATCTCAAAAGAGACCGACTATAAAAAATGCGCGGTTAAAATTTACAAGGCTTAATAATGCAAAATAGAAGAGAGGCTTTAAAATTTGGGTTAAAAGCGATTAGTTTGGTTCTCGCGGGCGGCTTTATCTGGAGTACGCAAACGACGGCTAAAGCCCAAACTCTACTCATCAGGCCGCCGGGTGCTTTAAAGGAGAAAAATTTCCTTAGCGAGTGCATACGCTGCGGGCTTTGCGTAGAAGCCTGTCCTTGGGATACGCTTAAGCTTGCGGATTTAGACGACGGATTGCCTTATGGCACTCCGTTTTATACTCCGCGAAATATCCCTTGCTATATGTGTACGGATATCCCGTGCACGGTCGCCTGTCCGACGGGCGCGCTAGACGTAAAGCTAGTTAGCGAAGATGACGGCAAACTAAATATAAATAAGTCTAAAATGGGTATAGCGGTGCTAGATCCTAATTTTTGCATCGCTTACGAAGGACTTCGCTGCGACGCTTGCTACCGCGCTTGCCCTTTGATAGACAAGGCGTTAAAGCTTGAATACGTTCGCAACGAGCGAACGCAAAAGCATGCGTTTTTTAAACCAGTCGTAGATGCCGACTAC
>CAUQPE010000060.1:0-10246 GCA_963519915.1 uncultured Campylobacter sp. | reverse complement strand
AAATCATAGCTTTTGCGAGAGATTAAGTCCAAATTTAGCGAAACTCGGTGTGTATGCACGTCAAGAGGCATGAGGAGCTTGCTTTTTGGCAGGCTTTTAAAAAGTCCAAGGTCGATGTCGCTATCTCGCACCATCCAGCGCAAAAACATATTGTAGCGTTTATACGGGCTTTGCGGCGCTTTTTCGTATGGCTTGCCGAAAAAAAACTCATACCCATCCGAGCAATAAGGGTTTAGTGAGTAGATAAATTTGATGAGCTCGTTTATACCGTCTATCATCGAGCCGCTTTTTTCAAAGCCCGATCTCACCGCGCTTTCGATATCGCCGTGCTTTTTTAGGCGCGAAACGGTGATAAAAATCTGTCGCACGTCCTCGCAGCTTTGAAAACGGTATTTGTGCCGCGTCAAATTTGAAATGATTTGCTCCTCACTTTTATCCAGTAGCGAAAAGTCGAGCGAATTTAAAAAATTTACGATTAGCTTTGCGTTACCGTAAGCAAAAAGCGCGCAGACGAGCGAGATCTCGGGCGTTTTAAATTTACTAGCAACTTGCAGCGGATCGGCTGCGGCAAACAAGTCCGCATGGGTATTTTTAGAGATTACGTTTTGATCTAGGAGGGTTTTTAAGTCCATTTTTAGCCTTTTTGGCCGAGATTTTAAACCAAAAAGGCTAAAAGAAATTTAAATTTACTGTTTTAGCGTCAGCAATGTATCGAGCATCTTTTCTACGGTCGTTATGATTTTAGCCGCCGCGCCGTAACTGCTTTGAAAGCGTATGAGGTTTGTAAGCTCCTCGTTTAAATTTACGCCGCTAACCGACTGGTACTCAGACATAGCAACTTTATGAATGGCTGTATTTGCGTCGTTTAAATCGTTATTTGCTTGAGTCTGGCTGGCTAGATCGGTTGTGATGTAGCGGTAGTAGCCCTCGACGCTCTCTTCTTTGTCCGCATGCTTGTCGGAGTAAAATATGATTTTTTTATACTGCATTTGCACCATATCATTTGCGACTTCATTGTTGCCCGGAGTCGGATTTGAGTAGGCTTTTAGCTTGTGCGGATTTTCCATCAGCTCGCTTTTTACGCTCATATTTTTCGCGTTTCCGCCCTCAAAAATTCTATTAACCCCGATGATACCCGGGAAATTGGTACCTTTATCGACGAAAGCGACGCTGTATTCGCCGGCATTTCTTTTAGCTGTTACGCCAAACGTGCCTTTGCCCGTCGCCGCGTCATACTGATAGTTTGCCTGAAAATAATCGTCCACGTCGTTTAGCGAATTGTTATCGCCGTTGTCGTCGGTATCTGAGTTAAAGTCACGAACGATAGAGTTGCCGCGAGTATTGTCGTTTATAGTAGTAGAGGCATTTATATTTATCGTTTTGCGAGCGACCTCTTGGCCTTGATTGTTATAAACTACGACGTCAAAGCTACCGTGTTTGATGTCGTCGTTAAAATTCATCAGCGTCCTAGAGTCGCTTAGACCGTCTAGCTCGTCGGTCACGGCGTTTTCTACGGCCGATCTTGCGTAGATATTGTTCGTCTCGTTTATGATACCTTTGGCGAACGTATTTAGGTTGTCGATGTATTTTTGTATGGTTCCGTCTTGAAATTCTCCGTTATCATCCACTCTGCGTCCGCGTAGATCCAGCGCGGCGCCTAGTTTACCGCCCGAGATTCGTCCGTTTAGATCGACCTTTTTACCGTCATCTCTCTCGAAAAATACACCTTTAAAATCGCTCTTGTCGCTTATCCTGTCGACTGTTAGCGGGTGATACGTCGTACCGTCTACGATATTAAATCCTGAAATATTTATCTGATGCTTGGTACCCATATCGGTTACGGTCGGATCGATATTGTTGCTTTGTAGTTGCCCCTTAAATACGCTTATACCCGCAAATTTTGACATCGCTAGTTCGAGCTGATCGCGTTTGTCACGTAGGTCGTTTGCTCTAGTAGTGCCGACTGATTCGACGCGCACGATCTCTTTATTTATCTGCGCGATTTGCTTGGCGTATTTGTTTATTTCATTTACGGCGACTTCTACCTGAGAGTCCACGTCCTTTTGGATCTTGGTTAGCATATCGTGAGCTTTGCTTATGCTATTTGATAGCGTCGCGGCCGAATTTAGTAGATTTACCTTCTGAGAACCCTCGGTTGGGTTAGAAGCGAGGTTGTTCCATGCATTAAAATAATTTTGCAAATCCCTGCCTATGCCTACGCTTTGTAGATCAGGGAAGCGCTGCGAAATCTCCTCTAAAATTTGCTTTTTATATTCGCTTGATTCTAAATTTATATTTGAAGTACGGAGCCTAGCAAAAGTAAACTCATCATGCACACGTACGACCGTATCGACCTTGGTACCAGTACCGATGTCGCCCGGCATATCGTGAAAAGGCTCTCTAGCAGACTGCACGACGCGCTGTCTGGTGTAGTGCTCGCTGTCGGCGTTTGTGATGTTGTGTCCTGTCGTAGTGATCTGCGTCTGCGCGGCATCTAAACCGCTAACTCCAATATGTAAAGACGAAAATATATTAGCCATTTTTTAAACCCTCGTTTTAAATAAACTTTCAGGCGTCAAGCCTTCTTTATCGTAGCTGCCAGACTCGCTTTTAAACATGTTTTTTAGCAAGCTATCGAAAAATTCTTTTACTCCGACGACGTATTTTGCATATTCTTTGTTTTTTGAGTAGAGCTCTTCAAGCTTCGAGCGCATAAGCGTGAGAGATGATTTTACCTCATCGTCAAGGATAGAGCTTAAATTTACCCCGCCGTTTTCCCTCGAGACTCTTAAAAGCTCTTTATCTAGCAGCGATTTTACGGATTCAAATTTTTTAACCAGCTCATTTTTGCGTTTGACGCTATCATCAACCTTAGTGTGATCGGCTAGTTTTATCTTTTCTATATCTTCCGTAGTTTGGGCGATGAGCTCATCTAGTACGCCCATCGCCTCATCCAAATATCTTTTAAGCATTTTTGTCCTTTCTTTTTACGCAAGGACAAAAAATCTTACAAAAGCGTATCGGCAACGGCTTTTGCAGTCTTGGACATATCTAGTTTATATGTTCCGTTTGCGATCTGCTCGGCTATCTTTGCGACCTTGCTTTCTTCTTTGCCTTGTGTTTTTTCCATATTTTCGCTCTTTTTTACGTCATTTGAGCGAGTGATTTGCTGAGGGCTCATGCCCAGTTTAGCTCCCAAAGTTCCTATCATTTTAAAGCCTTTTTAGATTTGTTAGAAACTAAATCGGCAAATTTTGATTTTTCTTAAGCCCTTTCTTTCAAATAATTGAATAAAAGTTCACTAAAGCCCAAATTTCCACTCAGAGCCTTGCTCATCGTATCGTTATACATCGAGTGATATATCTCGTCTCCGGCATCTTTGCCAAATAACGGATTTTCGTCTTTTAGCGCGATATCTAGCACGCTTTTAACTAAAAAAGCCTCAAAAGCGTCGGTTTGCTCTTTTAAAAGCGCATCTTGCTCGCTCTGAGGCTTATCTGCACGTCTATTTTCGATTGAGCTAGTGGCAAATTTATTATACGAGCTTAAAGCTGCCGAAGTATCTACGTTTAACATTATATTATCTCCAAATTTACATGTATAGCGCCTACGCGTTTTAGATTTTCCATTATCGCGATTATATCGCTAGGTGTCGCGCCCATCTTGCTTAATGCCCTTGCGACGCTAGCTACGGTAGTTTTTTCGCCGCTGATTTTTAGCATATTAGTTAGCGGATCGACCGCTGCGCCGTCTTGTAGATCGATTGTTTGCTGATTTGCCGCCATATCGTCGTACGAGCTAGGCTCTATCTTTATCGTGATGTCGCCGTGCGTGATGACGACGGGATCAACGGTGATATTTATGCCACTTACTATCGTGCCGGTGCGCTCGTCGATTACGATTTTATCTAGCGCTTTATAATCTACGTCCAAATTTAACACCCTAGCTACGAAATCAACCATATTTGCGCCGTTTGGCTTAGCGATCCTGATCGTTCGCGAGTCGACGGCTACCGCGCTATCGCCGCCTACATTTAAATTTACCGCTCTTTGGATGTTTGAAGCGGTATCGAAATTCGACTCTTTTAAGCTTAAAAATATCGCTTCTTGATTGTAGATATCGTACGCTATCTCGCGCTCCACGATAGCGCCGCTTGGGATCGTGCCTGCTGTTACGTGGTTGCCGCCCTTACTTCCGCCTCCGCGAGATGCGGTTTTGCCGCCTATAGTTAGCGAGCCCTGAGCTAGAGCGTAGATGTCGCCGTCCACGCCCTTAAGCGGAGTCATCAAAAGCGTTCCGCCCTGAAGGCTCTTTGCATCGCCGATAGATGAGATCACGACGTCGAGCTTATCGCCTTGCCTAGCAAACGGCGGTAGCTTTGCGATAACCATTACCGCGGCGGTGTTTTTTGATTTGATATCGTCGGGCTTGATTTTTACGTTCACGCTTTGAAGCATGTTTGAAAGAGACTGGATCGTAAACTCCGAGCTACTGCCGTCGCCAGAGCCGTTTAGACCGACAACCAGGCCGTATCCGATCAGCTGATTTTCCCTCACGCCCACGACGTTTGCGATGTCCTTTATCTGCGCCGCAAAAGCCGATATAGCAAGGGTTAGCAAGCATGCCGCTAGTTTCATTTTAGTCCTTAAATTTGTATTTTCAAGGACTAAAAGCAATTAGCATTCCAAATTTGACACAAGAATTTAAGAGTAATAGCTAAGCGAGGTATTTCCGAATTTTTTAGATTTTAAAAGCGTAAATGCGCCGATGTTTTCGGGTAAATTTAAGTGGCTAGCATGCTCAAAAGCGATCAGGTAAATTTTATCTTTAGGCAAATTTAGCGCCAAATTTACGCACTTTTCATAAACGTCCGCAAAACCGTCCCTGATATCAAAAGGCGGGTCAAGATACAAAATAACGGGCAAATTTTGTCTCTCGACGATGGCGGGAGTAGTGCTAAATGTATCGCCGTTTACGATTTCTAACTCGTCGCCGATAAGTTTAGCGTTTTGCAGTGCGATCTTATAGGCGTTTTTGTCGATTTCTACTGCGTAGGCCTTTGCAGCGCCGTTGCTTAGCGCTTCTGCGGCCATCAGTGCGCTACCGCCGAAAGCCTCGATAAAGACCTTGCCCGCTAGCTCATAGCGAAAAGAGTCGAAAAACGAGCCTTTTACGATGCTTTTCGTGCTTCTTGTAGTTTGAAGCGAGGGCAAAAGCAGCTTTTTACCTTTAAATTTACCGCTTGAAATCGTAGCGTAGAGATTTTTCAACGAGTTTTCCTTAAAAGCGCGAGTAGATCTTCTTTAAATTTATCTATCAAATTTGAAACCTCAAGCTCCAAATTTGAGCCATTTTGCGGCGCGGCTTCTTCTTTTATAACTAATGCTGGCGAGGTTGTGCGAGAGGGCGCAATGGGCTCTGAAAACTGAATCGCCGAGTAAAACTCCTCAAGCGCGGAGATAAGGGCTTCTTTGCTAAAAGGGATTTTTAGATGAGGCGAGTGCTCGGCGATCACGAAAACGGGCTTTTTGGCCTCTATCTTTTTGTCCGCCACGATAAAGTCGCAATCTTTTCTAGGCGAGATAAAATCCCTCAAAAATAGCCTTAGCGACTCCCCTAACAAAATACAGTCGCATTCAAACGAAATTTTCACGAATTCTCCTTTTTCTCGCCTTAATTTAGGCTGGATTTTAACAAATTTATGCGAAAATTTAAATTAAGCAAAAATTTTCCCGAACGGGGCTAAAAAAATTTACAAATTTGACGATATAGAAGCTAGCAAATATTTAAAGGAGAAAATATGGAAATTTTCAAAGTAGCGAGCCAACCGATAGCAAACGTAGCCACAAGCTCGCATGCACAAAGCTCTACGCAAACCAGAGAGGTCGAAAGGACGCAGATCCAGCAAGATACGACGCGCAATTTAACCGAGCAAAATAACGAAACGCTAAGCAAAGAAGTAAAAGAAGCCACGGAAAAGCTAAATAAACAAATGGAAGATCTAGGCACTAGCATACGTTTTGGTTATAATGATAAGATAGGCGCGATGTACGTAAACGTCATGGAGATGAAAACCGGCGAAGTAATCCGCAAAATCCCGACCGAACAGGCAATGAAACTAAGCGAATATTTTAGAGAGGCGGTCGGAGTTTTATTTGACAAGGAGAGCTAAAAATGGCACTAGGTAAAGTTTCTTCGCTTGGCTTTGGTAGCCAAGTTTTAACGCAAGACGTTATAGATAAGCTAAAAGCTGCTGACGAAGCGGGTCAGATAAAACCCGTAACCGCTAAAATCACGGCAAACGCGACAAAACAAAAGGATTTAACGGCTCTAAAAACACTGATCGGTACATTTCGCTCCTCTGTTTCAACCCTAGCGGACGATAGCTCGTATCAAAAAAGAACCACTAGCTCGGACGGTAAAAGCGCAGATATAAGCGTGAGTGCGGGCGTCGCGGTACAAGATATCGAGGTAGACGTTAAACAACTAGCTAAAAAAGACGTTTATCAAAGCACCAAATTTGCCACCTCAAGCTCGTTTATCGGCAAAAACGGAACCTTTGGTATAAAAGTCGGAGACCAAACCTATAAAATCGAGGTTAAAAACTCCACTACGCTAGAAGAGCTAGCCGATAAGATCAACGAGGTCACAAACGGCGCCGTCTCGGCAAAAGCGATGAAGGTTGGCGGCGAAGATCCGTATCAGCTTATATTGCAGTCCAAAGAAACCGGCGCAGAAAATAAAGTCGAGATAACAAATGTCGATAGTAACGGTACGGCCCTAACCGGCGCGGACGACGTTTTGCAAAAATTAGGCTGGGATAGCGCAAACATCGCAAATAATAAAATCTCAACGGCACAAGACGCCGAGTTCGTCTACAACGGCATTACGATAAAACGAAGCGGCAACGAGGTAAAAGATCTAAATTTAGGAATGACGATAAAACTAAAAGATACGGGCAAGACGACTTTTAGCGTCAAAGAGGATACGAGCGCGATAAAAGAAAGCATGCAAAGCATGGTGACGGCGTACAACAACCTCGTAAACAACCTAAAAGTCGCGACTGATTATGATTCGGACACGAAAAAATCTGGTACATTCCAAGGTGTGAGCGAGATAAATACGATAAAATCGACGCTAAATAAAATTTTATTCGGCAATCAGACCTATACGAAAGATAACGTAACAAAGACGGCAAATTTAGCCGACTACGGTCTAAGCCTAAATAAAGAAGGCCTGCTAGAGCTAAATAGCTCAAAGCTAACCTCAAAACTAGATCAAGACCTAGAAAGCGTGCAAAAGATATTTGCCGGCGGCACTACCTACGGTACGGCTCAGGTTCTTAGCTCAAAACCGGTAGATAGCGGCGCGCTCACTCTAGGCGGCGACGATCTTGTGATAAACGGCAAAAAGATAAATTTAGCCGCTACGCCTGCGTCAAATTCTGCAAAAGAAAACGCGCTAGCGCTACTAAAAGCCATAAACGACGCTGGGATATCGGGCATACAAGCGACGCTAACCGCAAACGAAGACGGCATATCGCTAAAAACGACAAACGGTACGGCGATAAGCATAAAAGGCTCTGCCGCAGCGCTAAATGCAGTGGGCTTTAGCGAATCAACCGTAACGCCGAAAAACACGACCGTAAACGGGATATTTGCATCGGCTAAAAAAGCCGTAGATAGACTAATCAACTCAAAAGACGGCTCTTTAACCAAGTATAACCAAAGCCTGATTGACGAGAAAAAGTCGCTGGACTCTGAAAAAGAAAAAACGCAAAAGTCGCTCGATGCAAAATACGCCACGATGGAAGAACGATTTTTGGCATACGACAAGATCATCAGCAAGCTAAACAACGACTTTTCGTCGCTAAAATCGATGATCGAAGCAGAATATAATAAGAAATAAAAGGTAAATTTATGCAATACAACACTGCACACGCGGCGTATTCGCAAAATACAGTAGGTGGCATCGAGTCGCCTACCAAGCTTATCGAGATGCTTTACGAGGGTGTTTTGAGATTTATTTTTAGAGCTAGAAAAGCGATGCAAGATAATGACGTGGAGAAAAAAGTATATTTCATAAACCGCACGAACGCTATCTTTATCGAGCTTTTAAACTCGCTAGACTACAACCAAGGTAGCATCGCACACTATCTAAGCGGGCTTTATACGAGGCAGATCCAACTGCTGTCAATGGCAAATATAAACAACGACGAACAGAGCCTAAACGAGGTCGTGAGCGTAACCAAGCAGCTGCTTGAAGCATGGAAAGAGACGACAAACGCAGGACAAGCCGATGTGGCTGGATGAGCTAAAAATAGCCGTCGCTAGCAATGACGCGGAGGCTATCGCGGCACTAGCGGGCGAGACTCCTAGTAAATTTGACAGCCTAGAGGATGCCCTGCAAGCTCAGGAGCTTCTGGGTGCAGCTATAAATTTGATACAAAAAAACAGAACCGAGCTCGGCAAAGAGCTAGAAAAACTAAAAAACGTAAAAAAATATATAGCGTCGTAAATAATTTCCCAAATTTACGGCGCTTTTTATCTCAAATTCCCTTCTAAATTTTATCCCGCAAAGGCAAAAAATATGGCAAAAAAAGACGTAAAGGACGCATTGCGAAACAAGCTGGGCATGGAGATAGCGGGCGACTTTAGAGTGCTAAAGGAGCATGAGCTAGTTAAATTTAACGATGAAGCGAAGTTTGTCTTTGAAGGCGAGAGCGAGATATTGCGAGAGTTTTATATCTTTGCAGATACAGGCACGGGCGATCTTTGGCTAGCCTGCTTAGATGACGGCAAGGTTGCTTTTTACGATCACGACGCGGGCTATCTTTGCGCGTCAAATTTGGTTAAATTTGATCTGGATATAGAAGGCTGGCTTGAAGTCGCCGAGCTGTTTGGAAAATTTGAAACCATAGACAAACCAAGCGACGAACAAAAATCTAAATTTAAGCTAGCCGTTAGCGACCTATGTCCGCAAATTTTAGAAATTTGGGATATTTAAAATCAAATAAAACGCGCCTTGCGCCGTTTTAAATTTAAACCCGATTCCGCCTCGTCAAATTTGATCAAATTTTACTTCGCCGCGCGGTCGCCGCAAACCTCAGCTTAAATTTGCCAAAATCTCGCAAAACGCGCCGTCTAGATAGCGGTTTATCGCAACCAAACCCACGAATTTAAAAAATCCAAGCTAGCTAAATTTGATGAAATAAAAGTAGTAAGAGGCATGGCGATAAGCCGAGTTCTGTCGTGAGTGATTATTTATCTACTCCAAATTTTACAATTTGGCTCTAGCGAAGGGTTTGACATAAGACTCAAAACCGTCCCTTCTTGCTGCGAGTTGGGTTTATATAGCCGCCGCGCTTGCACGCCGCGCTGGCGGGCTCTTACTCCGCCGTTTCACCTTTACCGCCGAAGCGGCAGTTTGCTTTCTGTTACACTGTCCCTTGGGTCGCCCCAGCCATCCGTTAGATGGAACTCCGTCTTATTGCAGCTCGGACTTTCCTCTTTTGCCTACGCAAAAGCAATCACTTGCCATACCTTGGGCGCGATTATAGCTTTTTCGTGTTTAAGGATAGCTTGGGCTAGATTTTACGATTTTTGATACAAGTAAAAATACGCGTATATCGAAGTTTTATAAGCACGCAAATTTAACGATCTCGCGTCAAATTTGCGTTTTTTATAGACGAGATTAAGCCTTCTTTAAAAACTCCGTCTTTAGCACTATAACGCCCATTTTATCGATCTTGCCTTCTATTTCTTTGTCGTCGTCCGTGATTTTTATATTTTTCACCATGGTTCCGCGCTTTAACGTCGCGCCAGCGCCTTTTACTTTTAGATCTTTGATTAGAGTTACGTTATCTCCCGCGTTTAGTTCGGTTCCGTTTGCGTCTTTTGGCATATTTTCTCCTTTAAATTTAGCGCCCATTTTACTAAAAAATCATCAAAAAATAAAGCCCGACGCGCTAAATATAAATACGGATAGTAAATTTTGCCGTCATAAAATAAGCCAGTCTCGCTGCCGGGCAGCTCAAAAGCCAGCCGTGAGCTAAAGCAAAGCTAAATTTAACTCCGCGCGTCAGGCTAAGCCGCGATCTTTATCTGCCCTCTTTCTTTTTATTTTTACGCCGTTTTTAAATTTGCCAAGCTAAAGCATCACGCGCCTTTTGCGCCGTCTCAGCCAAGCGCGAATTCCCGTCCGCTTACCTACTCTCCCGCATCGTATAGACGCCGCCTTCGTTCGT
>CAUQPE010000059.1:0-10385 GCA_963519915.1 uncultured Campylobacter sp. | reverse complement strand
ATGAGGTCTTGCACGACCCACGGCTGGCGCCCTACTTCGGCTACTATCCAGCCCGTCTCGATCGCCACTAGTCCTAGCGGGATACTAAATACGCAAAGCCAGAGTAGCTTTTTGAAATTTTCGATATTGTTCGCCATGCAAAGATAAAGCACGACGAAAAATAGCGCTAAAAAGTAAGTGCCAAGCGCAACCATCACGTGGAAGCTATAAAACGTTAAGCCCACAGGCGGCACGGCGTCGGCAGGCTTTTCAAGATAACCGTAGCCTAGAAATTTCATATTTTGAGCTAGAGTTTGTTCGGCTTGCTCCATCGCGGCTTTATCGCCTGATTTTTTAGCGGCGTTATAGGTTGTTAGCGCGCTAACGGCTAACGAGCCTTTGGCCATCTTGCTTGCGACGCCTTCTATGCCGTGAGTTTCATTGCCGTGCACTAGGTCGTCGATGCCGGGTGTAAAGTTGTTAAACCCTCTCGTGGCCATAACTCCGAGCGCGTAAGGAAATTTTATCTCGAGTAAGAACGGATCTTTGTCGTCGCCTACTTTTTTAGACGGATCTAGCACGCCCATCGCGACTAGGCCGGCGTTTGTTTCGCCTTTATAAAGGCCTTCCATCGCGGCTAGTTTCATCGGCTGAGTACGTGCGACTTGATATGCGCTCTCGTCGCCGCTAAACATCAAAAACAGCGACGTAACGAGGCCGAAGCTTGCCGCTACGATGATTGATTTTTTAGCCATGATTAGGTGGCGTCCTTTTAGGATAAACCACGCTGAAATTCCTATCACGAAAAGCGCGCTAGCAACGTAGCCGCTAGTAACGGTGTGTAAAAATTTGATGATACCTACCGGGCTAAGCGCTACTTCAAAGAAATTTTCCATTTCCATTCTTGCGGTTGCCGGGTTAAATTTCATACCAATTGGATACTGCATCCAGCCGTTTGCGATGAGGATCCAAAGCGCGCTCAAATTTGAGCCGATAGCCACGAGCCAGGTCGAGATGAGGTGAAATTTCTTGCTAACCTTATCCCAGCCGAAAAACATAACGGCAAAGAACGTCGCCTCCATAAAGAACGCGAGCAAGCCCTCGATAGCTAGCGGCGCGCCGAAGATGTCGCCAACAAACCAGCTGTAGTTTGCCCAGTTGGTGCCGAACTCAAATTCCATTATGATACCGGTAGCTACGCCGATAGCGAAGTTTATACCGAAGAGTTTTAGCCAAAATTTAGTAATTTTTAGCCACTGCTCGTTGCCGGTTTTGACGTAGATACTCTCCATAATGGCGATGATAAAACTAAGTCCCAACGTGAGTGGAACAAACAAAAAGTGGTATATGGCGGTGAGCGCAAACTGCGCCCTAGACCAATCGACCGAAGCGATTTCAGACATTTTATTCCTTTGTCAAATTTGAAATGACGAAGTTCGCTTTGGCCTCGTCGCTCTCAAATTTTGAATTTAAACTTTCATCAAAGATAAATACTTTTAAAATCCCGAACATTATAAGTAGCTTGATGGCTATCACGAGCCACAAGCTCTTTCCGAGCTTCATGTTCCTAAAGCCGTCGACATACATAGACGAGATGTTTTTAATATATTTTTTAATCATAATTTAACATACTACAGAAATTTAACTTAAAATATAATTTTAAAGTTTTGATTTTATAAAATTATTTACACCCTCAAGCGTTTATAAATTTTAAATAAGGTATAATCTCGCTAAAAATTTAAAAGGCGCGATATGCAAAAAAATTCAAACGAAACAAAGTATATTTTTATAACTGGCGGCGTGCTAAGCTCGCTAGGTAAGGGCATCGCGGCGGCTTCTATCGCCACGCTTCTTAAAAACACGGGCTTAAAAGTAAGCATGCTAAAGGCCGATCCCTACATCAACGTAGATCCTGGCACCATGAGTCCGCTCGAGCACGGCGAGGTTTTCGTCACCGACGACGGCGCGGAGACGGATCTGGATCTGGGGCACTATGAGAGATTTTTAGACGAGAGCCTAAGCCAGGATAATAACTTCACCACCGGCCGCGTTTATAGCTCCGTCATCGAAAAAGAGCGCAGAGGCGACTATCTGGGCAAAACTATCCAGGTTATCCCGCACATCGTGGGCGAGATCGTGGGTCGCATCAAAAAGGCAGGAGAGGGTCGCGACGTACTGATAGTAGAGATCGGCGGCACGGTAGGCGACATCGAGGGTTTGCCGTTTTTAGAGGCTATCCGCGCCCTTCGCATCGAGGTCGGCCGCAAACGCGCGATGAATATCCACCTAACGCTCGTGCCGTTTATAAAAGTCGCTGGCGAGCTAAAAACCAAGCCTACCCAGCACAGCGTCGGCGAGCTGCGCCGTATCGGCATTAGCCCCGATATGATCATCTGCCGCGCCGAGCAGCCGCTAAACCGCGAGCTAAAGGATAAAATAGCCGCCAGCTGCGGCGTAGAGCGCAACTGCGTCATCGAGAGTATCGACTCGGCCAGCATATATCAGGTGCCGCTCGCGTTTTATAACCAAGACGTATTAACCCCGATCGCCGAAATTTTAAATTTGGGCGAGCTAAAGCTTGATATGCGCAACTGGGATAGCCTAGTTAAGCGCATTATCGCTCCGACAAAAGAAACCACGATAGCGTTCGTGGGTAAATACATCGACCTCAAAGAGAGCTACAAGAGCCTAACCGAGAGCATAATCCATGCGGGCGCGAGCCTTGATGCGAGGGTAAATTTAAAGTGGATAGATAGCGAGAAAATCGAGCCTTCAAACGTCGATGAGCTACTAAAAGACGTGGGCGGCGTGCTTGTCGCCGGGGGTTTTGGCGAGCGCGGTGTGAGCGGCAAAATCGAAGCGATCAAATACGCTCGCGAAAACGGCGTGCCGTATCTTGGCATCTGCCTAGGTATGCAGCTAGCGCTCATCGAGTTTGCCCGCAACGTGCTAAAGCTCGAGGACGCAAATTCGGTCGAATTTAAGCCCGAGTGCGTAAATCCTATCATCTATCTTATCGATAGTTTCATCGACGCGCACGGCCAGACGCAGATCCGCACGCACCAAAGCCCGGTCGGCGGCACGATGAGGCTTGGGGCGTATGCTTGCGACGTGAAGCCCGGCTCACTGCTAAGTCAAATTTACGGCGGCGCCAAATGCGTCAAAGAACGCCACCGCCACCGCTACGAGGCAAATCCGAAATACAGAGCCGAATTTGAAGCAAACGGCCTGATAGTTAGCGGCGAGAGCGACGGACTGATCGAGGCCGTCGAGCTTAGCTCGCCTGCGGCGGGCGCCAAAAACTCGCATCCGTGGTTTGTCGGCGTGCAGTTTCATCCGGAATTCACCAGCCGCCTAACAAACCCAAATCCCGTAGTTTTGGGCTTTATCAAGGCTAGCCTAGAAAAATCGAAATAATCAAATTTAGAGCCACTCGGCTCTAAATTTCTTTCATAATTTTTACTTCCATTAAATTTAAAATTTTACGCTCGCGTTCACCTTTTTAAAAACGTTAAATTTGTAAAGAGTATCAAATTTGCAAAGCTCTTAAATCCGTATCCAAGCCGTAAAATAGCCGCTTTATTTACAATTATCAGAAATTAAATTTCAAAAAGCTATAATTTGTGCATTAGAAAATAAAAAAGAAGGAAAAAGATGAAATTTGAACCAAAATTTAGCCTTTTTTGCGGCGCGGCGTGGGTAAATTTAACCCCAGAGGCGAGCGAAAATTTAGGCAAAAACGGTGGCAAGGCGGCGAAATTTGACGGCGAGGCTTACACAAAAGCCCGTCAAAACGATGTTGAATAAGGAAAAGATAAAGGAATTACTGAGCCAAAGATTTGAAAAGGACATTCACAAAAAACTTTCAGAAATTCCTACGCCTGATGCGTTAAAGGATGTATTTAAGGGTGCCGAGCGGATAAAACGCGCGATCGAACAAAACGAAAAGATCGTCGTCGTCGGCGACTATGACGTGGATGGCGTGATCGCCAGCGTCATAATGGCCGAGTTTTTCGATGATTTGGGCGTTAGCGAGTATTTCGTACGTATCCCTAATCGCTTTAGCGACGGATATGGGCTAAATCCGCAAATCGTCGAAGAGATCGCAGACGCTGGCCTCATCGTGACCGTAGACAACGGCATCTCGGCAAACGACGCAGCTCAAATTTGCAAGCAAAAAGGCATCGATCTCATCATCACCGATCACCACATGCCGCCCGACGTCCTGCCCGAGGCCTATGCGATCATAAATCCAAAGCAAAAGGATTGCCACTTTCCAAACGTCGAAATTTGCGGCGCTCAGGTCGCGTGGTATCTAGTCGGCGCGCTAAAAGACGTGTGCCGCATCAACTACGATATGGGTAAATTTCTCGACCTCCTCGCTATCGCAATAATAGCCGATATGATGGAGCTTCGCGACTTAAACCGCATCCTGGTTAAGCTTGGCGTAAACCGCCTAAACAGCTCGCGCAGGCCCGCGTTTACGGCGATAAAACAGCTTTATGGTAAGGATAAATTTGAGTGCGACGACATTAGCTTTCTCATCGCGCCGCTCATAAACTCTTCTGGCCGTATGGACGATGCGAGCGTGTCTTTTGAGTTTTTGCGTGCTAAAAACTTAGACCGAGCTTGCGAGTGCCTCGATACCATCGTGAGCTTTAACAACTCGCGCAAGGAGGAGGAGCGCACGCTTTTTGAGTGCTCGCTAAAGGACGTGCGCGAGGACGAACACATCATCGTTACGTGGGGCAGGGGCTGGCACGAGGGCGTCATCGGTATCGTCGCATCGCGTCTAGCAAAGCAGTTTAAAAAGCCCGCCATCGTCTTTAGCATCGACGAAAACCGCGCCAAAGGCAGCGCTAGAAGCGTGGGCAAGCTAGACATCCTCTCGCTCATCGCTAGCCACGAAAATTTGCTCGTGGGCTACGGCGGGCACAAGGGAGCTGCTGGCATCGTGATAGATCCGGCAAATTTAGAAGCGTTTAAAAACGCGATAAATAGCTCGTGCATGCTGATGGACCTGCATGAATTTAGCGCGTTTGACGAGCCTTTGGGTGAGATAGAGGCGGGCGAAGTAGACTTTGAACTGCTTGAAATTTTGGAGCATTTTGAGCCCTACGGACAGAAAAATCCGCGCCCGCTCTTTGAGATAAAATCAGCCGTCGTCAAAAACAAAAAGCTAATCGGCAGGGAGCAAAATCACCTAAAGCTAATCCTGCAAAAAGACGGCAAATGCCTCGAGGCGCTGTTTTTTAACTTCACTCGCGAGCCGCATGCGGGCGAGAGCATCGACCTCGTTTTTTCGGTATCGAAAAATTCGTTTCGCGGACTCGTCACGCCGCAGCTACTGGTAAAAGAGATTTTGTAAATTTAATCTTGGTTTTGTTAAACTCAAATTTGATGAAACTGAGATTACTTAAATTTATAATTCTAATCCGTTAAAGTTACTTTTCTACACACTTAACGCAAACGACCGAAATATCAGGATTTGAGCTAAATTTCACACAAAATAATTAATATTACATAAATATTCATACTTTATTTAAGTTTATTTTTGCTTCAATTTCAATATTTAATATTAATTTTGCAGGAGCGAAAATGAAAATTTCTTATGTTTTGGCACTAGCGATGGCGTCAAATTTGATGCTTAGCGCCGAGGAGGCGATAAGCCTGAGTCCCGTTACCGTCTCGTCAAAAATGCAAAAATCGGCGCTTGACGAACCAACCAACGCCCAAATAGCCGGCAAAGGCGCGATACTGGAAAACAGCGATATCGCCAAATCGCTTTCAAATTTGAACGGCTTTACGATGGAGCGCAAGGGCGGAGGCGGCAGCGAGGTTTATTATCGTTCGCAGACGGCGGCCAGGTTGCCCGTACTTATCGACGGTAGCACGCTAAACGGCGGCTGCGGCATGCGCATGGATACGCCCATCACCTACATCTCGGCGCAAAACTACAGCTCGGTTCGTATCGTAAAAGGCCCGCAAGACGTCAGATACGGCGCGCTCATTAGTGGCGGTATATTTTTCGATAGAGAGATAACAAGGCTGTCAAAACCGAGCTTTGGAGGAAACGTAAGCGTACTTGGCGGCAGTTTTAAGCGGTTTGAAACTACCGCGGACGTAGCGGCGGGTAACGAGCTGGGTAGTCTAGAGGTCTCGGGCGGACATTATGAGAGCGGCGATTATAAAAGCGGCGGCGGGCAGAAAATGCATACACACTATAAACGTAACAGCGTCTCGCTCGTGGGTACGCTAACGCCCACGGAAACTACCGCCTTGCAGCTAAGCGCGGATCTGGGCGAGGGCGAAGCGGCGTATGCGGACAGGATGAGGGACGGCGTGCAGTTTGACCGTAAATCTTTCGGACTCAAATTTGAACAAGACGTCGGCGAGCACAAGATCAGGCTAAGCTCGTACTACCATCAAATCGATCACATAATGGACAACTTTACTATGCGTCCAGTGGTGCCTGGCACGGGACGCGGCAAGGGATATAGCATCAGCCACCCGATACGCGATATGTACGGCTTTAAGCTAGAAAGCGAGCTAAATTTCGACAATCTAACAAGCTATCTTGGCGCTGGGTACTCTGAGGATGTATTTAAGTGGAGAGGCGCTGGAACGGGCGGAGCCGGCGTATCTAAAGCCGAAATGGACGCCGCCGTATCAAAGCCGCACGTAAAAGAGCGCAAGGTAACGTATAAAACGATCTACACTCAAAACGAATACGTCCTAGAAAACGACTACGGGCTTTTTGGCGGACTTAGGCTGGACGCGGGCGAGAGAAGGCTGCTAAAAACGCATAAGAGCAGGAAAGAAAATTTATTCTCAGGGTTTTTTAGATACGAAAAATATCTGCAAAATTTAACGCTTTATGCCGGGTTAGGGCATGCACAAAGACTACCTGATCACTGGGAAACGAACAAGGACGCGAACTTAGAGCTACGTAAAGAAAGAAATACTCAGCTGGATTTTGGCACCGTACTGAAAGATCAAAATTACGAACTAAGTGCGAATTTTTTCGTCTCAAAGATGGATGATTATATCATGCTAAAATATAATCCTATGGGCATGTCCTCAGACGCCTTTAATACCGACGCTCTGCTATACGGCGGCGAGATAGAGGGCACTACGCTGCTAGACGATATGTTTAGGCTAGGGGCGGGAGTATCCTATGTCTATGGCAAGGTGACTAAAAACGCGGGCGGCCTAAAAGACGGCGATGCACTGCCTAAGGTTTCGCCTCTAGCGTTTAAACTAAGCGCCGGTTTAGAAAAACCCGACTGGTTCATCAAAGCCGACTTCTACGCTAATGCGTCGCAAAACCGCGCGCAAAACGGCTACGGCGACGTGGGCGGCATGGACCTGGGTAAGAGCGATAGCTTTTGGACGCTGGGGCTAAGCGCGGGCTACAAATATAAAAATTATCAATTTTTGCTAGCGGCGGAAAACCTAAACGACGCCAAATATGCCTATCATAACTCAAAAGGCGGCTACGGCGGCGGTATCGCAGGCTACGAGACTATCCCTAACGGCACGAGGCTTTATGAGCCGGGCAGAAGCTTTTGGGCGAAATTTAAGGTGCATTTTTAGGGCGTAGCTCGGTTAAATTCGGCGCGGTTTTGGCTTTGTGCTTTGTTTTTAAGCCGCTCCGAATTTATACTAACGTCAAATTTGACGCGCCTGGCTTTTATGGCTCTTGCCGGTTGTTGGGTTTGTAAATTTGAGTACGTTTTTGACGCTTGGCGTTTAAAATTTGAAGTCAAATTTAAACGAGGCGAGCTTGCCGCGCGGTACTTATCGCAAAATAGTCTAAAATTGACGGCTATAAACGACGGTACGGATGTGAATTTGAAAACGAGAGACGGGAAATTTGGATAGAAATTTCGGGGAAATCCCCCGAAATTTAAGCTCTTTTATCTTCCAAGCGATTTAAAACTGGTTTTAAAAACTCGTCAAATTCGTCTTGCGTTAGCACTCTTTTGCCTAGTTTTTCTTTGCACTCTTTGCCAAGCTCGCAAAGCACCTCGCGGTTTGCGATGCTTTGGGCCTTGCCGTGCCTTGCTAGCACCGTATTTAGCTCGTGTTCCTCTGAGAAATTAACCAACTCGCGATCTGTTGCCATTTTAGCTCCTTTGCTAAGAATTTGTATGACGATTATACAGTTTTAGGTTTAACGTATGGCTAAATTTGTGTGATAAACGAGTTTGCGTAGTTAAATTTAAAAGCGGAGTTTGTAAAAATAGCGGTGTCAAATTTGACGGCTCGCGCTACTCTATCCCGCCCAAAAGCGGTACGAATAAGCACTCGTCAAGCGCTTTTTGCGTTATCTCGCCGCGAGCGTCCTTTGTAAATTTGACGATAAACTGTTTGCCGTCTTTTTTGATAGGAGCTACTAAAATGCCGCCGTTTTTTAGCTGGTTAAAAAGCGTCTGCGGTACCTGCTGTGCCGCCGCCGAAAGCAAGATCCTGTCGTATGGCGCGTAGCTTTTCCAGCCGACGTTTCCGTCGTCAAAGCGCACGTGTACGTTGTGGATTTTAAGCGCCTCAAAGCGTTTTTTGGCTTCGCTTGCGAGCTTTTCTATGCGTTCTACGCTAAAAACCCTGTGTGCTAAATGCGATAAAATCGCCGCCTGATAACCGCTACCGCAGCCGATCTCTAGGGCGTTGTCAATATCTTCGGCCTCAAGCGCCAGCGTCATTTTGGCTACCGTTAGAGGCGAGCTGATCCATTGATTGCCGCCGATGGGCTGGGCGTCTAGGCTGTACGCGTGGCGCGTGACGGGCGCAAAGATCTCGCGCGGGGTGTCGCAAAGAGCCTTGTAGAGCGAGGGCGTCAGAGTGAGTATATCGCCGATCTCATCGGCCATATTTGTGCATTTTGATTTTTCAAGAGCGGTCATAAAAGTCCCAAATTTCGTTTGGTTTCAAGGATCAAATTTGCATCAAATTTAGCCTCTTTCGCAAATTCGCCGCTCGGCAAAAACACGCCCGAAAACTCTAAATCAAGCGAACTTGCGGCTACGACGTAGCAGCTGTTAGCAAGCGCTAGAGCCTTGCAAAGCGTAAGATATGCGTCCTCTCGCGCCTTGCCCCACATGGCGGGTACCAAAATGATATCGCAGCCTTTTAGCTGCTGCCAAAGATGGGCAAATCTAAGCTCAAAGCAAATTAAAACGCCGATTTTTAGCCCTTTAAAATCAAAAGGCTTTATCGCCGACTCGTCTCCCGCAGCAAAAATTTCGTGCTCTAAATTTGGGCGAAAAAGCTTTGATTTGTTTTGCGTGTAAAAGACGTTTTGGCTGTTTAGTAGGATAAATTCGTTGTAAATTTCGTTTTTTTGCGCCTGCGTGATTGAAATTTGCGCTAGACCTTTGGCGCGGTTTAGGCTCGTTAGATGCGTGAGTCCGAGAAATTTATCAGGACTGAGCGCTTCTTGCAGCGCTTCAAAAAGTATGGCGTCAAAACTGCCGATCGAACCGCCCAGCATAGCGCGGTTTGCGCCGCTAAAAAATCCGTCGAAATCATACCCGCTCACGCACAGCTCGCTGGCTAAGATGATGGAGTTTCTGGGTGCGGCAGCGATTTTTTCTAGTAGTTCGTCTTGTCTTTGCTGGCAGGTAGGCGCAGTTAGGACGATAGGGCATAAATTTGGACTAAAAGTCGTCAAAACTGATGCTTCCTTTGCTATAGTTGGTCACTTTTGCTTCAAAGAAATTTGACTTCTGGTCGTTAAATTTAGCAAAATCATCGACCCATTTGATCGGATGAGGGACGTTGTAGCGGCGTTTTAGCCCGATGGCGACCAGGCGCTGATCGATGAGGTAGCGGATGTATTGCTCGATGATGTCGTCGGTAAAGCCCATGATCTGGTTTTGCGTGATGTATTTGCCCCATTTGATCTCAAGCTCGCCCGCGCGCTCGAACATGTCGTAAATTTTAGCTTCGGTTTCAGGCGTGAAAAGATCCGAACGCTCGGTGCGGACGCTGTTTATCATGTTTTGGAAAAGCAGCAGATGCGTGATCTCGTCGCGCTGGATAAAGCGAATCATCTGTGCGCTTCCTAGCATCTTTCCTGCACGTGCCAGAGCGTAGATTGCCGTAAAGCCGCTGTAAAAGTAAATGCCCTCTAAAATTTGATTTGCTACCATCGCAAGAAGTAGTTTCTCATCAGTCACTTCGCCTGCAAGCTCCTCGTAAACGCTTGAGATGTAGTCGTTTTTCTCGCGTAGCACTTCGTCGTGCTTCTCCATCTCGTAGATCAGGTCGGTGTTGTCGCAGATGGCCTCGACCATGACTGCGTAGGACTTGGAGTGGTTGGCCTCCTCGTAGGCTTGGCGCGCTAGACAGGCGTTGATCTCGGGCGCGGTGATGTATGGGTTGATGTTGTCGGCTAGGTTGTT
>CAUQPE010000058.1:0-10568 GCA_963519915.1 uncultured Campylobacter sp. | reverse complement strand
CGCGTCCTCTTTTTCCTCGAGCTTTCCGCCGAGTAAAAAGGCGAAGTTGCAGTCGGTTTGCATCTCTTTAAAAAACGCAACTTCGTATTTAAAATAATCAGGCGGCATCTTTGAGATAGGTAGCTCGAAAATATTTTCCTCGGTTTTTGGCTCGTTTTCGCCCGCCAAAAGCGCAAACGGCAGCGCGCAAGCTGCGATAAAAAGTAAAATTTTCCTCATGATTTCACTCCTATTTGGAAATACTTAAAGCCTAAATTTGCCAGATTTTTCGCGTCGTATTGATTGCGCCCGTCAAAGATCACGGCGTTTTTTAACCGCTGTTTCATCTCCATAAAATCAGGCGATCTAAATTCGCTCCACTCGGTAACCAGCGCAAGCGCGTCGGCGCCGTTTAGCGCGTCGTATTTGTTTGGGGCGAATTTTAAATTTGAGTTAGGTAGATATTTTTTGGCTTCGTTTACGGCCTTTGGATCGTAGGCGACGACGTTTGCGCCCGCGTTTTCTAGCGCCTTTATGAGCACGAGCGAGCTAGCCTCGCGCATATCGTCGGTGTTTGGCTTAAATGCTAGCCCCCAAATCGTCACCGTTTTGCCGCTCAAATTTCCGCCGAAAAATGCTGAAATTTTTTCAAAAAGCACCGTTTTTTGCGCCGCGTTTCTAGCCTCCACCGCGCTTAAAACCTGCGGCTCAAAGCCGTTTTGCCTAGCGGTGTAGATGAGCGCCTCGACGTCTTTTGGAAAGCAACTGCCGCCGTATCCGCAGCCAGGATAGATGAAGCTATAACCGATGCGAGAGTCGCTGCCGATGCCTTTTCGCACCAAATTTACGTCCGCTCCCACGCGCTCGCAAATACCCGCGATCTCGTTTATGAAGCTGATTTTAGTCGCTAGCATCGCATTCGCGGCGTATTTGGTCATCTCGGCCGATTTTACGTCCATAGCGATAAAGCGGTCGTGATTTTTCATAAAGGGCGCGTAAAGCTCGCGCATGACGCTTTGCCCCCACTCGCTGCTAGCGCCTACTACGACACGATCGGGCTTTAAAAAGTCCTCGACCGCCGCGCCCTCTTTTAAAAACTCGGGGTTTGAGACGACCTCAAATTTGACGTCTATGTTTCTCTTTTTTAGCTCGCCTGCGATCACTTCAGTTACCTTTTCCGCCGTACCCACGGGGACGGTTGATTTATCCACGACGATTAGCGGCGAGGTTAAATTTTGCCCGATGCTTTTTGCGACTTCTAGCACGTAGCGCAGATCGGCCTGCCCGTCCGCGCCCATAGGCGTGCCCACTGCGATAAATAGCACGCTAGCGTGCGCCAAGGCCTCTTTTATATCGACGCTAAATTTGAGTGCGCCGTTTACCCTGCACTCCGCGACGATCTCAGAAAGTCCAGACTCATAGATCGGTATGACGCCGTTATTTAGGGCGTTTATCTTGGCTTCGTCCACGTCTACGCATATGACGTCGTTGCCCATTTTAGCTAGGCACGCACCGCTAACTAGCCCCACGTATCCCGTGCCTACGACCGCGATCCTCACGACCTTTTCTCCCAGTCAAGCGCGGTTTTTATGATGAGCGCTAGATCCTCTCTTTTAGGCCGCCAGTTAGTTAAATTTCGTATCTTTTCTGGCTTTGCGATGAGGCGCGCTGGATCGCCCTGCCTGCGAGGCGAGTTAATAACCTTAAAATCAACCCCGCTTACTTTTTTAGCCGTTTCTATAACCTCTTTTACGCTAAAGCCGCGGCCGTAGCCGACGTTAAAGATTTCGCTTTTTTCGTGTTCGCTTAGATACTCTAGAGCGCTTAGATGCGCGTCTGCTAGGTCGCTCACGTGGATGTAGTCTCTCACGCAGGTGCCGTCCGCGGTCTGGTAGTCGCTACCAAAAATTCCCATACTCTCGCGCTTACCCAGAGCCGTCTGCGTCGCGACTTTGATTAGATGCGTGGCGTTTGGATAGTTTTGCCCGATGAGCCCCTCCTCGTCGGCGCCTGCGACGTTAAAGTAGCGCAAAATCGCAAATTTGAAATTTTCATTTGAAGCGGCGTAATCTTTGATGATCCACTCGCTCATTAGCTTGCTTCGGCCGTAGGGATTTATCGGATTTGCCGCGGTTTGCTCATCGACCTCGCCGATCTCGGGCTCGCCGTAAACTGCCGCAGTGGAGCTAAAGATAAATTTATTTACGCCGTACTGCTTGCAATAGGTCAAAATTTTAGCGACGTTTGCGGTGTTGTTTAGGTAGTATTTTAGCGGCTCTTGCGTGCTTTCGAAAACCTCGATAAATGCGGCAAAATGGATAATCGCGTCAAATTTGCCCTCCGCAAAAATCCCGCTTAGATCATCTTCCAAATTTGCCTTTACGAACTTAAATTTACCGATTTTCTCAAGCGCGTCAAGCGCCTTTGTAGTGCCTTTGCAGAGATTATCCACGACCGTTATCTCGTGCCCGCCTTGTTTTAAAAGCGCCTTTAGCACGTGAGAGCCGATGTAGCCCGCTCCGCCTGTTATTAAAATTTTCATAGCGATTCCTAATATTGTGATTTACAAATACATTTCTTTATGCATGCTTTTACTAAATTATTTTTCTTTATTGCAAAATTGCCTTTCGCAAGGTATTCCGTCGTTATCGCCGTCGGTTCTTTGAGTGCCGCCGTCCTCGTATCTTCCGCATTTTTTTAGATACTCTTTTGCCTCGGCGCAACTGCTAAAATGACTGCAATGCGTTTTTTTGTTGCAATCAATCGTAGTGCTGAAAGCAAAACTTGCGATCACTAAGCTGAGTAAAATATATTTCATAATTTTCTCCTTAAAAGATGAGCGATTTTAGATAGCTTCGGTATTATATGGAGATTAAACTTATAGAAAACTTTTGCAGCAATGCGTCTGTTAAATTTGCCCAAGAGAGCGACAGCTGCGTAAAACGAGCGGTTTTTGACACAACTGTTTCAAATAGTAGAAAAAGAATTAACTCGGCTTGACGAGCAATGTTTTACAAAACACGAAAAAAGTAAGCGTTAAATTTAGCCGCCCTATCACGTGCTTAGCGTAAATTTACGGCATCCTTCTTAAAGCAAACAATCGGGTAAATTTGCCCCAAAGCAGCTAAATTTAATCCTCCCTAACCCGCAAAAACACCGGAAACCTCGGCACTCCTTTCGCGGTTAAATTTTGATATTTGTAGGTTATTATAGAGCCGATTTTAGGCGGGTTTGCGCGCTCTTCGTCGCTAAAGCCCGAGCCAATCTTAAATTTTACTCCGCTAGCGATTTGCTCGTCCAAGTTTGAGCCCGCAGCGCTAAGCGCCTTGCAAGTTACCGAGCCCATGAGCCCGACGTATTTGCCCGTGCCCGCGTTTATCGCCGTCACCTCGCACTCGGCGTCTTTAAATTTTTTGTATTTCAGCGCGTTTTTGCTTCGTTTTCGCTCGTATGGCGCGTTTGGCTCGCGCACGACCGCGCCCTCGCCGCCCTTTGCGATGACGGCCTCTGCAAATGCCTCAAATTCGGCATTATCTTTTACTTTTACCTGCTTGATTATCTTTAAATTTTGCCCGGCTTGCGGATTTTGCAAAATAAATTTTTCAAGCTCGCTAAGCCGCTCTAAAAGTCCGCCGCTAGCCTCAGGCACGTCGAAAACATAAAATTTGATCTCACTCCACGCCGTGGCGCTGGGCATTTTATCCATCACGATCGATTGTATTTTTTCAAATTCGCCCCGCGCCGTGTAAAGTTCGCCGTCAAGCGCAAACGGCGGAAAATGCGCGCTCCAGCCCTCGGGTGCGGCTAAAATTTTACCGTTTCTAGATAGCAAATTTCGCCCGTCCCAGTAGGCGCGCACGCCGTCAAGCTTCTCGCTAACCAGCCAGCCGCCGACGTTTTGGCCTTTATATTCGCTAAGTTTTAAAAGCTCAAATTTATCTTTTTTAGCGGCACCTGCGCCCACTGCATTGTTTAAATTTTCGCTCTGCGCCGCTAGAGCTAAATTTAAAAAGACGGCTAGCAAGAGCGCGAAAAATCTCAAATTTTAACCCCGTAAAACTCGCAGTACCACTCGATAAACCTAGCCACCCCGTCATTTACGCTAGTTGCGGGCTTATAGTCAAAGTCAGCTACCAGATCGCTCACGTCCGCATATGTCGCAGGCACGTCGCCGGCTTGCAGCGGGAGGAAGTTTTTTTCTATCTCGCGGCCGATTTTTAGCTCGACGGCCTTGATGTAGTCCATGAGCTCTACGGGGCTATTGTTGCCGATATTATAGACCTTAAACGGCGCGCTAGAGGTAGCTGGATCGGGATGCTTTGCGTCCCACGCGGGATTTGGCTTGGCTGGGTTATCGACGCATTTTATAATGCCCTTTACGATGTCGTCCACGTAGGTAAAGTCGCGCTTCATCTTGCCGTAGTTAAAGACGTCGATTTTCTTGCCCTTTAGCGCGGCGTCTACGAATAAAAACAGCGCCATATCAGGGCGTCCCCACGGGCCGTAAACGGTGAAAAACCGCAGTCCCGTAGTCGGCACGCCAAATAGATGCGAATACGTATGCGCCATCATTTCGTTACTTTTTTTAGTCGCGGCGTAGAGGCTGATCGGGTGATTTACGCTCTCGTGCGTAGAAAACGGCATATTTTCGTTTAGGCCGTAAACCGAGCTAGAGCTTGCGTAGACTAAATTTGCGGTTTGGTTGTGGCGGCAGCACTCAAGGATGTTCATAAAGCCCGTGACGTTGCTGTCGATGTAGGCTTGCGGGTTTATTAGCGAGTAGCGAACGCCCGCCTGAGCGGCCAAATTTACTACGCAGTCAAATTTCTCGCTCTCAAATAGCTTTTTCATCATCTGGGTATCGGCTAGATCGGCTTTTATAAATTTTAAATTAGGCTGCGTTTTTGAGCTTATTAGCTTACCTTGCTCGATCTCGCTTATATCAAAGCCCGCCGTTTTTAGGCGCGCGAGCTTTAAATTTACGTCGTAGTAGTCGTTTATCACGTCGTATCCGACGACCTCGTCGCCTCTTTTTACGAGGGCGTTTGCCAAGTGAAATCCGATAAATCCCGCCGTTCCGGTTACTAAAATTTTCATATTTTTTCCTTTGTGATTTTACGATATTTTAGCGTATTTTTGCGCCCGTTCTCACTGCTCGTCTAAATTTATCTCGGGCATATTTTCTTCGGTGTAGTACTCCTCTGTCCCGGCTTGATCGCCGTCTTCGTCAAGCTCCGGCTCATCCTCGTAGTTTTGCGTTTCAAGGCGCACCAGCTCGCGATCGACCGCCTCGCAAAATACCGGCGTATAGCCCATCTGCGTGCAGTTTGCCGCGAGCCACTCGCTCATCACCGAGATATCGTCCGCGTAATCATCAAGCGTCAAATTTCCGCGCAAAAGCTCGTATTTTAGGAAAAGCCAGTAGGTGTTTAGCACGTCGCTTTCACAGTATTCGTTGATCTTGTCGATCTTGCCGTCAAAAAACAGCTCCATCACCTGATCGCCGTGCACGTCGTATTTGCCTGGCAAATTTAGGCTAGCGCATAGCGTATCGAGCTTTAGCCCGCGCACGGAGCCAAACTCGCTCACGTGATCGAGCAGATCAAAGTGAAATTTGCCGCTGTACCTGTCGCGGTAGTTGCCCTCCCATTTGCCTTTACCGAGCTCCTTGTTTTCGACCTCGTAAAAGCTCGGAAACGAGACGTTGTACCTCATCGCGCGAGTTAAAATCATCGGCAGGTCAAAACCCCGTCCGTTAAAGCTCACCAGGCGCGGGTTGTGCGAATTTACGAAACCGATAAATTTATTTAGGATTTCGCGCTCGTTTGCGCCCTTCATCGTGCTTACGCGCAAAAATTTACCGTATTCGTCCGCCATCACCGCTGAAATCGCCACGACGCGGTGAAACATCACGGGCAAAAACTCGCTTCCGCTTGCTGCCTTTTGCGCGGCAAACGCCTGCCTCGCCACCTCCGCGTCGCTTCCCTCATGCCCGTAAATTTTACGCAAAAGCGCGGTGTCGGGCACCGTCTCGCAGTCAAAAACGCAGATATAATTTTTAGCCATTTCAAACCTTTTTTAGCTATTTTTGCCTAAAATGATAGCTAAAAATCTTTATAAAAGCGGTAAATGAGTAAAAATTTAAGCCCAAACATCGCCGTTATCAAGCTCTCCGCCCTGGGCGATATCGTCCATGCGACAACCGTGCTACAGTTTATCAAAAAGCACTTACCGCAAGCCAAAATTACGTGGTTTGCCGACGCTAAATTTAGCGAGATTTTATTCCTTTGCCCGCAAATTTCTCGCGTCATATCGCTACCGCTAAAAAACGGCGAATACAAAAAAAGTTTGGAGCTGATCGCGTCTGCTAAACAAGAGGGCAAATTTGACTACGTAATCGACTTGCAAGGGCTACTTAAATCTGCCGTGGTTGCGAAACTTCTTGGCAAAAACAGTTACGGATTTGACAAATTTAGCGCTAAAGAACCGCTTGCGGCGCTGTTTTACAGGCATAAATTTAATTGCGACTACGGCGAAAATATCATCTTGCGAAATTTAAAACTTACGGCTTTTGCTTTAGGCTTTAGCTTTAGCGAAGATGAAATTTTAGCCAAACAGCCTTGTTTTAGCGTTTCTCAAAGTAAATCGCAAAGCTCAAAAAAGAAAATTTTGATAGCGCCTTTTGCTAGCGAGCCAAGTAAAATTTACGATAAATTTGGAGACGTTATCGCTCTGCTAGACGAGCCGCAAAATGAAATTTTCGTCTGCTTTAACGGCGAAAACGAGGAGAAAAAAGCTCTAAATTTGATCAAAAACTCAAACGCGAAAACGCTAAATTTGAGCCTAAAAGAACTCGTAAGCTTTATCTCGTCCTGCGACCTTGTTATCGGCAACGATAGCGGCGTAACGCATATCGCCTGGGCGCAAAATCGCCCCTCTATCGCGCTTTTTGGCAACCGCCCCGCAGAGCGAAATGCCTTTGCTAGCCCCGTAAATTTAACCATCGACGCAGGCAAAAAAATAGACGCGAAAAAGATAGATAAAAGCGACTTTTGCGTGCGAGATATCGCGCCGCAGACTATCGCAAACGCGGCAAAAAGGCTACTTGATGCGTGATTTATTTTACCTTTGGCTTTACAGATTTTTTAAATTTATCTTTACCGTTACGCCCGCGTTTTTGCTGGATCCTTTTTTAAATTTCATCGCGTTTTTGTTTTATAAATTTGACGCCAAGCACACCAAAATCATCAGAGCAAATCTAAATTTTGCCTACGCTGAGGAGCTAACAGCCGAGCAAAAAGAGCAGACCATAAAAGACACGTACCGAAACTACGCCAAATTTGCAGTAAATTTTATAAAAAATCAAAACGCGAGCAAGGAAAAAATCCTAGAAAAAGTCGAATTTAAAAACCTAGAAATCTTTAAAAACGCGCTTGCTTCGGGTCGCCCAATCATCGTGCAAACGGCGCACTACGGACAGTGGGAGCTATTTTCGCTGGCGATGGCGGCGAAATTCGGCGGCGTTAGCATCGTCGGGCGCGCTCTTGATAGCGCAGTCATGCAACGCATTTTGGCGGCGAACCGAACTCGCTTTGATATCGAGCTCATCGATAAAATGGGCGGAGCCAAGCAAATCCTAAAAGCGGTCAAGGTGCGCCGCTTAGTCGGTATCCTAGTCGATCAAAACACCGCCAAAGACGAGGGCGTAGAGGTCAAATTTTTCGGGCGAAAGGTCCTGCATACGCCTGCGGTTAGCATTTTCGCGCAAAAAACAGACGCGCTCATCGTGCCCGCATTTATCCGCGAAAAAGGGGCAAACCTCAGCGAAATTTGCTTTTTCCCGCCGATTGACGTTAGGGATTTTGGCAAAGAAGAAGCCGTACTAAAGGCCACGCAAGCGCAATCAGACGCCACAGAGGCCGCCGTACGCGAGAAGCCGGACGAGTACTTTTGGTTTCATAAACGCTTTAAGCATTTTAACGAGGAAATTTATAAATGTTAAGCGTCGTTATCCTCACGCTTAACAGCGAAAAATACCTCGCCGAGGCGCTAAAAAGCTGCAAATTCGCAGACGAAGTCATAGTCGTAGATAGCGGCTCTACCGACTCGACGGAGCAAATTTGCGCTGGGTTTAAAAACGTCAAATTTCACAAGCAAAAATGGCTGGGATTTAGCGCGCAAAAGCAGCTGGGCGTGGATCTAGCGCGTAATCGCTGGGTTTTCGTGCTAGATAGCGACGAGGTGATTTTAGAGCCGCTGAGGGAGGAAATTTTGCAAATTTTACAGCGACCCGAGTTTTGCGCATACGAGGTGGCGCGCGCAAATATATTTTTCGGCAAAGAAGTGCGCACGATGGGGCTTTACCCGGACTGTACAGTCAGGCTTTTTGACAAGGCACTGGCGGAGTTTGACGGGCGCGAGATACATGAAAAAGTCGTTTTAAAAAGCGCGGCAAAAACGGGCGAACAAATCTCGGCGAGCACCGCAAATGGCGCAAATTTAACCGCCGCCAAAAATGAAATCGGCAGGCTAAAAAACCACTTCAAGCACTACGCCTACGACAGCATCGAGCAGTTTATCGCTAAGCAAAATCGCTACTCGAGCCTTGGCGCAAAGGGTGCAAAATCAAGCAAATTTAAGGCCGTTTTAAACCCCGCGTGGACGTTTTTTAAGCTATTTTTCCTAAAAGGCGGCTGGCGCGAGGGCTGGCGCGGCTACGTGATAGCAAGGCTTTATGCGCAATATACATTTTGGAAGTACGTAAAATGAAAGATAAAAAAATCAAAATCCTAGTTATGAAATTTAGAAACATCGGCGACGTGCTACTCACGACTCCGCTCGTAGAAAACCTGCGCCGCATCTACCCTGACGCGCAGATAGATTTCGCGCTAAACAAGGGCACCGAAGCGATGATCGAAGGCAACCCGAACATCCAAAACATCCACATCTACGACCGCGCAAATATAAAAGAGGTCGGCTTTTTTAAACGGCTTTGGCGGGAGCTAAAGTTTATCCGCGCGATCAAAAAGCAAAAATACGACATCGCCGTGCAGACCACAACGGGCGACCGCGGCATCATCGTCGCCAAATACGCCAAGATAAAAACCATCGTGGGCTTTGAGGGTAAAAACAAGACCGTGAATAAAATAATAACGCACAAAGCCCCTAAAATAGGCGGCCTGCGCCACACCGTGGATCGTAATCTAGACGCCCTGGCCGCGCTAGGATTTGAGCCTAGCGGCAAACGAGTTAGCGTGTATTTTGATCCAGAGTGCATCGATCATCTAAATTTACCGCCTAAATTTATCCACGTGCACCTAACTAGCCGCTGGATGTTTAAGTGTGCGGACGACGAAACTATGGCACATATCATAGACTTTTGCGAGGGGCTTGGCGTGCGGGTCGTGCTAACGGCCGATAACAACGACGCCGAGCTAAAAAAGCTGGACGACGTGCTGGCGCTGTGCTCCTCTAGCCCCGTAAATCTAGGCGGCAAACTCACCCTAAAACAAACCGCAGCGCTCTCAAAGCGCTCTGTGATGTTTATCGGCGTGGATACGGCGATCATGCACCTAGCCGCGGCCAACGACGTGCCCGTGATCGCGCTGTTTGGGCCTAGCGGGGCGTTTGAGTGGGGGCCGTGGGATAACGATCTAAACGCAAACGGCTACACGCAGCGCAACGGCAACCAAACTATGGGCAAGCACGCGGTGTTTCAAAAAGACTGGGACTTCGTGCCGTGCGACAAAGAGGGGATGATAAAGCACGGCGTGGAGCGGACGCTGATGAGATTTGAGGGCGAGGAGCTAGAGGCGATAAAGAGCAAAATCAGGGAAAATTTGAGCCAGAGCTAAGCGTGCTTTGTAAAATTCGGCCGCTTTGGCTAAATTTTACGAGTAAATTTGAACCGCAAGCGGTAAGTTTGGCTGCTTTGGTCAAATTTGGCGATTAAATTTATTGGCTTGGATTTTGTAAGTCAAATTTGGCTTGAACGCTAGCCGCCAAATTTAAACTTCTTGATTTTGCAAATTTGAGCGCTTAAATTTGACGCCTAGGCCTTCTTTTCATTAAACATATACGAGATCACGAAAACGAGCAAACAAACGGGCGCGAACGCAAACGCAAACACCACGCTCCAGCCGGCGGCACGCTCGCCCCAAAAATACCCCGCCGCGAGGCATGCCAAAAATCCGCCGTAAAAAGCGCCGAGCGATAAATTTTCTACCGTAAAAAGCAGCAAACTAAGATTTGGATTTTTTACAAAAAGCTTGCTTGGCTTAAAATTTTTATACCTTTTGAACAAATACCAAAGCAGCGCGCAAGCCAAAATCGCAAATATTGCGACAAAAACGGCAATCCTTAGCGCGCCCTCAAAAGGCAAAACCTCCAAAATCAATGCCGCCACCCACCAATCAAGCAAGAAAACCATCGGCGCCGCCAGCAAATATCTCGCCATCCTGCGAAATTTATACCTTTGTTCCGCGTTCATCGGTCTTAATTCCCTTAAATTTTTTAACAAAATTCATATTAGAGATTAGCGCCTCTCTATATCTCTACCGCCCAAATAATATTTTTCCAGCGGATAATTT
>CAUQPE010000057.1:0-10606 GCA_963519915.1 uncultured Campylobacter sp. | reverse complement strand
CACAAGAACGTTTTAAGAGATTTAGAAAAATTTAAGGTCATTGAGCTCAATTTTGAGCTCAATGGCTCCGCCGAGACAGATGAATTTTTTAAGAAAAATTTTATATTAAGCGAATATGTGGATCCTATTGGCCGTAAGCTTCCTATGTATCGGATGACTAAGGACGGTTTCGCTCTTTTGGTTATGGGTTTTACGGGCGAAAAGGCTATGCTTTGGAAGATAGAGTATATCAAAGCCTTCAACCTGATGAGAAACGAACTTATGCGAATTTATGAAGAAAAATATCAAATAGAACTCGCAAACGAACACGAAAAGCTTTTTGAACAAAAAATAGAAACCGCCCACTACAAAGAGATAGCTGAGGAGCTAGAACAAAAAGCTAGTGATGACGCCTTCAAACAAGCCAAGCTCGATTGCATTAGGTTTAAAAATGAAAGCCGAAAACTATCCGAAGAATACGAAAAGGCAAGGATAGAAAGGCTTATATACGTCAAAGAAAACAAAAAAGCCGAAGTGGAGATGCGCGAACTAAAAAGACGAGTAAAAGAGCTTGAAGACGAAAACGATTTTTTAGAAAAGAGCGTTAAGAAATATAAGGAAGCTCTCGACGAGCGAAAATAGAAAAGTAAAAAACATAAAGGCGTTTTTAGCAATGGTAAGTAAAGATAAAGAACTATTCGGACGCGAGCTTTTGATGGCTCTGGGCGGCGACGATACGGACGAAATCATCGGCAGGCTAAAGGCGATTTTATCCTCTTTAACCCCGAACGATCGAAATGTATTTATAGTGCCTATTTTGATTACGCAAATTTCGGGCAACGACGGGTGCATTATCATAAACGGCAACAGCCAAATAGGCGACGGAAATCTCCAAAACAACAAGGGTTGTAAAGCATGAAACAGATGAACGAAACGCAGCAAAAAGCCTTCGAGATATATCTTGATAGCGCGACGTTTGAAACGGACTATAAGCCTATCAGCGAGGAGCAGCTAGCCGCCAAACTAGACTCTCTAGGACTAAAGGGTTCTAGCAGCTCAATAAATCGCTGGAAAAAGGATTTTAATTGGGCGCAGGCCTTACAAAACAAAGTAACTCTAGCTATGAGCGAGGATAAGCAAACTAGAAATTTGTTACAAAAGTCAAGCCTCGAGACGGTGGTTAAAAACACCAAGGTAGATATCGAGCGAAACAACGTCTTGCTAGCGGCTAGCTACGAGATCATGGAGGGCGAGGCGCGCCGTATCGTAGCTAGGCAGAGAGAGACGGGCATGGTTAGCGCTGAGGACTTCGAGCGAGCTAAATTTATCTCTACTCTTTCGGCCGGCAGAAGCGACAAGATGCTAGACCGCCTAGCCCTCATGCCGCCCGAGGCCGTTTCGGCGCAGCAGATTTTGTCCCGCCTAAAAGATATCACGATCGAGGTCGAGGACGACGTCATAGACGCGGAGGTACAAGATGAAAAAGATAGCGATTAGGATTTACGACGCCGCTGGCGTGCCGCGCCGCGTGCTGGGCAGCTCCCCGTCTTTGGGGCGCGCTTTGTTTATCCGCGGGGCTAAAAGGTTTTTAGCGGCCCTGGGGTTGGTTTTAGTTTTAGCGATATGTCAAAATTTAGCAAATTTATAAAGGAGAAGATATGGGCATTGTTTTAAAAGTGCTTTTATGGGTCACAGTCGTGTTTTTTGTCCTAAGAATAATTGGGCAATTCAGAAATTCGGAGCTAATTAGGCTTGCAGGGCTAAAACTAACCTTTGCAAGGGATTGGATATTAGTACTATTGTGCCTTTTTGGAATATATTTTATTGACTAAAAGGAGAAAAAGATGGTTTTACCTATTTTAAAAATACGCCCTAGCGGCCAAAAACTCGTTTACGACGTTTTAATGTTGGATTACGCCGCAAAGAGGGTTAAATTTATGTTAGACCCGAAAAAAGAGATGTCTATGGAGCGCGCTATCGAGGACGGCGACGAGATATTCGCGGATGCCGCGGCGCCAAAAGAACGAAGCTTATTTGAGGAGTAGGATATGAACGTAGGTTATTTTAAACGCAAAAGCTACAAAAACGCCGAGGGCGCGGACGTAGGGTATATCGGCGGGGTTATAGTGATTCCATTTTTGAGACCTTTAGAAGTAGTTATGTTAAGCTCAAGCGCTGAGGACAAAAAGAAAAATCAAGATTTTCCCGATTTTCAGCTAGCCCTTCAAAAGGCCAAAGGCTACGAGGGGCAAAGGCAGATCATAGGCGCATTATGGCGTAGACAGAGCAAGGATGGCATGAAAAATTATATAAGCGGTTTTATCGAGACCCCTGCAGTTCCCGGCTATAAAGTTTATATTGCTCTTTTTAATGCCGGCGAAAAAGCCAAAGAGGACGTACTATACGATGTCGTTTGGAGTGCTCCTAAACGTAGCGAGTATCAAGACGTGCCGCCTACTAGCGAAGCCTTAGATGCTAGCGACTATATAGACGAAACGATACCGTTTTAAGAGGCGTGCGATGGAAGTTATTAAAATTTACGTTTGTAGCCCCTATTCTGCATTCGGCAACGATAAAAAAACCGCGCGCGAAGTAGCGATCAAGGCTCTAGCCGAAGCCAACGAGTTTTTTGGCGGAGATGAGAGGTACGAGCTATTTAGCCCGGTACTAAACAACGCGCGGTATAGAAATTTAGACTATGACGAAGTTATGCAAATTTGCCTAAAGCAGCTTGATTCTTGCGGCACGATATTCGTACCTAGCCAGAAGTCTTGCGACCCTGGCATTACCCAAGACTCAAAAGGTATTTCGATGGAGATAAATCACGCTTTGCTAAACGGCTATGCTATTTACGACCCGGGCGCGCTGTTTGGGGCGATCGAAATTTAAAAGGGCAAGAGGCATGGAAGACCTAGAGGCAAAGCTAAAAGAGGCGCAAGAGGAGATTACGAGGCTACGGCGTAAAAAAGTAGTTTTGCCCTCACATGCGGCGGAGATATTGCGAAAAGTCAAAGAAAGCGCACAGGCGGCACTGAACGCTAAGACAATGACGAGTAAAGACCGCCGACTGCGCGGCATAATAAGCCGCATCGGCAATCCGTAAGGAGCTAATATGCAAAAACAATTAAACGAAATTTACGAATTGATACAAGAGCAAAAGCAAGAACAAAAACTAAGCACAGAAATCCAACGCGCGAGGCTAGTAGGGAATGTATGCGAAGAGGTAGCAAAATACTCTAGGGCACAAAACGATAGCGAGCGCACATGTGCTCTTTGCCGTATTACCATATTTATGATAAGCGCAATAGAAAAACCTCCTCTTGCTTGGAATGTTTGCGCAGGCGCCGTAATTACGTCCATAATTGAGGATGCGATAAAATATGGGATAAATGACAGCGTTCTTATAGTGCTGGCAACAAGAGCATATTTGGCAATTGATAAACTCTGTTATAACCCGTACGCGCGCATATCAGAAAGCATCAAAGAAACTTTATAGTAAGGATTAGAAAAATGACAGCAAAAAATAGATGTTATGCAGGCCCACGAGAGACTGAGGATAGCCAGCGCCTAGCGTATTTTTACATAGACAATATTTAAGAAAGGATAAACAATGAGAGAGATTAAATTTAAAGCGTGGGTTTCTGCCGCAGAATATCACTCTGGAATTAAAATGTATGTCGGGCAAGAAAAAGACGTTATAAATATAGATTTTAAAAATCAAAAGCTAAGCGTTTTAGGCGATGATGGTAAAGCACAAGAATACGCGCTCTACGACGATAACGTCTATGTCGCGCAATACACTGGGTATAAGGACGGAAATGGAGTGGAAATTTATACCGGGCATGTGGTGACGTACTTCTACGAAGGGCTTAGGTGTCTGGGGAAAATTTTGCTACACGAAGGCAAATTCGCAATCGCTCCCACTTGGTTCGTAGGAAACGATACCAGCTCCGATCGCGGCGTTATTTTAGGACTGTACGAGATATTAGCGCAAAAAAGCTCCTACCTTGAAGTCGCCAATCACATATGTAGAATGATCGATAGAAAGATAAGCGATAAATGACGGCAGCTAAAGCAACAAGCACGGCAATACTCAGCTTTGCGGCTGAAGACCTGAGGATGATCATTAATGAGCTGGGCACGCTTGAAAAGCGGCTAGACAGCCTAAAATTAAAGATAGATTTTACTTTAGGATCGAATAGAGAGCCATACAGAGCTTGGGTGGACGAGCTACGAGAGATTAAAAATGTAATAGAAAGGGTTAGAAAATGAATGCAAAAGGTGCTTCTGTAGAGGAAATATTTGAATTAGGACCCGGGGGGAATATACTATTTAAGGAGAGCTTTATGTGTCTTAATGACTTAAGAGTGGTGCTGGCAAAATTAAGCCTCTTGGGAGACAGGATAAACAAAATACGAACAAAAAATGCGCGCGTATCTTGCAATATCAGCCTTAATTGGGAGCTTGAGATCTATATCGTGTGCCATTCTTTTAGTGGCAGCCTGTGCCGCCTCAAGCCTGAGGAGACAGGGCTTGTATTTGAAATAGATTTGGATATTCCCGATCTAGAAGTAGATGAAATCTTAGAAAAACTCTTTGAAATTTTAAAGGTGCCCAAATTAAAAGACGCGGTTCTAAGCGCATATCTAACCCAAAAAAAACGGGGTTTTAAAAGAGGAGAATAAACAATGAATACAGAGGGAATGATCGAAGTAATGCAAGCGCACGCGCGGGGCGAGATAATACAACTTTGTGATATTCACGGCGACGAGAAAAGCTCGGATGATTGGGAGGATATAAAAGATCCGTCGTGGAATTGGGGTTATTTTAACTACCGCGTAAAGCCAAAAAATCGCAAATTTGGGGAAGGCGATAAAGTGATAGAAAAAGATGCGCAAATGTTGATGCTAGATGAGAATAACGGCTATATATGGACGGTGAAAGGATATACGGAAGACGGGGGGATAGAGTTTAAAGGCGGCGCGATAATACCCGAACATCAAGTATGCGAAGAATACGTGAAGATAGATGACGCGCTTTGGTATTGGGAATTCAAAATGTCCGACGGCTGGCACATCAGCCAAACGAGGATGACGAGAAGCGAAGCGCGGGCACTTGTTGGCGAGAGCGTAGATATTGCCCCGCTTTACGCATTGGGGTTTAGAGTGAAGGACACTAAATGATAGGCCAAGAATACATCACCACCAAAGAAGCAAAAGAGATGCTGGGCGGCGTTTGCGACGCTACGCTTTGGCGCTACGTCAAAGAAGGGTATATCGAGAAGTTCAAGCTAGGAAAGAAAACAGTAGTTTATCCTAGGGCTAGCATTGAAAATTTCATCAAAAGTGCGGTCAAAACCGCCCCTATGCAGACGGCTTAAGCGATTAAGCCGTCTAAATAATCCGCCCACCACTGCATCAATCCCTTCATATGCGACAAATTTGCCGCCCTATTATACGCCGCCCTCACCGAGTTTGCGTCTTTGTGCGCTAGACATTTTTCGATGATTGCTTCGGAGTAGCCGTGAACGTGAGTGTTTTCGTTACAAACGGTGCTAAAGCTTGAGCGAAACCCGTGAAATACTATTTCGTCTTTAGTGTAGCCCATGCGCCTAAGCGCGACGTTTAGCGTATTTTCGCTCATATATTTGGTTTTACTAAAGTGGTTAAAAAATAGATAATCGCTGCGCCCGGCAAATTTGCGGTATTCAAGCAGTAGCGCTTTAACCTGCCTAGACATCGGGAGCTTAAAAACTTCATCCTGTTTCATTTTGCCAGCTTCTATACTCCAAATTTCTTTATCGAAATCAAACTCGCTCCACTGCGCCGCCCGTATGTTAAACGACCGAGCCGCCGTATAAAGCCCGAGCTTTAGCGCGACCTTTGTTTTATACTCGCCGCCGTATTCGTCGATAGCCAGCACCAGCGCGCGCAGATCGTTATCGTCCGTTAGCGCCGGGTAGTTTTGCTGCTTTTTGGTTTTAAACGCGTATTTAAAATCTATATCAGCGATGATGTTGTGAGACGCTTTGCCGCTAACTACGGCGTATCGCCACAGTTGCCCGCAAAATTGAAACAGCTTTTTTACTACGCTCAGACTGCCGCCGCTCTCGACTTTTCGCAGGACTTCGATTATTTCGGCGGCCGTGATGCCCGATATATCTCTTTTACCGAGGTACGGGAATAGATATTTTTGCGCGTTTCTAGTTTGATTTTGCGCCGTCCACTCTTTGATTATTTCGCTTTTTTTATCTATCCACTCCATGGCCAAACGCTCAAAATTTCTACTCGTATCGCTACTTTTTGCGTTGAGCGGATCGACTCCATCGTTTATTTGGCGCAAAAGCTCCATCCTTAGCTCTCTGGCCTTGGCCAAAGTCAAAAGCGGATAGTTCCCCAAAGCCATGCGCCGCATCTTAAGCGTGAGCGGGCTTTTATACTCAAGCGCAAAAAATTTACGCCCGCCCGGCTCGATAAATATAAACAAATTTTGTCCGTCGGACTTTTTATAAATTTTGTCCTTCGGCTTTAAATTTTTTATGGCCGTGTCGGTTAACGGTGGATTGATTTTGGGCATTTTTATCCTTTATATATCCGCAAGCCCCTAAAAATCAAGCAAAGATTTTTTACGGACAAAAGTTAACGGATAGAGATTTATCTGTAAAATTATCCGTTAAAAATCCTTAAAAGAAAAGCAATACAAAGAAAAGCAAAGAAAACAAAAGAAAAGTAAAAATCAGCTCAACCCCCGATAAAATCGTGATTTGTGAAAAGAAAAGAATAAAAAATAAAACTTAAGAAATGAATAAATGGTGCGCTCGAAGGAATTCGAATCCCTGACCTTTTGAACCGCAATCAAATGCTCTATCCAGCTGAGCTACGAGCGCACTTTAAAAGAAATGTGAAGTATAGCCAAAGGTTTCTTAAATCTTTCATAAATTTTGACATTGTTGCAAAAATTTTACATTTTTATATCCCCTACTACATCAAATTCGCCGCAAGCCTATAAAATTTTAAATTTCTGCGCCAAATTTGCCACATTTAACCATCTATAAAAAATCTTTATGTTATCTTATGTAGCAAATTTAATTAAAAATAAGCTTGCCTGACTACCGAGCACTAAAATATATTAAATAAGGTAGAGCAAGCTAAAAATTTAATAGCAAAAAGGGCAAATTTAAAGACGGTACGCAAAGAAAGATAGTACCCTAAAAAAAGCAAATTTCAAGCATCAGCAAGCAAAAAAGAGTAAAATTCAAAAAACGATAAGAAAGGAAAGCCAAGTGATACATAAAATTTTGATCGCAAACCGCGGAGAGATCGCCGTTCGCGTGATCCGCGCCTGCAAAGACCTACACATCAAAAACGTCGCCATTTACACCAAGCCCGACCAAGACTGCCTGCACGTCAAAATAGCCGACGAGGCCTACCAGATCGGCATCGACCCGATCAAGGGCTACCTAGACGCCAAGCGCATAGTCGAGGTCGCAAAAGCATGCGGCGCAGACGCGATACACCCGGGATATGGATTTTTGAGCGAAAACTACGAATTTGCCAAAGAGGTCGAGGATGCTGGGCTGGTTTTCATCGGACCTACCGCCGACGTCATCCGAAAAATGGGCAATAAAAACATCGCTCGCTATCTGATGAATAAAAACGGTATCCCTATCGTGCCGGGCACCGAAAAGCTAAACAACGAAACTATAGAAAATATCAAACTCTACGCCGAGCGCATCGGCTACCCGGTCATCCTAAAAGCTAGCGGCGGCGGCGGCGGACGCGGCATCCGCGTCGTGTGGAAAGAAGAGGAGCTAGAATCTAGCTTTGAAAGCTGCAAGCGCGAGGCTAAGGCGTTTTTTAACAACGACGAAGTTTTTATGGAAAAATACGTCGTAAATCCGCGCCACATCGAGTTTCAAATTTTAGGCGACAAATACGGCAACATCATCCACCTAGCCGAGCGCGACTGCTCGATCCAGCGCCGCCATCAAAAGATCCTCGAAATAGCGCCTAGCCCCACTATGAGCGAAAGCCTGCGAAAGAGTATGGGCGTGACCGCAGTCGCAGCGGCAAAGGCAGTAAACTACACCAATGCCGGCACGATCGAGTTTTTGCTCGATGATTACAACAACTTTTATTTTATGGAGATGAACACCCGTATCCAGGTCGAGCACGGTGTGACCGAGGAGATCACAGGCGTGGATCTCATCGTGCGCCAGATCCGCATCGCAGCCGGCGAAATCCTCGACATGGAGCAAAGCGACGTCATCACGCAAGGCTTTGCGATCGAGGCTCGTATCACCGCTGAGGACGCATGGCAAAATTTCATCCCAAGCCCCGGCGAGATCAGCGGCTACTACCCTGCTCTAGGCCCTTCCGTTCGCGTGGATAGCCACCTGTATAAAGACTATCAGATACCGCCTTTTTACGATAGCTTGCTAGCTAAGCTAATCGTGCGCGCCCCCAGCTACGATCTAGCCGTAAATAAACTAAAACGCGCGCTGGATGAGTTTACGATCGAGGGCAGCGTCAAAACCACGATCCCGTTTTTGCTCAGCATCAGCAAGGAGCGCGACTTTAGGCGAGGATTTTTCGATACGTCATACGTCGAAAATAAGATGCCTACCCTGCTAGAAAAGATGAAAACCAAAGATAACGAAGACAACGAAGAGGTGATCGCCGCCATCGCAGCAGCGATACAAAGAGTAAAAGACGCTAGGAAATTTAAAGAGGAACACGCGGATGAATGATTTTTTCGATAGTTTAAAGGATATAAAAAAAGAGCTTCAAAAGGAGCAAAATGCAAATTTGAGCTCAAATTCAGCCGCCAAAAACGCCGCAAAGCAAAATTTAAAGTCTGAACTAAAAACCTTCAGCAAAGAAGAAGCCATCGCGCACAAAGAGCAAAATTTACGCGATGAGTTTCTAGCCTACGTCAAGGACGCGGATATCAAAAAGTGCTAGTAGTGCCGTTTTCCACCCTGCCCAGCCCCTGCCCCTACCTCAAGGACAGGGACTCGCGCATGGAGTATCGCTACGTAGACGGCTGCGACTTTGCCGTAAACGACGCTCTAGCTAGGCGCGGCTTTAGGCGCTTTGGCAAATATTTCTCTAAGCCAAACTGCGCGGGTTGCCGCGAGTGTGTAAATATCAGGGTCGATGCGCTAAATTTTAAATTTAGCAAATCCGCCCGCCGCACAATGCGCAAAAACGAAAACACCAAAATCATCCTCACAAAGCCGCTCATAGACGACGCGCACGTGGCGCTATATAAAAAATACCATAAATTTATGCAAGAAAAGCGCGAGTGGAAGTACTACGAGCTGGACTTTCGCCGCTACTACGAGCTCTACGTCGCGGGGCACGCGGAGTTTGGCAAGGAGATAGCGTATTTTGCAGACGGCCGGCTCATCGGCGTCGATCTAGTCGATATCCTTAGCGACGGCATCTCGGCGGTTTATTGCTATTACGATCCTGATTTTGCGGACCTTAGCATCGGCAGATACTCGCTCTATCAGCAAATTTTACTGGCCAGGCAGCTAAATTTACGCTGGATATATCTAGGCTACTACGTCAAAGACTGCCCTAGCCTAGCCTACAAGGCAGACTACAAGCCCTACGAGCGCCTGTGCGAATACGTCGCGCTAGATGAAACGCCCGTATGGGAAAAAGCGGAATAAAAAATGCTTTCAAGTGCGTTTTACAAAGGTAAAATTTGATAAAAGTAAGTCAAAATCTAGAATCTCTAAGCATAGAAACATCAGACGCCGATCTGTTTTTCGAGCTGCAAGCGCTCATAAAGCGAAACTTCGCCAAGACGCTGGGGCAAAAAGGCAAAGTAATGTCGTTTTACGACGAAAACGAGAAGGTTCAGCGCAAATATTTCGTCAAATTTCTAAAAAAACTCTGCCAAAGATACGAGCTAAAAAACGTAAATTTAAACTTCGCCGAGTATAAAACCATCAAACTGCACTACATCCAGCCAAACTCGCTCAAAGCCATGGTTTTCGTCGACGTCGCCTTCGTGCGGGGCGGCGCGATATTTAGCTTTGATCGCTCAAACGAGTCTTTTCTCTCGCACATCATCAGAGGCTTTGAGTCAAAGCAAATTTTATCCGCCGAGGGTCAAATCGCCATAAATATCGCAAATTTGGGCGAATGCGCGCGCCTGGAAGAGCTGTTTAACAAAAGCGAATACATGAAATTTTCGATCATCTTTAACTATAGCGAAGAGGAATTTGAAAAATTTAAAAAACGCATCAAAATCTACGCCAAGAAAAACGAAGCCAAATTTGCCGCGCTTGCTAGCCTTTTCGAGGATCATTTCACGGTGCTTGGATGCGATAAAAACGATAGCTTTGAAGAGGTGCGAAACCGCTACCTAGAGCTAGTTAAAGCCTATCACCCCGACTTTCACGCCGCGCTTAGCCCCGAGCTTTTAGATGAGTGCAAAACGCAGTTTCAGCGTATCCAAAACGCATACGAGAGCTTGAAGCCGTATTTTAAGGAACTTGAATCTGGAGCGGTGGAATAAGATTTAAATTTTAGACTTTAGCATAAAAAATGTAATTTAGTAACCGTTTAATTGTACCCTGAAAAATCACGCAAACTATAGCCATAATTAACGC